>NZ_BAAAWH010000001.1:2228220-2546537 GCF_039534975.1 Microbacterium terregens
CGAGGCCGCAGTTCGCGCTGGCGTTGTGCACGCGCTGCACCGCCTCGGCCAGCGCCTTGTCGGGCAGACCGATGATGCGGAACTCCGGTGTCTGGTTCGAAAGGTCCGCCTCCACCTCCACGAGCGCACCGTCCAGCCCGGTCAGGGCGACCGCCCACGTGCGTGCCGTGGTCATCGGAGGTCCTGAAGATGCTCGAGCCTGGCGGTCTGCGGATCGGGCCCGGTGATCGCGATCGCATCCAGGCGAAGCCGGCGCCCTTGCGCCTGATCCGGGTGCGCGGCGATCCACGCCACGGCGAGGCGCCAGAGGCGATGCTGCTTGCGGCCATCGACCGCCTCGAAAGGGTGGCCGAACCCGTCGCCGCTGCGGGTCTTCACCTCCACGACCACCAGTTCACCGGGGCGGGCGATGACGAGGTCGATCTCGCCGTCGCGGATCCGCCAGTTGCGGTCCAGCACGGTGTACCCGCACGTCTCCAGGTACCGCGCCGCGCGCTCCTCGCCCGCGCGCCCGAGAACATCCTTCGCTGCCATGTAGGCATCGTGACGCGCGGGCGTGCGGATGCAGGCGCCGGTCCCCGCCGTGCGGGTACAAGCCGGGGCGGTGTCGGGCTGGGGAGGAGCCGATGAGAGGTGCTGGCACGCCGTGCCGGGAGGAGAATCGGATGCGTGGATCTCGATACGCCGGCTTCGCCGGCTGCTCGATCTGGAGGCGCAGGCGCATCAACGTCAGGCTACGACCGGTGTTGATCCACCTCGCCTCTAGGATGGGAGGCACCATGGATGACGAAGTCTTCGAAGACTATGACCGCGAACTGGAGCTCGCTCTCTATCGCGAGTACCGGGACGTCGTGTCACAGTTCCAGTACGTGATCGAGACCGAGCGCAGGTTCTACCTCGCCAACGAGGTCAATGTCGTGCGCCGCGACACCGAGCACGACTTCTATTTCGAGATCACCATGACCGACGTATGGGTCTGGGACATCTACCGCGCCGACCGGTTCGTCAAGTCGGTTCGTGTGCTCACGTTCAAGGACGTCAACGTCGAAGAGCTCTCGCGCCGAGACTTCCACCTGCCTGAGGAGCTCTCGCTCGACACGTGAGGCGCGCCCTCAGAACAGCGTCGGCTCGCCCAGCAACGCCCACGATGCGCGATGGTGGTGGCTGATGCCGTGGTCTCTGATCGCCTCGCGGTGCTCGGGGCTCGCGTAACCCTTGTTGCGCGCCCAGCTGTAGGCGGGCAACTCGTCGTGCAGCTCGGTCATCAGTGCATCCCGCGCGACCTTGGCGATGACGGATGCCGCGGCCGCACTCGCGCAATCCCGATCGGCCTTGGTGACCGGGCGAATGGTCAGTCCCGTGCCGCCGGCCGGGGTGATGTAGTCGTAGTTGCCGTCCAGGACGACGATCGCGTCTTCGGGCACCACACCGTGCGCGCGCAGGTCGGCCAGTGCTCTCATCGTCGCAAGTCCGAGCGCCCGGATGATGCCGATCTCGTCGATCTCGACGGAGCTGGCCCACCCCACGGCGCTGGCCGACACCCACGACGCCGCGCGCGCGGCGACCTCCGCGCGCCGATGCTCTGGCACCAGCTTGGAGTCGCGCAGTCCTTGCGGGACGCGTTTGCGCGAGCGGGCCGCATCGATCACCACCGCGCCCACCGCGACCGGCCCCGCGAGTGCGCCCCTGCCCACTTCGTCGCACGCGATCAGGATCGCGTGCTCCCTCAGCAGACGGCGTTCGAGAGTCAGACGGGGTTCGACCGGGCTCATGTCACGGCAGCGGGTTCTCGGTGGGCTCTGGGGTGGGGACCTCGGCCTTGTCGTCGGACGCCTCGGGGATCCCGGCGAACACTTCGGGATGAAAGTCCAGCATCCCGAATCGGTCGAAGGGCCACGTGGTCAGGAACGCGCGGCCGACGACGTTGTCGACCGGGACGAATCCTTCGCCGGGCTGGTCCTGGTTGTAGCGCGAGTCTTTGGAGGAGTAGCGGTTGTCGCCCAGAACCCAGAGGCGGTTCTCGGGCACGATCACGTCGAAGAGCTGGTCGGAGGCGGGGCTGTCCGGGGTGGGAAGCCGGATGTAGTCGGTCTCATCCAGGGGGACGCCGTTGACCGTGATCTGTCCGATCGCGTTGCAGCATACGACGTGGTCGCCGGAGACCCCGATGATCCGCTTCACAAGATGATCATCGCTGTCGGGCGCGGCCAGACCGACCAGCGACAGCATCCAGTCGACACCCTCGAGGAGGAACGAGCGCTCGGTCTCCGCACGCGGCGGCAGCCAGCCGCCGGGATCGCGGAACACGACGATGTCACCGCGGTCGTAACCGCTGAAGCGCGGCGTGATCTCATCGACCAGGATGCGGTCGTTGACCAGCAGCGTGGACTCCATCGATCCGGAGGGGATGTAGAACGAGCGGACCAGAAAGGTCTTGACCAGGAACGAGACGAGCACCGCCACCAGGACGATGATCAGCACGTCCCGCAGGAACGAGAGCCATCCTCGCCGTCGGTCGCGCGGCTGACTCCGCGCGGCGCGGGAGGTGGGCGTCGGCGCGGCGGCTGCGGTCTGCTCGGTGGTCATAGGGGTCCTTCTTCGGGCGTGCCGCAAGTCGTCGGGCCGCTGCATTCAAGGGTCGCACACTCGGCGGCACGCGTAGATACCCCGGGTGCTTCTCAGCGCGGGGAAAGACGAAATGCCCCAGGCCGAAGCCCGGGGCATTGTCGAAGACGACGCGTCAGTTGTCGCGCTTCTCCTTGATCTTGGCCTTCTTGCCACGAAGGTTGCGCAGGTAGTACAGCTTCGCGCGGCGGACGTCACCGCGGGTGACGATCTCGATGTGATCGATCACCGGGCTGTGCACGGGGAACGTGCGCTCCACGCCGACCTGGAAGCTGATCTTGCGGACCGTGAAGGTCTCGCGCACGCCGTCGCCCTGTCGGCCGATGACGACGCCCTGGAAGACCTGCACACGAGAGCGGTTGCCCTCGGTGATGTTGACGTGCACGCGAATGGTGTCGCCAGCGCCGAAGGCGGGAATGTCGGAACGCAGCGAGGCTGCGTCGACGGAGTCGAGGATCTGCATGATCTTTGCTCTCTGCGGCCGCCACAGGTCGACCGCGGGTACTGGTGGGAAGGATGAGCGTGTCCGAGGCCCTCCGGGCGTGACGCCGGGCGGCCGGTCCCCCTGAGGCAGAACCTGTCAGGACACAAAGGATCATTCTGCCACGGATGCCGCGACCGGCCAAAACGGCCCTCAGACGGTCGGCGGCTTCTCCGTGATCACGATGACGTCGCGCTCGGACGGCGCGGACCGCGGGGTCTGCGCGGGAATGAACCCGATGCCCTCGGTCGTGCGCAGCAGGATGCTCGCCGGTTTCGCCTCGCGCCACAGTTGCGCGAGCTCCAGCCAGAAGAGTGCGAGTCCCACCGCAACCGTCAGGACCAGCACCGGCGCCCACCACGCCTGATTGAAGAAGCCCAGCGCGATCGTCAGCGAATGCCACACCGTGAAGCCCAGAACGTCCCACCACGACACCGCGCGTTCAGCGCGCACCGTGCCGCGCGCTCGGACGAGCAGAGTCAGCAGCAGCTGACCCACGAACACCGAAGGGATCGCGAGGAAGAGCACCCACAGGAACGCCCAGCCACCGGCGTTGAAGACCCCCCACCCCACCAGCAGCCAGAGAGGCAGGAGGAACGCCGCGGGAACCAACCACTTGTAGAACGCGCGCCGAACCCACATACGCCGATGGTACGCCGGTCATTCGCTCTGCACGGCGTGAGCAGGGAGGACGAGGCATCCTCACAGCATGGGCGGGATGGCCCACCTGCAGCGCTGACAGAATGGGTCCGACGGAAGGAACCCGATGATCGAATTGCGCACGCCCACCGAGATCGAGGCGATGCGACCCGCCGGCCGCTTCGTGGCCGAGGTGCTCGCCACGCTGCGCGACGAGACGAAGGTGGGCACGAACCTGCTGGCCCTCGACCGCCGCGCGCACGATCTCATCCGGCGCGCCGGTGCGGTCTCGTGCTATATCGACTACCACCCCTCGTTCGGAGCGAGCCCGTTCGGGAAGGTCATCTGCACCTCGGTCAACGACGCCGTGCTGCACGGGCTGCCGCACGACTACGTGCTGCGGGACGGCGATCTCGTCTCGCTCGACTTCGCCGCATCGGTTGACGGCTGGGTCGCGGATTCGGCCGTCTCCTTCGTCGTCGGCACCGCCCGCGACGAGGACCTCGCCATCATCGACACCACCGAACGGGCTTTGGATGCCGCCATCCATGCCGCGACCGTGGGCCACAGGATCGGGGACATCTCGCACGCGATCGCCGAGGTGGCCCGCTCCGGCGGTTACGAGATCAACACGGACTTCGGCGGTCACGGCGTGGGGCGCATCATGCACGGAGACCCGCACATCCCGAACGACGGCAAGCCCGGGCGCGGTTACCCGCTGCGGTCGGGTCTGGTCGTCGCCCTCGAGCCCTGGCTCCTGGAGACCACCGACGAGCTCATCACCGATCCGGACGGGTGGACGCTGCGCAGCGCGGACGGCTCCCGCGGTTCGCATTCCGAGCACACGATCGCAATCACCGACGACGGCCCCCTCGTGCTGACCGACCGCTCCTGGCTCGGCGTCAGCTGAGATGAGCGTGTCCGCGTTCGGCCACGGAGCGCGAACGTGGAGGAAGCCGAAGGACCGGTGAGCAGGTCGCTCAGGCGGGCATCGCCATCGAGCCGTACCCCAGCGCGATGAAGAAGCTGAGCACGGTCAGCACGATCGTCACCGGCACCATCACGAAGCGCTCGGGCCTGCTGCGCGAAACGGCGTTCATCGCGATCCCGATCAGGAAGTACGCGAACACCACCCACATCGCAACGGTGGCGAAAGCGAGCGGAAGGACGTCGATCGCGTCCAGGCGGCCGTATGCGATGACGACGATGACGGCATAGATGACGATCGCGATCAGGCTCCCGACCCGCAGCCGCGCGGGGAGCACCTCGTGCTGCCCGCCCCACGCGAACCGGCCGAGCGGAGCGCCGAGCGCCAGCGCGAGCTGGAAGATCGCGAGGGCGGCGAGGATCACAGTGAGCGCGAGGGCGAAGGGCACCCCCGAAGCTTAATGGGCGGGCTCGACGCGGCCGCGCCGCTCAACCGCGAGAACCATCGCCGACCGCGCCGGAAGCGCGGCGAAGCCGTAGGCGACCGTGCCGCCGGCGTCGGTGGTCAGGAGGACGGCAGAGGTCGCCGGCACGGGCGGCCTCACCGGGACGTGGGAGAAGTTCACAAGGATCTGTGTCAGCCCGCGCGTGAGGCGGAAGACGCGAGTGATCTCATCGGCCTCCGCCTGCACGGAGCCGAACGCCGGGTCGGTGAGGTCGGGCACGTCTCGGCGGAGCGAGATCAGGTCGCGGTAGAGCGTGAGGACGCGGGCGTGCATGCCCTCCGTGCGCTCGTCCCAGTGCAGCGTGGAGCGCACGAACGTCTCGGGGTCCTGGGGATCCGGAACGACGGCCGGATCCCAGCCCATCGCGGCGAACTCGGCGATGCGACCCTCAGCGGTCGCGCGTCCGAGCTCTGGTTCGGGATGCGACGTGAAGAACTGCCACGGTGTCGATGCCGCCCACTCCTCGCCCATGAAGAGCATCGGGGTGAACGGCGAGAGGACCGTGAGCACCGCGGTGATCGCCAGCCCGCCCTCGTCGAGCGTCTGCGACAGGCGGTCGCCGGCGGCTCGATTACCGATCTGATCATGGTCCTGGCTGAACGTCACGAGCCGCGACATCGGTATGCGCGCGTCGATCGGATGACCGTGCTCCCGCCGGCGGAACGAGGACCAGGTGCCGTCGTGGAAGAACCCCCGCGTCGCGACCTTGGTCAGCGCGGCGAGAGGCGCGAAATCGGCGTAGTAGCCCTGCGTCTCGCCCGACACCGCCACGTGGAGGGCATGGTGGTAGTCGTCGCTCCACTGCGCGGTGAGTCCGTAGCCGCCCGCCTCCCGGGCGCTGATCACTTTCGCGTCGTTCAGATCGGACTCGGCGATCAGCGTCAACGGCCGGTTGAGGTGGGCGCTCAGCGCCTCGGTCGCCTCGGCAAGCTCCTGCAGGATGTGAGTGTCCGACGAATCACGAAGGGCGTGCACGGCATCCAGTCGCAGGCCGTCGACGTGGTAGTCGCGCATCCACATCAGCGCGTTCTCGACGATGAAGCTGCGGACCGCCGGCTCGTCGAGATCGACCGACGCGCCCCACGTGTTCTGTTCCGCGTCGCGCAGGTACGGCCCGTACTCGGGCAGGTAGTTGCCGCTCGGACCGAGGTGGTTGTAGACGACGTCCTGAATGACCCCCAGGCCGCGCACATGACACGCCTCGACGAATCGCTGGTAGGCGGCCGGGCCGCCGTAGCCTTCGTGCACCGCGTACCAGAGGACGCCGTCATACCCCCAGTTGTGTGTGCCGTTGAAGGCGTTGACCGGCAGCAGTTCGACGAAGCCGATGCCCAGATCGACAAGATCGTCGAGGCGCGCGATCGCCGAATCGAGCGTGCCCGCAGCGGTGAACGTGCCGACGTGCATCTCGTAGATCACCGAACCGGTGAGCTGGCGGCCCGTCCAAGCCTGATCGCGCCACGAGTGCGCATCGGCGGCAAACCACGCCGATGCCTCGTGCACACCGCGCGGCTGTCGGCGCGAGCGCGGGTCGGGCCGCAGGTCCTCGGCGTCCCCGAGCACGAATCCGTACGCGTCTCCATCGTTCAAGGCGACGGATGCCGTGGCCCACCACCCGTCGTAGCCACGCGCGAGCTCCACGTCGTCCACGCCCGGTCGTCGCAGGCGCACGCGCTCAGCGCGCGGGGCCCACACCTCGAGGGTCATGCGATTCCTCCCTCTGCAACCAGCAGCGCCACCGGATAGGTCGCCAGCACGTCGGCGATGCGCAGGGTGGAACCTTCATAGCGGCGTCCGGTCAGGGCATCCGTCGTCGCGCCCGAGTGCCGCAGCAGCACGGTCTCAGCCCAGCCGCCGCGACGTTGCAGGCCGACAGGCAGACGGGTCGCGACGGTGAGCGCGCCACCGCGGTCGAACGCGACCGCGTGGTCGGAGGCCTCCCCCACGACGGTCATCGGCGTGTAGCGCGTGAAGAGCTCAGAACGTTCGCGCCGCAGGCGCAGCGCACGCGAGGTGACGAGAAGTTTCGCGGCCCCGGATGCATCCACGGTCGGGAGCTCACCGCGTGGGAACCCCTCATCCAGTGCTTTCAGCAGCCGAGCCCGCTCATCGAAGTCCACGGGCCGTCGGTTGTCCGGGTCTACGAGCGAGGTCTCCCACAGTTCGGAGCCCTGGTAGACGTCGGGCACGCCGGGAGAGGTCAGCTGCAGCAGCTTTGCGGACAGCCCGTTGGACCATCCGGCGGGTTCGACTTCCGCGACGAAGTCGGTGACCCCGGCGTTCACCACGGCATCGTCGAAAACGGCGTCCACGACCGCATGCATGCGGGCTTCGAACGCGGCATCCGGATCCCACCAACCGGTTGATTCGGCCGCCTCGCGCGACGCCTTCTCGGCATAGGCGTGCAACCGGTCCCTCGATACCGGCCAGGAGCCGATGATCGCCTGGTAGAGCAGGTTGTCGAACGGGCCGTTCCCGGTCGAGGCGCGGCGGGTCAGATCCAGGAGCACGTCGCTCCAGCGCTGCGGCATCTCCGACAGCACGTCCAGGCGGGCGCGGACATCTTCGCCGCGCTTGGTGTCGTGTGTCGACAGCGTCGTCATGGCGATGGGCCATGACGCCTGCCGCGCAGCCTGCGCGCGGTGGAAGCCGTCGACCGAGAGCGAGAAGACGGACGGGTCGGCGCCGACCTCGGTCAGCGACCCCAGCCGCGTGTACCGGTAGAACGCGGTGTCCTCCACGCCCTTCGCCATCACCGGCCCGGTGGTCTGCTGGAAGCGGCGGGCGACCTCGAGGGACGGATCGGCGAGCACGGGAACCAGCCCCGCGATCGCTTCGGCGAGGTCGGGACGGCGGACCGTGGCCTCGGCAGCCGCCAGATCGAGGTGCTCACGGCCGGCGGGCAGGTAGGAGCGGTACACCGGGAAGGACGCGAGCAGCTCGGCGATCGCGTCGGTCGCCTGAGACGCGTCGACCGGGCCGGTCGTCGATGCGGCCGGGAGCTCGCGCACCAGCCGTGCGACTTCGGCGCCCTGGATCGTGTCCGCGATCATCCGCTTCGTCTCATGGATGAGATCCGGGTAGGCGGGCGCGTCGCCTCCCCGCAATCGGGTCTCCAGCGCGTTCAGTGGCGCTTCTCCTCGGGGATCGATCAGGACGCGGTCGATCAGGGCGAGTGCGTCGTACCCGGTCGTCCCGTCCGTCTCCCACCATCCGGCCAACTCCTCGCCGTGCTCGAGGATCTTCTCGACCAGCACGTAGGCATGTCCGGTCGCGGCGGCGAGTCGTTCGAGGTACCCACCGGGATCGAGCAGCCCGTCGGGGTGATCCACCCGGATGCCGTCGGCCAGACCTTCGCGGAGCCAGCGCAGCACTTCGGCGTGGGACTCGTCGAACACCCACGGAATCTCCACCCGCACCCCGGCAAGCGTCGTCACTGCGAAGAATCGCCGGTAGTTCAGTTCCGCGGCCTCGCGCCGCCAGAAGACGGCCTCCCAATGCTGAGCATCCAAGATCTGCCGGATGACCTCAGGGTCATCCAGTGCGGCGCTGCCGAGGCCGACCACGGGGAACGGAATCGAATCGGAGGCGAGCGGGAGGGTGTGCTCGCCGTAGAAGCGTACGATCCCGTGGGCCCCCGCCACCGTCGCACCCGGCTCGATGACCACATCACCGGCCGTGATCACGTCATCGAGGCCGGCACCCAGGATCGGCACGCGGATCCGGCCGGCGCCGTACTCCCAGTCGATGTCGAACGCCTCGGCGTATCGGGAGTCGCGACCGCGCGTCAGAACGTCCCACCACCACGGATTCTGCCCCGGCTGCGAGATGCCCATGTGGTTGGGAACGATGTCGATCAGGATCCCCAGGCCGGCCGCACGTGCGGCCGCGGCGAACCGCTCCAGTCCTGCAGAGCCGCCCCGGACCGGGTCGACCATCGAAGGGTCGACGACGTCGTATCCGTGGTCGGATCCCTCCGTCGCGCGCAGCAGCGGAGAAAGATAGGCCCACGACACCCCGAGGTCACGCAGATAGCGGGTGACTCCGGCCGCGGCATCCAGATCGAAATCCCGGCGGATCTGCAGACGATAGGTCGACTTCGGCTGCGCCACCACGTCCTACCGCTCCAGCTCCGACTTGGGCGCATGGCCGGGCATCGTGATGGTGTCGGTCAGCGCCGCCAGCGAGGCTGCCACCGAGTGGTCGATCTCCGGCTCGGGCAGTTCGTGCTCGCAGAGCACCATGAGTGCTTTGGGCGGCAGGCGCACGGAGGTTCCGGGCTGCAAGGGCTCGCTGTCGGCCTGCTCCCCGGCCGTGTCGACCAGAACGTCCCACTTCGGGCTGAACGCGGTCTCGGGGATGTGGAAGTCGATGCCGTCCTCGCCGGCGTTGAACAGGATGATGAAGTGCTTGTCGACGATGGGCTCGCCGCGGTGATCCCGCTCGCGGATGCCGCGGCCGTTGAGGAAGACACCCACTGCCCGACCGAAGCCGGAGTCCCAATCCTCCGGCTGCATGACGCTGCCATCCGGGCGCAGCCAGGCGATGTCGGGGAGGCCCTGCCCGACCTCCATCTTCACCGGACGGCCGTTGAAGAACCGACGGCGACGGAAGGTGGGGTGGTCGCGTCGCAGTCGTGCCAGAGCGGCGGTGAACTCCACGAGCGGCTGATCGACGTTGTCCCAGTCGACCCAGGTCAGCTCGTTGTCCTGCGCGTAGCCGTTGTTGTTCCCCTGCTGCGTCCGGCCCAGCTCATCTCCGTGCAGCAGCATCGGAACCCCTTGCGAGAGCAGCAGGGTCGCGATGAAGTTGCGCTGCTGCCGCGCGCGCATCGTGTTGACTTCGGGATCGTCCGTCGGGCCCTCGACGCCGAAATTCATCGCGCGATTGTCGTCGGCGCCGTCGTTGCCGTCCTCGCCGTTCGCGTCGTTGTGCTTGTGCTCGTAGCTGACCAGGTCGCGCAGCGTGAAGCCGTCGTGGGCGGTGACGAAGTTGATCGACGCCACCGGCCGGCGGCCGGAGTGCTCGTAGAGATCGGCGGAGCCGGTCAGCCGTGAGGCGAACTCGCCGAGCGCCTGCGGCTCGCCGCGCCAGAAGTCGCGCACGGTGTCACGGTACTGACCGTTCCACTCGGTCCATTGCGGCGGGAAGTTGCCGACCTGATAGCCGCCGGGGCCGACATCCCACGGTTCGGCGATGAGCTTGACCTGGGAGACGACCGGATCCTGCTGTACGAGCTCGAAGAAGGTCGCGAGCTTGTCGACGTCGTAGAACTCTCGCGCCAGCGTGGAAGCCAGGTCGAAGCGGAACCCGTCGACGTGCATCTCGAGCACCCAGTAGCGCAGGGAGTCCATGATCAGTTGCAGGGCGTGCGGATTGCCGACGTTCAGGCTGTTTCCGGTGCCGGTGTAGTCGGTGTAATACCGCTTGTCGTCGTCTTCGAGCCGGTAGTACGCGGCGTTGTCGATGCCGCGCATCGACAGCATCGGACCCATGTGATTGCCTTCGGCGGTGTGGTTGTACACAACGTCGAGGATGACCTCGATGCCCGCCGCATGCAGGGCCCGGACCATGCCCTTGAACTCCTCGACCTGCTGCCCCTGCTCGCCGGTGGCGGCATAGGTGTTCTGCGGCGCCAGGAACGCGATCGTGTTGTAGCCCCAGTAGTTCGACAGCCCCTTCTCCTGCAGCGTCGAGTCGTCGACGAACTGGTGGACCGGCATGAGCTCGATGGCGGTCACCCCGAGCTTCTTGAGGTGATCGATGATCACCGGGTGAGCGACCGCACTGTACGTGCCGCGGATCTCCTCGGGGATCCCCGGGTGCCGCTCCGTCAGGCCCTTCACGTGCGCCTCGTAGATGAAGGTCTCCGAGTACGGCGTCTTCGGCAGCCGGTCGCCCGCCCAATCGAAGAAGGGGTTCACGACGACGGCCTTCATCATGGCTGTCGCGGAGTCCTCGTCGTTGCGTGAGTCCGGGTCTCCGAAGTCGTACCCGAAGACGGCCTGGCTCCATTCGACCTGGCCCTCGACGGCCTTCGCGTAGGGATCCAGAAGAAGCTTGTTCGGGTTGAATCGAGCCCCGGTCGACGGGTCGTACTCGCCGTGCACCCGGTATCCGTATCGCTGGCCAGGACGCACCTGCGGCAGGTACGCATGCCACACGTATGCGTCGACATCGATCATCTCGACGCGCGTCTCTTTGCCCCGCTCGCCGAAGAGGCACAGCTCGACCCGCTGGGCGCTTTCGCTGAAGAGCGCGAAATTCGTTCCATTGCCGTCGAAAGTCGCGCCGAGCGGGTAGCTCGAACCGGGCCAGGTCTGCACATCGTCTCCGTCGTCTCGCGGCACGGGCTCATCCAGCACCGGCGGGGAGTCCCACATTAGTGGTCGCGGATGCGAGGTACCGGGGGCTTGCGCGAACGCCCGCGGCGGTTCAGTCCTCGTCGGAGAGCAGGTCCGGTCGGCGATCCCGCGTCCGCACCAGTTGCTGCTCGCGACGCCACGCGGCGATTGCGCCGTGGTTGCCGCTCAGCAGTACCGGCGGCACCTCCAGGCCCCGCCAGGAGGCGGGTTTGGTGTAGGACGGATACTCGAGCAGTCCGTCCTCGTGGGATTCCTCGACCAGGCTCGCGGGGTTTCCCACCACACCCGGGATGAGCCGCGCGATCGCCTCGATCATCGCCATCGCCGCGACCTCGCCCCCGTTCAACACGTAGTCGCCGAGGCTCACGAGCCGCACCTCGCCCAGCGATGCCGCGTGTGCGAACACGCGCTCGTCGATCCCCTCGTAGCGGCCGCAGCCGAAGACCAGATGCCGGCGTCCGGCGAGCTCACGGGCCGTCGCCTGGGTGAACACCTCACCGGCCGGCGAGGGAAAGAGGAAGAGCGGGCGGGAATCGGTCTCCGCGGCGAGCCCCGCATCGACGGCGATCGCCTCCAGCGCCTCACCCCAGGGCTCGGGTTTCATCACCATGCCGGCGCCGCCGCCGTACGGTGTGTCATCGACGGTGCGGTGCCGGTCGTGCGCCCAGTCACGCAGATCGTGCACACGCACGTCCAGCAGGCCATTGCCGCGGGCCCTGCCCAGCAGCGACACCTCGAGGACGTCGAAGAACGCCGGAAAGATCGAGACGACGTCGATGCGCACGTCAGGCCTCCGCGGGATCGTCCTCGTCGGCGGGCGTCGCTTCTGCGCCGGAACCAGCGGGCTCCTCGGGCGTCTCATCGCCGTCCTCGGCGGGGAGATCCTCGAACAGGCCGGCCGGGGGCGTCACGTAGACGCGGCCGGCGGCGATATCGACCTCGGGCACGATGGCCTTGACGAAAGGCACAAGCACTTCCTGGTCGCCGCGGACCCGTACGGTCAGCAGGTCCTGCGCGGGGAAGTGATCGATGCGGATGACGCGGCCCACGACCTCGCCGTCGCGGACGACGTCGAGCCCGATCAACTGGTGGTCGTACCAGGCGTCGTCTTCGGCGGGGATCTCGGCGGGATCCTGATCGATCCAGAGGATCGCCCGGACGAGTTCTTCTGCCCCCGCGCGGTCATCGACTCCCTCGAAGAAGGCGACGGCGTGCGTGTTCATCCACCGGAACTCGCGCACCGTGAGGACTTTGCCGTGCCAGGGCGATGACTCGGGAACCTGCAGGGTGAAGGACGCGCCAGGAGTGAACCGACCCTCGGGATCGTCCGTATACAGCTCGAGCTTGAGCGCTCCCTTGAGCCCGTGCGCTTTGACCAGACGGCCGACACGCAGCTGAGTCTTGGCGGACTTCGGCGGACGGGCCTGAGCAGAGTCTTCGGAGTCGGCCACGTCAGTCGTCCGCGACGTCGACGCGAACGCGCCGGCCGTCTGCGAGTGCAGTGATCAGCGTGCGCAGGGCTTTCGCCGTGCGGCCGCCGCGCCCGATCACGCGACCCCGATCATCCGGGTGCACATGAACCTCCAGGACGTCGCCACGCGGGGACGTCGAAGAGCGGATGGCCACGTCGTCCGGGTGATCCACGATCCCCTTGACGACATGCTCGAGCGCGGCGGCGAGCACCACGATTACTCTGCGTCGGTCGCGGCGTCGGCGTCAGCCGCTGCCGGGGCCTCGGCTGCGGGCGCCTTGTCAGCCTTGGGCTTGATGACGACCTTCTTCTTCGCGTCGATCTCGAACGGAGCCTTCGGCTCCTTGACCTTGACGGTCGAGACTGCGTCGGGGTCGCCCTTGAACTTGCCCCAGTCGCCGGTCAGCTTCAGGAGCGCGGCAACCTGCTCGGTCGGCTGGGCGCCGACACTGAGCCAGTACTGCGCGCGATCGGAGTCGACCTCGATGAACGAGGGCTCCTCGGTCGGGTGGTACTGACCGATTTCTTCGATGACTCGGCCATCGCGCTTGGTGCGCGAGTCGGCGACGACGATGCGGTAGTACGGCGCACGGATCTTGCCCAGGCGCTTGAGACGGATCTTGACAGCCACGATTCTCCAGAACTGTGTGAAAGAGGAAACGAACTGATCGCCTGGAGCGTGGGGTGCACACCCGGCGGAAGCTCTAAGGAGGATCTCCGCGCTGGATAGAGGGTCGAGCGGGTGATCCGACCCCCTATTCTCCCACATCGCGGCCCCACCCGCGAACAGACGGCCCCGCCCGCAACAGACTGGTCGGAGGGACCGAATGCGTGGGATCACGGCATCCACATGGCAAACTGTGCGAATGACGGTGCCCTTCGCGACTTCCGCCCGCTCGTCGGTGGGTCTGGAGTGGGAGCTGATGCTCGCCGATGGGGAGAGCGGGGACCTGGTTCCCCGGGCTCCCGAGCTGATCGCCGCGCTCGAGGACAGCACCGCCCTCGAGCGCTACACGGTGACCGGAGAGCTTCTCACGAATACGGTGGAAGTCACCAGCGGCATCGGCAGCACCGTCGCCGCCGCCGTCGACGACATCGCGGATGCGATCGCCGCGATCCGGACCGTGACCAACCCCATGGAGGTCGAGCTGCTCTGCGCGGGTAGCCACCCGTTCGCTCAGTGGTTCGACCAGCAGGTCACCGACAAGACCCGCTACCACAAGCTCATCGAGCGCACGCAGTGGTGGGGGCGGAACATGATGATCTGGGGCATCCACGTCCACGTCGGTGTCGAGGACGTCAACAAGGTCTTCCCGATCATCAACGCCCTCGCGGTCTACCTGCCGCACCTTCAGGCTCTCTCGGCATCGAGCCCGTTCTGGGCGGGCGACCGCACCGGTTACGCGTCCAACCGGTCCTTGGTATTCCAGCAGCTTCCCACGGCGGGTCTCCCCTGGCCGCTGCAGAACTGGTCGGAGTTCGAGTCATACCTGCACGACATGGTCGCGACCGGCGTCATCGCCGACGCCACCGAGGTGCGGTGGGACATCCGCCCCGCCCCGCGCTGGGGAACGATCGAAGTGCGCGCCTGCGACGGCATGTCCACGCTGCCCGAACTGGCGGCTGTCGCCTCGCTGGTGCAGGTGCTCGTGGAGCACTTCTCGCGCGAGCTGGACGAAGGACGCCCGTTGCCGTCGATCCAGCCCTGGTTCGTACGCGAGAACAAGTGGCGAGCCGCGCGCTACGGCCTCGACGCGCGGATCATCGTGGACAGCGAGGGCACGCAGCGTCCGGTCCGCGATCATCTCCGCGAGACGATGGCACAGCTCGAGGATGTCGCGGCGGAACTCAAATGCGCGCGCGAGTTCGCGGGCCTGGAGACGATCATGACGCAGGGTGCCAGCTACGCCCGTCAGGAGTTGGTGGCCGATGCCGCGGACGGAGACCTTCGAGAGGTCGTGCAGCATCTGATCCGCGAGTTCCGCGCCGGTCCCACCCTGCGCGAGCACCTCGCGTCGCTCGGCCACTGAGCACCGGGGCGCCTACCCGGAGCGGGGATGCCGCGGAGGGGGACTCAGCCGCGACCGAGGAGCTTCTGCAGCTCGGCCAGCTCGGCTTCGCTGGGCGCACCCTTGGCTGCCCCGAGACCGAACCCCGAACCGCTGGGCGCCGCGGGGACGGATGCCGCAATGCCGGCGTTCTCGGCGGCGCGCTTGGCCGGGTTTCCCGACCGCGACCCCTTCGCCTTCTGCTGCTTGCCCCGCTTCGTCGACGCGCCCGGACGAGTGCCCGGAATCGGGCCCATGCCGGGGATGTTGGGCGTTCCGCCGCGGGCGACGGTCTTCATCATCTTGGCGGCCTGCTCGAACCGGTTGACCAGCGCATTGACATCGGTCACGGTCATTCCTGAGCCGCGTGCGATGCGCAGGCGGCGCGATCCGTTCAGCACCTTGGGGTTGCGGCGCTCTGTGGGCGTCATCGAGCGGATGATCGCCTCGGTGCGGTCCAGGTCCTTCTCGTCGAAGTCCTCGAGCTGCTGCTTCATCGAGCCCATGCCGGGGAGCATCCCCAGCATCTTCTTCATCGAGCCCATCTTCTTCAGCTGCTGCATCTGATCGAGGAAGTCCTCGAGCGTGAAGCTGTCGGTCGCGAGCTTCTCTGCCATCTTCATGGCTTCGGTCTCGTCGAAGGCCTGCTGAGCCTGCTCGATGAGGGTCAGGATGTCGCCGAGGTCGAGGATCCGCGAGGCCATACGGTCGGGGTGGAACGGCTCGAGGTCGTCCAGTCCCTCACCCGTGGACGCGTAGATGATGGGGCGTCCGGTCACCGAAGCCACCGACAGCGCTGCGCCGCCCCGCGAGTCGCCGTCCAGCTTGGAGAGCACGACGCCGGTGAAGTCCACGCCCTCCTGGAAGGCCTTGGCCGTGTTGACGGCATCCTGACCGGTCAGCGCGTCGATGACGAACAGGACCTCGTCGGGATCGGTGGCCTTGCGGATGTCGGATGCCTGCTTCATCATCTCCGCGTCCACGCCGAGGCGTCCCGCGGTGTCGATGATGACGACGTCGTGCTGCTGACGCCGTGCGACCTCGACGCCGTCGCGGGCGACCTTCACGGGGTCGCCGACGCCGTTGCCGGGCTCGGGGGCGTAGATCGCGGCGCCGGCCTGGCCGGCGACGACCTGAAGCTGGTTCACCGCGTTCGGTCGCTGCAGGTCTGCCGCGATCAGCAGCGGCGTGTGCCCGTCCTTCTCCAGCAGCTTGGCGAGCTTGCCGGCGAAGGTCGTCTTGCCCGAGCCCTGAAGGCCGGCGAGCATGATGATCGTCGGCGGCGTCTTCGCGAACTGCAGGCGGCGCTGCTGACCACCGAGGATCGCGACGAGCTCCTCATTGACGATCTGCACGACCTGCTGGGCGGGGTTGAGCGCCTTGCTGACCTCATCGCCCAGCGCGCGCTCGCGTACCTTCGCGGTGAAGTCCTTCACCACGGGCAGCGCGACATCCGCGTCCAGCAGGGCGCGGCGGATCTCCCGGACCGTTCCGTCCACGTCCGCGGGCGTCAGCTTGCCCTTGGTGCGGAGGTTGCGGAAGGTATCGGTGAGGCGATCTGAGAGCGTGCCGAAGGTTGCCATAGTGCTCCAAGTTTACGTGAGCGGATCGTCCGCTCAGTCTTCGCCGAGCTCCTGGAAGATCGTGAGCTGCAGGTCGGCCGGCGCGCGCAGGCGCGCGTTGATCGAGCGCCACGGCGTCTCACGAGCGGATGCCTCGACCCGAGCACCGGCCCGCACGAGCCGCTGCACGGTGGCGGGGGTGTCCTCGACCTCGAACGCGACGCGGATCCGAGCGCTGGAACCGCCATCGGTCTCGACCCGATCGATCAGGGAGACCTGGCCCGGGTTGGCCAGCTCCAGGGTCGCCTCGCCCGCGCCGAGGATGACCACGCGGGCGTCGCCGTCTCCCTCGTAGGACTCTCGCTCGGGCAGGCCCAGCTCGTCGCGGTAGAACCGGACCGCGGAGTCGAAGTCGGGAGCCTGGACCACGACGCGCAGCTGACGCACCGTCGACGATGCCTCCGCAGCAACGCTGTGCACCGCACCGAGAGCCGCGTCGAGCATACGAGGCAGGGGCGTGCGCCCCGCACCGTCCTCAGCCCACGCGTCCAGGGCCGCGAGCACGGCGCCCGCGAACGCGGCGCCGATCACGTCGGCGCGCAGCCGATCTGCGCCCCCGCGCCGCAGCCGCTCGGACACGGCGCGCGCGATCCGCGACCGGCGCAACGAGGCCTCCCGTTCCAGCTCGTCGACCAGTCCCATCGCGGCTGCGTTCACGAGCGCCAGGGCGAGGCTGTCCGGCGCGAAGTCCGCGGCGATGGCCGCGGTCGCCGCGCGCACGTCGGCCCCGGCATCCGTCGTCTGATCCTCCGCGAGGCGCTGCTGCAGCTGTGCGATGCGTTCGTCCAGACCCGCCCACAGGATGTCGCCTTTGGAGGCGAAGTAGTTGAAGAAGCTGGAGCGGCTGACGCCCGCGCGCTGGGCGATGTCTGCGATCGACGTCGCTTCGTACCCCTGCTCGAGGAACAGTTCGCACGCGGCTTCGGCGAGAGTCTCTCGAGAAGAGGCGCGGGGCCGGCCGGTTCGCGAATCGGCATTCATGACCCCACCTTACGGTTGCCGCGCGCATAGTATTTGTACCGAGTACAACAACACTCGCGAAGGGACCCCTCGTGCTCGAGATCATTTCCGCCGGCCTTGCTCCGGATTACGTGCCCTATCACGACGGGTGGGAGCTGCAACGGCGGATCCACGCCGATGTGCTCTGCGGTGACCGACCCGACACGCTGCTCCTGCTCGAGCATGAGGCCGTCTACACAGCCGGCAGGCGAACCGAGCCGCAGGAACGACCGAGCGATGGCACGCCGGTCATCGACGTCGACCGCGGCGGCAAGATCACGTGGCACGGCCCGGGGCAGCTCGTCGGGTACCCGATCGTGCGCCTGCCCGAGCCGGTCGACGTGGTCGCCCACGTCCGTCGCCTCGAGCGACTGCTGATCGACGCCCTGCGGGAGCACGGGGTGTCGGGATACCGCATCGAGGGCCGCAGCGGCGTGTGGGTACGGCGGCCGCTGTCAGAGGACAAGGTCGCGGCGATCGGCGTCCGCGTGGAGAAGGGCGTCACCATGCACGGCTTCGCGGTCAATTGCGACAACACTCTCGCCGGGTTCCGCGCCATCATCCCGTGCGGGATCACCGACGCCGGGGTCACCACCGTCAGCGAGGTGGTCGCGCGGGATGTCGCGCCCGCAGACCTGATCGACTCGATCGTCTCCGTCTTCGAAGCCGAGTACGCCGGGGTACCGGCGTGAGCGGCTGCGCGACCGGAAGCACGGCATCCACTCCCGCCGCCGCGCCCGGCGGCCGCAAGCTGCTCCGGCTCGAGGTGCGCAATGCGCAGACACCCATCGAGCGGAAACCGGAGTGGATCAAGACCCGCGCGAAGATGGGTCCCGAGTACACGGCGCTGCACTCCCTGGTCAAGGAGGAAGGCCTGCACACGGTGTGTCAGGAGGCCGGCTGCCCCAACATCTACGAATGCTGGGAGGATCGCGAGGCGACGTTCCTGATCGGCGGATCGCAGTGCACGCGACGCTGCGATTTCTGCCAGATCGACACCGGCAAGCCCGCCGACTACGACACGGACGAGCCGCGCCGGGTGGCCGAGAGCGTGCAGAAGATGCGGTTGCGCTACGCCACGGTGACCGGCGTCGCGCGCGACGATCTGCCGGACGAGGGCGCGTGGCTGCACGCCGAGACGGTGCGCCGCATCCACGCCGACAACCCCGGCACCGGCGTCGAGATCCTCGCGACGGACTTCTCGGGCAATCCCGATCTGCTGCGGACCGTGTTCGAATCGCGGCCGGAGGTGTTCGCGCACAACGTCGAGACGGTGCCGCGCATCTTCAAGCGCATCCGACCGGCGTTCCGCTACGAGCGCTCGTTGGACGTTCTCACGCGGGCCCGCGAGTTCGGACTCATCACCAAGTCGAACCTGATCCTGGGTATGGGCGAGGAGCCCGCCGAGGTCGTACAGGCGCTGCAGGACCTGCATGATGCGGGGACCGACATCATCACGATCACGCAGTACCTGCGCCCGTCGCCCCGCCACCTGCCCGTGGACCGGTGGGTCAAGCCCGCGGAGTTCGTCCAGTTCAAGGAGGAGGCGGAGCGGATCGGCTTCCTCGGTGTCCTGGCCGGCCCGCTGGTGCGCTCGTCGTATCGTGCGGGACGCCTGTGGGCGCAGTCGATGATCTCGAAGGGGCGCGACATCCCCCAGGGCCTCTCGCACCTGGCGCAGGACATCGCGCACGAGGGCCTGACGTTCTCCCAGGCGGTGTGAGGCGGGTTGCGCGGACACCCTCGCGGGGCTACGCGGCGATGTGCGGGAACACCCAGCTGCCGTCGAGCACCTCAGGACGGGGCCGATACAGCCGAACCAGATAGTTCCACCCCTCGGTGACCGGGATGGCGTTGGGAACGTCCCGCGGGTAGTCGCCGAACCGCACCGTCGTGGACCCGTCCGCGTTCTTCACTCCCGTGATGTTGTTCGCGGTGTGGGCCTCGCGCTCGTTGGGCTCGAAGTACCCCTTCGCGTTGTACACCGAGATCGACCAGAACCCGTCGACGGGGACAACCATCGCCGACAGATATCGGTCGCCATGCTCAGGCAGAGTGAGCGTCGCTCCCCGACGGACGTCGACGACCGCGAAGCTGTACAGCGTGTCCCGGTTGAGCCGGATCACGGTCTGCTCGTCGATCGCGGCAGGCTTGCGATTGTGGAGGAAGCGGTTGACCCCGCCCGCGCTGTCCTGCAGCTCGCGGAACATGCGGTCCGTCTCGGCGCGAGCGAAGTTGTCGGCGTTCACAGGAGTGGACACGAACCGGATCCTTTCCTTCGCCCATCGCCGTGCAGGGCAGCATGCGAGCCGGGGATGCCGCTCTCAGTCGGCGCTGGTGACCGAGAGGATCGCGCCGTCCGAGTCCAGATTGACCAGGAGGACATCGTCGGTGGCGTCGGGGTCCAGCGCGTACTCGAGTACCGCGAACGGGTCGGCCCCGCCGTGCTCATCGGCGAGGATCGTCATGCTCATCAGCTGCAGGGAACGGATCACATCGACCTGCGTGTCGCCGGAGATGTCGACCAGCAGCTCTTCGAGGTCGTCACCGAGCGTCGCCTGCTGGTGCAGGATGTACTCGATCACCTCACTCGTGCGGTCATCGAGCTCGGACACCATCGCGTTGCGGGCCGTGTGATCGATCGACTCGATCGATGAGATCAGGCTCGCCGCGACATCCAGGGCAGCCTCGGACACATCGTCCTGGTCGGGCGCCGTGAGATCGACGGTCACCGTCTGATCCCCGAGATCGACGTTCTCGGACCAGAAGATCGACCCGTCGGGGCCGGACTCCAGGAGTCCGAAGTAATCGTGCTCAATCGCCATATCCCCATGAAACCAGCACGGCGGCATCGGCGCTATCCCGCTGCGGCGAGCCGCGAGGTTCGCGGTCGGATATCAGGAACCGGTCAATCGACCAGGGCCGCGGCAAAGACGTGCGGGGTGAAGCCGGTGAGGTCGCCGATGCCCTCGCCCTGCCCGAGGAGCTTGACCGGGATGCCTGTCCGCTCCTGCACGGCGAGGACGAACCCGCCCCGCGCCGAACCGTCCAACTTGGTGAGCACCAGCCCGGTGACACCGGCGTGCTCCAGGAACGCCTGTGCCTGCAGGACCCCGTTCTGCCCGGTGGTCGCGTCCAGCACGAGCAGCACCTCGCTGATCGGGGCCCGTTTTTCGATCACGCGCCGGATCTTGCCGAGCTCGTCCATCAGGCCGCCCTTGGTGTGCAGGCGGCCGGCGGTGTCAACGAGCACGATCTCGGTCCCGGTGCGCTGTGCGTATTCGATCGTCTGAAAGGCGACGGATGCCGGGTCCTGCCCTTCGTGCTGCGGGCGGACGATCGCCGCTCCCCCGCGCTCGGCCCATGTCGCGAGTTGGTCGACGGCGGCGGCCCGGAAGGTGTCGGCCGCGCCGACGACCACGCTGCGGCCATAGCGCTGCAGGAACTTGGCGAACTTGCCGATCGTCGTGGTCTTTCCGACGCCGTTCACGCCGACCACCAGCACCACCGCCGGGCGCTCGGTCAGATGCAGGGTGGTGTCGAACTTCGCGAAGTGCTCTTCGAGCGTTTCCTTGAGCATCCGCTGCAGGTCGCGCGGGTCGGTCGTCCGATAGCGCTCGACCTTTTCACGCAGCTCGTCCACGATGCGCTCCGTGATGTCGGGACCGAAGTCCGCGGTCAGCAGCGCCGTCTCGAGGTCGTCCCACGTCGTCTCATCGATCGTCGGGCGCACGAACATGCCGCGCAATGCGCCGCCCAGGGACCACTTCTCTGCCATGCGTCAAGCCTAGGCTCTGGTATCCGGGGAACTCGGCGCCGGCCCGCCTGCAGTCGCGCTCGCGTACAGCGCGGCTTGCAGAGCATGATGAAGGTCATGTCATCAGGGACGCCAGCGCCGCCCGAGATCAGGACGCCCGATCAGCGGCTTCGCGTGTTCGTCAGTTCCACGCTCGCGGAACTCGCCGAGGAGCGCGCAGCGGTCGCCCGAGCCATCGAGTCGCTGGGCCTGAGTCCCGTGATGTTCGAGCTGGGCGCAAGGCCCCACCCGCCGCAGGAGCTGTACCGGGCATATCTGGCGCAGTCGGACATCTTCATCGGGCTGTACTGGGAGAGTTACGGATGGATCGGGCCGAACATGGACATCTCCGGCCTCGAGGACGAGTTCCGTCTCTCCGGCCCCCGCCCCCGACTGCTGTATCTCAAGGCGCCGGCGCCGGCTCGGCAGCCGCGGCTGAGCGCGATGATCGACGAGATCCGTGAACAGGGCACGGATGCCTACCGCACGTTCCACACGGCGAAGGAGCTGCGCCGCCTGGTGCGCAGCGATCTTGCGCTGCTGCTGAGCGAGCGGTTCGTCAGCGGCGCCGGCGCCCGAGCCGGAAGACCGCTTTCCGAGCCGGAGACGCACAGCGACCGCACACTGCCGATCACCTCGACCTCGCTGATCGGACGCGAGGACGACATCGAGGCCGTCCTCGCGCTGCTGGATGCGCCCGACGTTCGGATGGTGACTCTCAGTGGCGCAGGCGGCCTGGGCAAGACACGGATCGCGATCGCGGTCGGCGAGGCGATCGACGCGCGTAACGAGATGCGCGTGGTGTTCGCGCCGCTCGCGGCGACGGCCGAGGCTTCCGCGGTCATCCCTCGCGTGGCGTCGGCCGCAGGCGCCTCGATCGAGGGGATGCGGTCAGCCCGAGACGCACTGATCGACCGGATTGCCGACGAACGCACGCTGCTGATCCTGGACAACCTGGAGCAGGTCGCGGCCGTCGGCCCCGAGCTGCACGATCTTCTCGCACACTGCCCGGGGCTGAAGATCCTGACCACCAGCCGCACCGTTCTTCGCATTCGCGCAGAGCATGAATACGCAGTCGGACCGCTCGCGGTGCCCGCGCCCGCTGAGCAGCTGACGCGGGACGAGGCGCTGGCGCTTCCTGCCGTGCAGCTGTTCGTCGATCGCGCCGTCGCCGTCCGTCGGGGCTTCGTGTTGACTGCCGAGAACAGCGGCGCCGTGCTGCAGATCTGCCGGCGGCTGGATGGCGTTCCGCTGGCGATCGAGCTCGCGGCGGCGCGGATCCGACTGCTGGAGCCTGACGCGCTGCTCTCGCGCCTGGAGCACGTGCTGGACGCCTTCGGCGCCGGCCCTGTCGACCTGCCCGAGCGGCAGAGGACTCTGCGTGCCACCGTCGAGTGGAGCGTCGGACTGCTCGACGAGGCGCAGCGGGGCCTGCTGGCGACACTGTCCGTCTTCGCCGACGGCTGGACCATCGCCGCGGCCGCCGAGGTGTGCAGCGAAGACGAGGACCGCACGCTCGATCTGCTGGATGCCCTCGCCGGCCACAGCCTGGTCAGCGTCGACGCGGCCGGAGCGGAGCCGCGCTTCCGGATGCTGTCGACGGTGCGCGAGTTCGCCGGTGAGCTGCTGCGGGGCCCGGCGCGAGATGAGGTGGAGCTTCGCCACGCCGAGTGCTTCTCCAGGCTCGTGGAGAGCGAGGGCCCGCCGGAAGAGCTCGTCGAATGGACCGATCGACTGGCCGCGGACGAGGAGAACATCCGCGTCGCGATCCGCTGGCTGTTCGCCCACGACGTGACCCGGCTCCCGCACCTGCTGCGCACCCTGTGGTTGTTCTGGCAGATGCACGATCGGATGTCCGAAGGACGCGACTGGGCACGCGAACTCTACGGCCGCGTCGATCTGCGCGCGCTGGACCTCCGCGCAGCCGCCGAGTTGACCTTCATCACGTCCGTCACCGCGGTCGAGGTCGGCGATGACGACGGGGCACTCGGGACGATCGAGCCCCTGCAGCGGCTGATCGGCGAGGTGGATGACCCGGGACTGCGCAGCCTCTTGTGGCTCGCCGTCTCCTGGGCGCTGCCGATCACCGGTGACGTCACCGGCGCCTTGAACGCGGCGAACGCGGCGTACGAAGGTTTCGCCGGGAATCGCGACCCGTTCGTCGCCGCCGCGGCACTCACGGTCGGGATGGTGAGGATGTCGTTGGGCGATGACGAGTCAGCGCGGCCGTATCTCCTGGAGGTGGACCAGCTCGGATCCCGCTTCGACCTGCAGTGGCTCACATCGAGCGCGCGCACCCACCTCGCGGTCATCGACGTGCAGGCCGGCGATCATGATGCCGCGCGGCGTCAGCTCCGCCGCGTGATGGCCGACCTCGACACGGGTCGTACCGCGACTCTGACGGCGTGCCAGATCCTCTATGCCTTCGGTCGTCTGTCTGCCGCCGAGGCCGTTCCTGCTGCGGCCGTCACCGCGATCGGTGCCATGGACGGGCTCCGCGCTCGGGCCGGCAGAGTGCCATGGCCGAACTCGCGGCGGGGCGAGGCCGATCTGCGCGCCCGCATGTCGGAGCAGGTCGACCCGGAGGAGTGGGATGCCGCGTACGCGGCCGGGCACGAGATGCGCATGAAGGATGCGCTCGGCCTCGTTCGCCACGACGTCGAGGACGCGCCGACTTCCTAGGCCGAGGCGCGCTCGCCCACGCGCTGACCGACGACCGCCGACACGCCGTCCTGACGCATCGAGACGCCGTAGAGCGCGTCGGCGATCTCCATGGTGCGCTTCTGGTGAGTGATGACGATGAGCTGGCTGCTCTCGCGCAGCCGTTCGAAGACGCCCAGCAAGCGACCGAGATTCGCGTCGTCGAGCGCGGCTTCCACCTCGTCGAGGATGTAGAACGGGCTCGGGCGTGCCATGAAGATGGCCACCAGCAGCGCGACGGCCGCGAGTGACCGCTCGCCGCCGGAAAGCAGCGAGAGACGTTCGATCTTCTTGCCGACGGGCCGCACGGATACCTCGATGCCGGTCGTCAGCGGATCGCCCGGATTGGTCAGGCTGATGCTGCCTGTGCCGCCCGGGAACAGGACCGGAAACACCTCACCGAACGCCACCCGCGTGTCCTCGAACGCCGCCAGGAATATCGTCTGCATCCGCTCGTCCAGCTCGTCGATGATCGTGAGCAGGTCCGAGCGGGTCTGTGTCAGATCCGCGAGCTGCTCGACGAGGAACTTGTGGCGCTGCTCGAGTGCGGCGAACTCCTCCAGCGCGAGCGGGTTCACGCGCCCGAGCTGCGCAAGCTTGCGTTCCGCGTCTTGCAGTCGGCGGCGCTGCTGAGCACGATCGAACGGGACGGATGTTGCTGCGGAGGCATCGGCCCGTCCCTCTTTCCCTTCCGCCTCAGTCTCAGCCTCAGTCTCAACCTCAGCCTCAGCCTCAGCCTCAGCCTCAGCCTCAGCCTCAGCCACGCTCACGGCACTCGGAACCGGTTGATCCGGGCCATATTCCGAAAGGAGAATATTTTCATCGAGGCCGAGCTCTGACGCGACGCGCTCGAGCAGGCTCGAGACGTGCAGCCGCTTCTCGTGAATCTGCAGTTCCAGTCCGTGCACGCTCTCGGTCAGACCGGACAGTCGATCACGGATCGTTGTCTCCTGTCGCCGCAGGTCGGCCAGCTCGGTGCTGACCGCGGTGCGAGCCGATTCGGCCGACGCGAGCTGGACCCGCGCGAGGCTGACGGAGCGGTCGACCGAATCCAGCACTGCGGGCAACTGGGCGGCCACACCGGCGGCGATCTCGCGCTGCGCCCGCCGCAGAACCGCACGCCGCGCGGCCTCGGCCGCCGCGGCACGCTCCCGCTCGCGCTGCCGTTCGAGCTGCACCACCCGCGCCTCGCCCGCGCGAACCCGCTCTTTGAGCGTCTCGACATCCAGGCGCGCGCGCATCTCCGCGTCCCGGGCAGCTTCGAGCTCGGCGAGCATGCCCTCGCGGGCGGACGCGTCGAGGATCGGGCGCGGCGCCTCACGGGCACGCATCAGTCGCTCCTCGGCCGCGTCCACCGCGCGCTCGGCCTCGTCGACGGCCGCCGCGGCCTGCGCAAGACCGATGGCCAGGCGTTCGCAGTCGGCGATGGCAGCCTCGTGCCGGACGGTGGCCCGGTTGGCCTTCTCCGCGTGCGCGGCCAGTGCGGCATCGTGCTCCCGAAGGGAGGCGAGCGCCGACTTCGTGCGCTGCCGGGAGTCTTCCAGCCCACGCACTTCGTCAGCCAGGGCCTCACGCAGTGAGTCGGCGACCATCACGATCTCGCTCCGGCGCTCCGCCGCGGCATCCCGCTCGGCCGCCAGTTCGAGCCGGGAACGACCCTGTCCCGAACCGGAGCGCAGCGTGTACTCGGTGTAGACCTCACCGGCGCGCGTCACGATCGTGACGGGGCCACCGAGGTCGGCGGCGGCGAGAGAGCGCCCGGCCGCGCGGGCCGCCTCGAGATCCTCGGCGACCACGACATGCGACAGGATGCCGAGCACCCCGTCGGGTGCGGTGACGACGTCCCGGGCCGGAACGACGCCCGCCGTCGACGGAAAGGCCGGCGCCGGCGCCTGTGCAAGGGCGATGGCGATGTCCACGACGCCGAGGTCGCCGCCGCTGACCGTGTGGGCGACCGTGAACGCATCGTCGCGGCTGTCCACGAGCACGCCTTCGGCCAACGGGCCCAGCGCGGCGGCGATCGCCGACTCGTACCCGGGCGTGACCTTGATGGAGTCTCCGAGCAGGCCACGGATACCCGAGCCGCCGCGCGCGACGAGCTCTGCCGCGGCGTTGCGGACATCCAGGGCGCGACCGAGGGCGGTGGTCTGAGCGGCAAGGGATTCGCTCTCCCGCTCCGCGGCATGCAGTCGCTCGCGGAGAAGACCGACGGCGGCTTCGGCATCCGTCGCGTCCCGCTGGGCGCGCTCGTACGCAGAGGCGAACTCGGCGGCGGAACCTTCGGGAACCACGTCGGGACCGACGCCGGCCAGCTCGGCCTCGGCTTCGGCGCGACGGGCCAGCGCGGCATCCAGCGCCCGCTGCTGGCGTTCCACGCCGGCGCGCACCGCGGTCAGCGCCGACGCGGCGGCCTCCGCCGAGCCGCGCAAGGCGGTCAGTCGCATGTCGTGCTCCGAGACCAGCGCACTCTGGGCAGCGATGTCCGCGTCGAGCGCATCCAGTTCGCCGCGTGAGCGCACGACATCGCGCGATGCCTCGACCGCCGCATCCTGGGCAGAGCCCAGCCCCGCGGCGATCTCTTCGATCTCTGCCCGGACATCGTCGATCATCGCCTGCGAGACCGTCGTGAGCTCCAGACCCTGATCGTCCGCGGCCTCGCCGAGAAGGGCGAGCCTCTGCCCGGTCAGGGCGTAGAGGCTGCGCAAGCGCTCCTGGACACGCTCCAGACCGTGGGCGATGCTGCGCGCTTCGTCCACTCCTTCGGATCGCTGCTGCTCCTCCAGTGCGGCGATGCGGGTGCGCAGGCTCTCCGCCTGATCCTGCAGCACCAGCCGCTCGGTGTGCCGCTCCTGCTCGCTGCGCGCATGGGCGGCCAGCTCCGACCGCAGACCGGCCAGCTCATCGGCGAGCAGCCGCGCACGGGCGTCCCGCACGACGGCGGCGATGGTCGCCGCCTCCCGGGCGATCTCGGCCTGCCGGCCGAGCGGCTTGAGCTGGCGGCGCAGCTCGCCGGCAAGGTCGCTGAGGCGCGTCAGGTTCGCCTGCATCGCCTCGAGCTTGCGGAGGGTCTTCTCTTTGCGGCGGCGGTGCTTGAGGATGCCGGCCGCCTCTTCGACGAAACCGCGGCGTTCCTCCGGAGATGCCTGCAGCACGCTGTCGAGCCGACCCTGACCGACGATGACGTGCATCTCCCGGCCCAGCCCGGAGTCGCTCAGCAGCTCCTGCACGTCCAGCAGCCGGCACACGCCGCCGTTGATCGCGTATTCGCTGGCCCCGTTGCGGAACAGCGTCCGGCTGATGGTGACCTCGGAGTAGTCGATCGGCAGGGCGCCGTCGCCGTTGTCGATCGTCAGTTGGACTTCGGCCCGGCCGAGTGGTCCTCGCGTCGCGGTACCGGCGAAGATGACGTCTTCCATCTTGCCGCCGCGTAGAGTCTTGGCTCCTTGCTCACCCATCACCCATGCGAGCGCGTCGACCACGTTCGACTTGCCCGAGCCGTTCGGGCCGACGATGCAGGTCACGCCCTGCTCGAAGGCGAAGGTCGTCGGCTGGGCGAACGACTTGAACCCTTTGAGCGTCAAGCTCTTCAGGTGCATGGAAGCGTCCTCCGGCCCGGTCGATTCACGGGTTCACGCTACCCGAGGACGCCGGCGGATCCGCGCAGGCGGGCCGGACCCGGCGCTCGAGGGGAGCGGTCGCCGACATGTCGCGACACGCCCGTCGGGTGTCGAGTCTGCGAATTCCCTTGACGCAACCCGCGGCCCGCGCTATCGTCTCTTCTCGCGTCCAACTCTTGAAGGGAGGTCACCGATGATGCACATGATGAACCCAGGCTTCGCGCCCGTTCACCGTTCCCCGTTCTGCGGAATCGCTCCGGTGACCTCGACGTTCGACGCCGCTGCTCCCACCGCCGGCTGATCGCCGCCCAGGAGGACTCTGCCCACCGGACGTTTCCGTCCGCTCGGTCCGTGTATCAGCGGCCCGCGAAGGCAGCTTTTCCTTGAGCTCTCCTCTTGTCGCGTCTCAGCGACACCGCCCGCTCGGGCACCCACCACCACCTTCACTCGAAAGAGACCACCATGAACGACACGCTGGCGCCCGTCCGGTCTCTCGGCTCGGACAGGCTGCTTCCCGCCTCGGCGACGGACGGTGTGCGCTTGGCGCTCACCGACCGGCTCGGGCTGCGGGTCGGCCTCTGGCTGCTGCTTCGCAGCGCCCGTCGCCTCGACAGCGCGCGTGACCACGACGGCCACGCCCGCCGACTCGCGAACTCCCGGTCCCACGACGACCGACTTCACGTGACCCTGCGTTCGCACGCTCTGAGCAGCGTTCGCACCTGATCCCTCCCGGGGCCGTCCAGGGCGGCCCCGGGAACCCACCACTAACGAACGGACCGACCATGATCACCGCACCCGTCGACGTCGCATTGCGTCCGCTGACGATCCCGACGACGATCGATGCGCCGGATGCCGCCGACTTCGTGGAGATGGTCCGTCTGCGCAACCTCATCTATCGCGAGATCTCCGGCCACGACGATCACCGCATCGCACCCGATGAACTGCTCCCCCACTATCAGCCTGATCCTTATCAGGAACGGCGCTGTTGGCTGGTCCAGGTCGACGGCCGGTACGTCGGGCGCGTCGGTATCGATTTCCCCTTGGAAGGCGGATCGCGCAACGCGTTCTGGCTCATCGAACTCCTCCACGAAGTGTGGGGCCGCGGCATCGGCGCGGCGGCGTACGCGCACGTCGAAGATGTTGCGCGACGCTCCGGGCGCAGCGTTCTGCAGTCCTGGGCGGAGCATCCCGAAGCTCCCGGCCCGCGGCTGGAACCGCCCACCGGCTTCGGATCGATCCCGCGCGACCACATCGCGCGGTTCTTCGCTCGCCACGGCTACACGCTCGAACAGGTGGAGCGCAGCAGCGCGTTCGACCTGCACGGATCGTTCGAGAAGGTCGAGCGGCTGCTCGCCGACTCGACCGCCCCGTCGACCGCCTACCGGCTGGTGCGGTGGTTCGCACCGACCCCACCGGAGTTCGCTGATGGATACGCGTGGATGAAGTCGCGCATGATCACGGACGCCCCCGCCGCGAACCTCGAATTCGATGAGGAGGTCTGGGACGCCGCGCGCGTCGCTCGGCATGACTCGCTCTACACGGCGGCGGGCCGCACGCTGCAGGTGACGGCCGCGCAGCACGTCGCGACGGGTGAGCTGTGCGCCTTCAACGAGCTGGTCATCGGCAAGGACCGTACGGAGGCCTCCAGTCAGGAGGACACGCTGGTGCTGAAGGAGCATCGCGGTCACAAGCTGGGCACGCTCGTCAAGTGCGCCGGCCTGCTGTCCTGGCGCGAGGTCGCGCCGGAGTCCCCCCGAGTCATCACCTACAACGCGGAGGAGAATCGCCCGATGCTGGATATCAACGAGGCGATCGGCTTCGCGCCGATCGCGTACGAGGGTGCGTGGAAGAAGGTCCTGGAATGAACGACCTGACCCAGGAGACCCGCCTGACGGTGTCACGTCTCGCTGTGCCGGCCAGCCTCGAGGCACCCGACGCGGGTCCTTTCCTCGAGATGGTCCGGATCGGCAACGCGGTGTGTCTTGCCGACGCGGGACACGACGACCTGCGCGAGGACGCCGAAGAGGTCTTCGGCTTCTGGCAGGACCAGACCGACTGGACCCAGCTCGGCTACGTCGCAGAACGGGACGGGCAGATCCTCGGCGCGGTCAAGATCCTGATCGCCAACCAGGACGACGTGAGCTCCGTCGAGTTCGACCTGATGATCGACCCTGTGCACCGAGGCGAAGGCGCGGAGCAGGCGCTGCTGACTGTTGTGGAGGACGAGGCCCGCGCCCGCGGCATCCGGACGATCCAGACCTGGACCCTGCACCGTCCGGACGCGCCGGGACCCCGCATCGCACCGCCCACGGGGTACGGGTCGGTCCCGGCCGATGACCCCCAGACGGCGTTCCTGCGCGACACCGGATTCACGCTCGAGCAGGTCGAGCGCAACAGCGTGTTCGACCTGCGTGCAGACTTCGACGTCCTGGAGCAGATGCTCGCGGCGGCGCAGACCGTCGCCGGCGACGACTACCGGCTCGTGATGTGGACCTCCCCCACGCCGCCCGAGCACCTCGACGGGTTCGCGTATGCGATCTCGCGGATGTCGACCGACGCGCCGACGGCGGGACTTGCCATGGACGAACAGCACTGGGATGCCGCCCGCGTGCAGCGCCGTGACGCCCGGCTGAAGGCGCAGGGTCTCACGGTCTCCGTCGCCGCCGCACAGCACGTGTCGACCGGAACGATCGCGGCGTACAACGAGCTGGTGATCGCGGAGGACCACACCGGTGCGACGCAGCAGTACGGCACGCTCGTCCTGAAGGATCACCGCGGACGCCGACTCGGTACCGTCGTCAAGTGCGCCAACCTGCTGCGCTGGCGGGAGCTGGTCCCTGAATCCCCCCGGGTCTCGACGTTCAACGCCGAAGAGAACCGGCACATGCTGGACATCAACGAGGCGATCGGTTTCATCCCGGCCTCCTACGCCGGCGCCTGGCAGAAGCTGCTCAGCTGACCGGGCGTGACCGGTCCCTGCGCTTGTCGAAGGGCTGGCAGTGCGCGCAGTAATGGCTGGAGCGATTCATGAACGACACTCGGACGATGGGCCTGCCGCAGCGCGGACACGGCTCGCCGGTCCGGCCGTACGCGTTGAGGGAGTGTGCGAAGTAGCCGGCCTGACCGTTGACGTTCACGTACTGCGCGTCGAAGCTCGTACCGCCCTCTGCCAGCGCGCGCTCCAGCACTCCTCGCACATCGGCGAGGAGTCGGTTGACCGCGCGGGTGGACAGTGCACTCGCCGGTGTTCCGGGGTGGATGCGGGAGTGCCACAGCGCTTCATCGGCGTAGATGTTGCCGACACCGCTGAGTACCGACTGATCCAGGAGAACCCGTTTGATCGCAGACTTCTTGCGCGCCAGCGTCGTTCGGAACTCTAGATCCCGGAATGCGGGGTCCAGGGGGTCGCGTGCGATGTGGGCCACCTGACTCGGCACCGTCGCGTCAGGCGATCCGAGGCCACCGGGCGCGGCATCCGGTGTCGGCACCAGCGTGTCCAGGGTCAGGGAGCCGAAGGTGCGCTGGTCGGCGAACACGACCGTGAACTCGCCATGCTCAGGATGCTGGATGTCCAGGCGCACGCGCTCGTGCCGCTCCGCCGCGGTGCCCGGCGTCCGCAGCAGGAGCTGACCGCTCATGCCCAGATGGGCGACGAGCGCGTCGGCGGCGGGCGCATCGTCCGGTCCTGGCTGCAGCGGCATCCACAAGAACTTGCCCCGCCGTGCCGCGCTGCGCACGACGCGCCCGGTGAGCGCAGCCTCGAATTGCGCCGCCGAGCCGGAATACCGGGTCAGGGCGCGCTCGTCCAGGACCGTGACCCCCAGGACGGTCGCCCCGGTCACCGCCGGATCCAGCCCCGCGCGCACGACCTCGACCTCGGGCAGCTCAGGCATGATTCAGCTCAGACATGATTCAGCTCAGACACGTTTCAGCTCAGACAGCGGTGCAGCGTGGAGTCACGATTCAGGTGCGGCCGCTGAGCTCGCGCCACGCGATCAGGGCGGCTGCCATCTCCGCCTGCTTCTTGCTTGACCCGGTGCCCGCTGCCGAGTATTCGGCGACCGTGACGGTGGCGGCGAACACGCGACTGTGGTCCGGCCCGGTCGAGGAGACCTCGTAGACGGGCGGTGCCGCCCCGATGTGCGAGGCGAGCTCCTGCAGCGTGGTCTTCGGATCGACCGATGCGCCGTCGCGGTCGGGGTCATCCAGCAGCGGATCGATGAGGCGCAGGACCAGCGCTGTCGCCGCATCCGGACCGACCGACAGGTAGGTGGCGCCGATGACGGCTTCCATGGTGTCGGCCAGGATCGAGTCCTTGTTCCGGCCACCGGTCTGCTCTTCGCCGCGGCCGAGCTTCACGTATTCGCCGAGACCGATACCGCGGGCGACCTCGGCCAGAGCGACAGTGGACACGACGCTCGCACGTCGTTTCGCCAGCGCGCCCTCATCGAGCCCCGGATTGGACGTGAACAGTCGGACCGTGACGGCCTGGCCCAGAACCGAATCGCCGAGGAACTCGAGTCGCTCGTTGTGCGGCACCTGGCCATGTTCGTACGCCCACGATCGGTGGGTCAACGCAAGCGACAGAAGCTCGGCGTCGATGACGACGCCGAGCTTGTCGGTGAGTTCGGTGCGCTGTGCTGACACGTCGTTCACGGCAGCAGCGAGCGGCTCAGACGTCAGCGACCTTGCGGCCCTTGTACTCGAGGAACAGCTCCGTGCCCTGCGAGTCGGTGACGACCTTCGCCTGGTGCGGACGGCTGTAGACGACCTTGCCGTTCTCGATCGTGGTCGTCAGCGTGATGGGCGCCGCCTTCCACTGGGCACGACGCGAACGGGTGTTGGAGCGGGAGACCTTCCGCTTCGGGGGGTTACCTGCCATGGCTTGCTCTCTTCTGTGTTCTCGGCGTCGGATTCCGCTAGTTGCGCGGCTCTTCGTCGTCGTGGTCTGGGGTGAATTGCTGGAGCGCAGCCCAGCGAGAATCGAGGGGCGTGCGCTGCTCTGTTCCGGTGCTCACGGCCAGCCGCTCACCCGTGGCCGCATCGAGGCCGGGGCAATCCGGCTGACACACCGGTTGAAACGGAAGCGCCAGTACGGTCGCATCCCTGACCAGAGTTTCAAGATCCACGTGGTCGTCTTGAACCCCGAAGTCAGTTGCTTCCATTTCAGGATACGCGAAAAGCTCCTGGAACTCGACTTCGACAGGCTCGACGATATCCGTCAGGCATCGGCCGCAGACTCCGGAGTACTCGGTTTCGATGCGACCGGTGGCGAGAATCCCCTCGTGGACCGACTCGAGGCGCACATCGACGAGGACGGATTCGCCCTCGGGAACGCTCACCAGACCCTCGCCCCACTTCTGCGGAGCGGGTACGTCGAGGGTGAACTCGCGCATCTCGCCGGGGTGATGGACGATGTCGCGCGCAGGGACGACGAAGGGGCCGGAACGGTGCTTTCTCACGGTCGTCAATGCTACCGGGATGCGGATGGGCGACGGCTGAATACGGCGGATCGGCCGCGATCGGCTCAGATGTCGCGCGCCCCGGTGTCCAGGAAGCGGGCGACCGCGGGGGGAACGAAGGGCGAGACGTCGCCGCCGAGCGCGGCGACCTGTCGCACGAGCGAGCTCGACACCAGGGCATGTGCGGGGTCAGGAAGCAGGAACACGGTCTCCACGTGGGCGAGGTGCCGATTCACGATCGCCATCGGCGTCTCGTAGGCGACATCGACCTGCGAGCGAATACCTTTCACCAGCACGCCGGCACCGACGTCCGTGGCGTAGTCCACGAGCAGGCCCATGCTCCACGACGCGACGGTCACATCGCCAACGACCCCATCCTCTGCGATCGACTGCTCGAGCAGACTGAGTCGCTGGGCGATCGGCAGCATCGCCTCTTTGCCCGGATTGTGCACGACCAGCACGTGCAGCTCGTCGTAGAGCGCGGCGGCGCGACGGATGACATCCAGGTGACCCAACGTCGGCGGGTCGAAGGATCCGGGGACGACGGCGATCCGACTGCTCATGGGACGAGCCTATCGGCGGTCCGTCGAAGCACTCGCCGCGTCAATTCTTCGCCAGGGCCGCGCGCTCCTCCATACCCAGGCGGCGCTCGAGCGCCGCTGCCAGCCCGGCGTGTTCCTTCAGAGCAGGGTCCTCGTCGAGCACGTGCTCGGCGGCCACGCGAGCCGCCGCGATGATGTCGGCATCCGTCACCACCCGCAGAAGGCGCAGCGACGACCGGACGCCGGACTGCGCATCGCCCAGCACATCGCCTTCACCGCGGAGGTCCAGATCGACCTCGGCGAGGGCGAACCCGTCGAGCGTGCTCGCCACCGCGTCCACGCGTTCCCGCGCGGGCGTCCCTGCGGGTGCCTCGGTCACGAGCAGGCACAGACCTGCGATCGCACCCCGGCCGACCCGGCCGCGCAGCTGGTGCAGCTGTGACACGCCGAAGCGGTCTGCTTCGAGGATCACCATGGTCGACGCGTTCGCGACGTCCACACCCACCTCGACGACGGTCGTGGCCACCAGCACGTCGATATCGCCGCGCGCGAACGACTGCATGATCGCGTCCTTCTCGTCCGAGGGCATCTTGCCGTGCAGAGGCGCAACCCGCAGATCGGCGAACGCCGGATGCCGAGACAGCAGGTCGATGACCTGCGCCACGCCCCATCGCGTGCGCGGAGCCTCGCCGGCGACGACGGCGACCGGCTCATCGGCCGTGTCGTCCTTGACGGACGCCTCAGCGTCGATGGCCGCACACACCACGAACGCCTGGTGCCCCTGGGACACCTCCTCGGCGATGCGATCCCACACCCGCGAGAACCAGCCGGGCTTCTCGGCGAGCGGCGCGACGAACGTCTCGATCCCGGCGCGGCCCTCCGGCATCGTGCGGATCGTCGACACGTCGAGGTCGCCGAAGACGGTCATCGCCACCGTGCGCGGAATGGGCGTGGCCGTCAGCACCAGTGCGTGCGGCGCAGCGCCCTTCGCGCGCAGCGACTCGCGCTGTTCGACACCGAAGCGGTGCTGCTCGTCGACGACGACCAGGCCCAGGTCGGCGAACGTGGTGGTCTCGCTCAGCAGGGCGTGGGTTCCGATGACGATGCGCGCCTGACCCGAGGCGGTCCGCAACGCGGCCTTGCGACGCTCAGCGGCGGGCATCTGCCCCGTGAGCAGCGTGGGCATGAGTTCGGGCGCGAGCTGAGGCCCCAGCACCCGTGCGATCGAGCGCAGGTGCTGCCCTGCGAGGACCTCGGTGGGGGCGATCAACGCCGCCTGACCGCCGCTTTCGGCGACCTGGAGCATCGCCCGCAGCGCGACCAGCGTCTTTCCGGACCCCACTTCACCCTGTACGAGGCGGTTCATCGGCCAGTCGCCGACGAGGTCGGAGGAGATCTGATCCCCGACCGACACCTGGTCGGGTGTGCGGGCGAAGGGAAGGGACTCATCGAACTCCGCCAGCAGTCGGCCCGGCATCCGGCGGGTCGCCGACAGTGCGCGCACGAACTGCCGCTGCTGCAGGAGTGCGACTTGCAGGACGAACGCCTCGTGCATGCGCAGAGTGCTGCGAGCCTGCTCGATCTGGTCCTCGAAGTCGGGGCGGTGGATGCGCTCGAGCGCCGTGCGCGCGTCCAGAAGTCCGTCCCGTCGACGCAGCTCCTCCGGGAGCGGGTCGGCGACCGGTCCGAGACCGTCCAGGACGAGCTCTACGATCTTTCGCAGCTGCCAGCTTGCGATCGAGCTGGTGGCCGGATAGATCGGGATCGGGAGGTTCGCGTTGGCCTCTGCGGTCAGCCGCGCGGTCTCCTCGTCATCGAACAGCTCGTAGTCGGGATGCGCGAGCTGCTTTGCGCCGCGGTACTCCCCCACCTTGCCGGCGAAGACCCCACGGCGCCCGGGCTGCAGGTCCTTCAGACGCCAGGACTGGTTGAAGAACGTGAGGGACAGTTCGCCCTGGCCGTCGCTGATCACGACCTCCAGCAGCGAGCCTTTGCGGTTCTGCATCCGTCGCTCGCTCGCCCGGCGCACCTCCGCCACGATCGTCACCGGCTCGCCGACCGGAAGCGACGAGATGGGGGTGAGCTCACCGCGGCGCGCGTAGCGGCGCGGGTAGTGCGCGAGCAGGTCGCCGACGGTGCGCATGCCGAACGCCTTCGCCAGCGCGGTCGCCGTCTTGCCGCCCACGGCGCCGTCGAGGCGCGATTCGAGGGCGAAGGCGGGCATCCTCCGAGTCTAGGCAGGACCGGCGACGAGGGCGGTGCCGAACATCACCAGGGTGGCGGCGTACGTTTGTCGGATGCTCCGCCTCCTCGCGCGCCCGTACTGGGCGCTCAGCCGATGGACGCTGTCCACAGAACCGGCCCCCGCGCGTCCGACCGTGCTGCTCGGCGTCCCCCACACCTCGAACTGGGACTTCGTCCTCATGCTCGCGATCGCCTGGCGTCTCGGCATCCCGTTCCGATGGCTGGGCAAGGAGAGCCTGTTCCGGGGCTGGCGAGGCCGGATCATGCGCGGCCTCGGGGGCATCGCCGTGGATCGCGCGGACCCGTCGCGTGTCGTCGAGGAGGTCGTCGCACGCATCCGGCACGGCGAGGACTTCGGGCTCGTCGTCACTCCGGAGGGCACCCGCGGCTCCGGGTCGTACTGGAAGTCGGGCTTCTACCGGATCGCACAGGATGCCGGTCTGCCGGTCACGCTCGGCTACGTCGACCGCACCACCATGACGGCGGGGCTGGGGCCCACAATCGAGCTGACCGGCGATGTGCGCACCGACATGGACCTCATCCGCGCGTTCTACGCGGACAAGTCAGGACTCCGCCCGGAGCGGCGGACGGAGCCGCGGCTCCGCGAGGAGGACACGGCTCCGCCCGCCTAGCGCTCAGCGGCGCGGCGAGTGCGCTCGCCTGTCGCAATCCGCCGGGCACGCCGGCGTGTTGCGACAGGCGAGCCGGGTGATCAGCTCCAGATCTGGCCGGCGATGTCGGACAGGAACGCATTGCCGTTGCGCTGGTACGTCTCGAAGTACACCCACACGCCGTCGCGGGCGACCACGGCCTCTTGCACCCCGGCCATGCCGGACGGCTCGGTTTCGCAGTAGCTCGCACCGAAGTCATCCGCCACCCCGCAGGTCCAGCCCTGCCCGGGAAGCGCGTCCACCGCAGCCGTGACATCGCCCGCGTCGGCCGTGCTGATCAGCAGGAGCACGCCGGCGACCTCGTCGATGATCCAGTCGCAGCCGAAAACGAACTGCGCGTTCTGCGGCGCCTCGCGCACGAAGCCCGTACCGTCGCTCTGCAGCGTCATGTCGCCCACCGTGTCCTGGCGAGACATGTCCGTGCCGAGGGTGTTGCAATCCGACGGAATGTTCGCGGGCGCCACGGTCGGAGCCGGCGGCTCGGTCGGCTCCGGCTCGGGCGGCGTCGTCTGGGTCGGGATGGGCGTCGGCGTCGGCGAGGCGGTGGGTGAGGCCGAGCCTCCCGCGCACGCGGTCACGGCCAGGGCGAGGATGCCGGCGAGCACGATGGTGGACAGGGTACGTGTGCTCGCTCGACGCATCGACGGTTTCCGCATCTCTCAGGTTGACTGTTAGAGCTGAGCATAGGGGTCGGCCGAACGCGCGCCTCACTTCGCGCGACTATCGTGTTCGTGTGACACGGATCATCGCGGGACGCGCTGGGTCGATTCCGCTCGAAGTCCCCGATGCGGGCACTCGGCCGACGAGCGATCGTGTCCGCGAGTCCCTCTTCGGCGCGTTGGAATCGGCCGATGCGCTGCGGGGTGCCGCGGTGCTCGACCTGTACGCCGGCTCCGGCGCTCTCGCGCTCGAAGCGGTGAGCCGGGGCGCGGCATCCGCCGATCTGGTGGAGAAGTCCCCGCGCGCCGCCGCGATCGTCGAGCGCAACGCGGCGAAAGTGAGCCGCTCGGTCGGACGGGACGCCGCGATCCGGGTGCACCGCAGCACGGTGTCCGCGTTCCTGGGCGGCCGGCGGGGCCCGTTCGATCTGGTGCTCATCGATCCCCCCTACGACCTGCGCGAGAGCGAACTGACCGATGCGCTCACGTTGCTCGTCCCATCGCTCGCTGCGGACGCGAGGGTCATCGTGGAACGGGCGGGGCACTCACCCCAGCCGACGCTCCCGGCCGGCCTCACGCACGTCCGCGAGAAGAAGTACGGCGACACCGTGCTGTGGTGGATCGATACCGCGACCGCGTGACGCTACCCGCCGTGCGCGTCCCAGTCGCGATACGGATCCCAGCCGCCCGGGCCGGCGTAGGCGGCGCCGTCCACCAGCACGGCGTGCGAACCCCGTTCCACGACCCGTCCGATGACCCGGAATCCCTCCGGCAGCGCGTCAGCCGACGGGAACGCCGCCAGCAGCGCGTGGTCTTCTCCGCCCGTGAGCGCGGCGGCGGGGCCGGCGCCGAGCTCCGCGGAGTCGATGTCGATCGTCACCCCGGATGCCGCGGCCATGCGGGACGCGTCCAGCACGAGTCCGTCCGAAACGTCCATCATCGCGGTGGCCCCGGCATCGGCCGCAGCCATGCCGTCGACGATGGGCGGCGTCGGGCGCAGCTGAGCGGCGAGGGCCGCCGCATCGTCGTCACCGAGCGCGTCGTGATCGACCCGCACGGGCTCGCCGGCGGCATCCCGGAATCGGTCGAACAGGATCGCGAGCCCACGGCCCGCGGCGCCCAGACGGCCGGCAACGGCCACCACGTTTCCGGCTCGCGCCCCGCTGCGAAGGATCGGTGCACGTCCGTCCAGCGAGCCGAGAGCCGTCACGGCGATCGTCAGGGTGTCGGAGACGGTCAGGTCGCCGCCCTCGACCGCGCAGCCGGGCGCAAGGGCATCGCAGGCGGCGCGAAGTCCCTCGGCCACCTGCTCGACGAACGACGCCCTGGTGTCGTTCGGCATCGCGAGTGCCACCAGCAGCGCGGTCGGGCGCGCGCCCATCGCGGCGATGTCGGCGAGGTTCACCGCGGCCGCCTTCCACCCCAGGTCGTATCCGCTGGACCACGCGAGGCGGAAGTCGGGACCGTGCACGAGCGTGTCGGTCGTCGCCACCACGCGCCCGTCGGGTGCGGCGAGCACGGCGGCGTCGTCACCGGGTCCGACCAGCGCGTCCGATCCTCCGAGTCTGGCGAGGATCCGCCCCAGGATCGCTCCCTCCGACAACTCGCCCACGGTCGGGTCGGTGGGAGGCGGGGTCACCCTCCCACGCTAGCGCTGGGTAGCCTGGAGGAGTGCCCCGATCCCCCGCCGCGCTGGTCCTGCTTCTCGCAGGCCTTGTCGCGCTGACCGGCTGCGCCTCGACCGTGTCGCTTCAGCCCGCCGACGACGCGAACGACCCGACCTGCGCCGATGTCACCGTGCGACTGCCCGCCCTGGTCGACGGCGAAGAGCGTCGCTGGACCGACGCCCAGGCGACCGGGGCGTGGGGTGATCCGGCATCCATCATCCTGAGCTGCGGCGTGACGCCGCCCGGACCCACGACGCTGCCCTGCCAGAGCGTGAACGGCGTCGACTGGATCATCGACGAGTCCGAGGCACCGCGCTACCGGGTCACCACGTTCGGCCGCACGCCCGCGGTCGAGGTCTACCTCGACAACGACCTGGTCTCCAGCGCCGCGGTGCTCGACACGCTCTCGCGCGTCGTCTCGATCCTGCCGACCGACGGATCGGCCTGCACGGATGCCGAGACGGCGCCCTAGCGACACGGGCTTACGCAGTGCGCTCCAACGCGGTGTCGATCAGCTCGGAGATGAGCTCGGCGTAGGTCATGCCCGATGCGATCCAGCACTTGGGGAACATCGAGATCGGCGTGAACCCGGGCATCGTGTTCAGCTCATTCACGTACACCGCGTCGGCGGTGAGGAAGAAGTCGACGCGCGCCAGCCCGCGGCCGTCCACGGCGTCGAACGCCCGGATGCCCAGGGCCTGGACTGCAGCGATCTCGGCGCCGCTGAGATCCGCGGGGCATACGACATCGGCGCCGTCGCCTCCCAAGTACTTGCCCTCGAAGTCGTAGAACTCTCGCGTCGTGAGCACGATCTCCCCGGGAAGCGAGGCGCGGGAGGCAGCCCCCCGACGTCCCTCCAGAATCGCGACCTCGATCTCCCGCCCGACGATGGCCGCCTCGATCAGCACCTTCTCGTCCTCGGCGAAGGCGAGCTGGAGCGCCTCCTCGAGCTCCGCGGGGTCGGACACCTTCGACACGCCGACGCTCGACCCGCCGCGCGCAGGTTTGACGAAGACCGGCAGGCCCAGAGCCGCAGCATCCGCTCGCACGCTCGTGGCGTCGCGATCCCAGCCGGCGCGTGTGACGGTGGCCCACGGCGCCACCGGCACTCCGGCCGCCTGCAGCACGATCTTCATGAAGTGCTTGTCCATGCACAGGGCCGAATCCAGAACGCCACCGCCCGCGTACGGGATGCCGAGAGTGTCGAGGAATCCCTGAACCGTCCCGTCCTCGCCGTGCACGCCGTGCAGGATCGGAAGGACGACGTCGACGGCTCCGAGCTCTTCCAGCGTCCCGTCCGGGCGACGCACGCGCAGCGAACGGTCGGCGCCCCCCTCGGGCCACAGGACGCGGGTGCCGTTGTCGATCACCTCGGGCAGGCGGTCGGCATCGAGCGCGAACTTGTCGGGATCGTCGTCTTCGAGGACGAAGACGCCCTCGCGGGTGATCCCCACCGGGATCACCCGGTAGCGGTCACGACTGATCGCGCGAAGGACGCCGCCCGCTGTTGCGGAACTGATCGAGTGTTCGCTGGAGCGACCTCCAAAGAGCACCACCACCGCCGGCCTGTCCATTCTGCGTCCTCTCGCCCTGGGGCTGATCTTCGTCCGTCGTGAGGTGCGGTGCGATCTCACGGGGGTTCATCGTTCCGTCGAGCACTCGCTTGACCTGCTCGACGATCGGCATCTGAATTCCGGCCTCGCGCGCCAGGTGAAGGATGGGTGCCACCGAAGCCAGTCCTTCGGCAGTCTGGTCCATCTGCTTGACCACGTCCTGGAAGCTGTAGCCCTGGCCGAGGAGCCGGCCGGCCGTGTTGTTGCGGCTGAGCGGGGACTGGCACGTCGCGATCAGATCGCCCAGTCCCGCCAGGCCCTGCAGCGTCTCCGCCTGGGCGCCTTGAGCGACGGCGAAGTCGGTCATCTCGATCAGACCCCGCGTGATGATCGAGGCCTTCGTGTTCTCGCCGTAGCCGACGCCGTCGACGATGCCGATCGCGACCGCGATGAGGTTCTTCAGGACGCCGCCGAACTCGGTGCCGATGACGTCCGTGTTCACGAAGGTGCGGAAGTAGCGGTTGCGCGCACGGCGGGCCACAGCATCCGCGGTTTCCTGGCTGGTCGAGGAGATGACCGCCGCCGTGGGCTGTTCGCGCGCGATCTCAAGAGCGAGGTTGGGGCCCGAGGCCACCGCGATGCGCGACGGATCGCAGTTCAGCTCCTGCTCGATGACCTGGCTCATCCGCAGTCCGCTGCGCCGCTCGACGCCCTTCATCAGGGAGACGATCGGCGCGTCCGTGCCGGTGACGAGCGCACGCACCGCCTTGAGGTTCTGCCGCAGCGCCTGGCTGGGAATCGACAGATACACCTGCTCGGCACCCTCGAGCGCCTCGGACAGGTGATGCGTCGCGTACATCTCGCGCGGGAGGTTGATGCCCGGCAGGTACTGGCTGTTGCGCTTGGCCTCGTTGATCTCGTGCGCCAGCTCGGGACGACGCGCCCACATCGTGACATGGGCACCGCCATCGGCGAGGATCTTGCCGAACGTCGTGCCCCAACTGCCGGCGCCGATCACGGCCACGCGCGGCAGCCCGGCCTCCTGCCTACGACTCAAGGCGACCCGTCTCTCTCTGCCCGTGCTCGGCCGGATTCCAGCGCTTCGACGGCGCGGGCTCGCCGCGCAGCTGAGACTGCAACGCCGCGATGGCGTTCATCAGACGGTCGGTGGCGGCGGCGAGGACGGCGGGCTGGGTGGGCGTCGCGGTGAAATCCGACAGGTCCACCGGGTCGCCGATGATCACACGGACGCGACGGCGCAGCGGCCAGAGGCTGAGCTTGCCATACCGCGGCAGGATCTCCTGCGCCCCCCAGTGGGCCATGGGGACGAGCGGGATGCCGTCGGTGAGCGCCAGGCGGGCGGCACCCGTCTTGCCGCGCATGGGCCACAGATCGGGGTCGCGCGTGAGCGTGCCTTCGGGGTAGACGATGACACCGCCACCGCTCTTCACGAGTTTCTCGGACGCTGCGATGGTCTGGCGCGCGGCCGTGGCCGAAGACGAGCGTGCCACCGGAACCATGCCCGTGGCGCGCAGGGCCCAGCCGAACACGGGAATCTTGAACAGGCTCTCCTTGACCATGAATCGCGGGCCCCGCCCCAAGCGCCAGACCGCGACCGCCACGATCAGCGGATCGAACTCGGACGAATGACTGGGCGCGAGCACAAAAGGTCCCTCGCGGGGCAGTTTGTCGCCGTCGATGATCTCGATCCGGGCCAGAGCACTGACCAGGGGAACGACGACCGCGGCGAGCGGCCAGAAGACGCTCGGCCGCGACGTCTCGGCGGACCCACGCCGCCTGGTGGAGGAAGGTGTCACGCGCTATCCGATGACGTCGAAGTCAGCGCCGAGGGCGTCGAGCTTCAGGAAGAGCTTCTCGTAGCCGCGGCGGATGATCCCGACGTTGCGCACGACCGACTCCCCCTCGGCGGCGAGGGCGGCGATCAGATAGCTGTATCCGCCGCGCAGGTCGGGCACGATGACGTCCGCGCCGTGCAGCGGGGTCGGGCCGGTGATGACCGCGGCCTGCTCGAGCGCTCGACGCGGCACGCGTCGCTCGGGACTGTCGATACCCTGCGGATGCACGACGATGTCTGCGCCCATCTGGACGAGCGCCTCGGTGAAGCCGAGGCGGTTCTCGTAGACGGTCTCGTGGACCACCGAGCGTCCCTCGGCCTGCGTGAGTGCGACGATGAGCGGCTGCTGCCAGTCGGTCATGAACCCGGGGTGCACGTCGGTCTCGACCATGACCGGCTTGAGCGGCCCGCCACGGCGGAAGCGGATGCCGTCCTCGTGCACGTCGAACTCGCCGCCGGCCTTGCGGTAGACGTTGAGGAACGTGAGCATCTCCTGCTGCTTGGCCCCGCCGACGAAGATGTCGCCGTCGGTGGCCAATGCCGCGCACGCCCAGGACGCGGCCTCGTTGCGGTCGAAGATGCAACGGTGGTCGTATCCGCGCAGCGTGTCGACGCCCTCGATCAGGATGACGCGGTTGGGCTCGTACGAGATGATCGCGCCCATCTTCTGCAGCACCGCGATGAGGTCCATGATCTCGGGCTCGATCGCTGCCCCGCGCAGCTCGGTCACGCCCTTGGCCTTCACCGCGGTCAACAGCACCTGCTCGGTGGCGCCGACACTCGGGTAGGGCAGGGAGATCTTCGCGCCGGTCAGCCCGTTCGGCGCGGTGATGCGGATTCCCTCGTAGGTCTTGTCGACGATCGCGCCGAACGCACGCAGCGCGTCCATGTGGAAGTTGATCGGACGGTCGCCGATGCGACATCCGCCGAGGTCCGGGATCAGCGCCTCGCCCAGCAGATGAAGCAGGGGTCCGCAGAACAGGATCGGGATCCGGGAGGCCCCGGCGTGAGCGTCGATCTCCTCGAAGTGCGCCGATACGGCGCCGCTCGGGTCGAAGACGAGCGAGCCCTCTTCGTCGCCCTCGACGACAGTGACACCATGCACTTCGAGAAGTGACCTGACGACCTGCACGTCGCTGATACCCGGGACGTCCCGGAGCACGCTCGTCGTCTCGCCGAGCAGCGCTGCGACCATCGCCTTGGTCGCAAGGTTCTTCGCGCCCTTGACCTCGACGCGGCCGCTGAGCGGCCGGCCTCCGCGGATCGCGAGTGTCTCACCCGACAACTCCTGGTCTCCCGCCTTCGAACCTGCTGCGTCGCCTAGGAGCGTCTTCATCCGGTGGAACCTCACTTGTGTCTTGGAGGGAACAGCTGCTGACGATCCACCCTTCTGGGGCGGGCCGCCCGAGCCTACGGAACCGCCTGAACTCAAGGAACAGGCAATGTCCGAGGGCGCCACGCCTCTCGGCGAGCCTCGAACTCCGCGATCTTGTCTTCATTTCGCAGAGTGAGCCCGATGTCGTCGAGCCCTTCGAGAAGCCGCCACCTAGTGTAATCATCGATGTCGAAAGGAACCCGGAGATCACCGATCGACGCCTCACGGGCCTGCAGGTCGACAGTCATGCGGATGCCGGGCTCGGCGTCGATCGCCGCCCAGATCCGTTCGAGGTCCTGCTCGGAGATGACTCCGGTCAGCAGCCCCTGCTTGCCCGAGTTGCCGCGGAAGATGTCGGCGAACTTGGGGCTCAGCACCACCTGGAAGCCGAAATCGCGCAGCGCCCAGACCGCGTGTTCGCGGCTGGATCCGGTGCCGAAGTCGGGCCCGGCGACCAGGACGCTCGCACCCTGGAAGACGGGCTGGTTGAGCACGAACTCGGGGTCCTGACGCCACGCCGCGAAGAGTGCGTCTTCGAAACCGGTCTTGGTCACGCGTTTCAGATACACCGCCGGGATGATCTGGTCGGTGTCGACGTTCGCGCGCTTCAGAGGCACGGCGATGCCGGTGTGGGTGATGAACTTCTCCATGTCAGGCCTCCCCACTGGTCCGGTCGAGAGCTCCGCCGGCGGCGGTCATCGCCGGTTCGACACTGTCGTAGATCGGCGTCTCCTCCAGATCGCTCGGACTGGACAGCGTCCCCCGCACGGCGGTGGCCGCCGCGACCAGCGGCGAGACGAGGTGCGTGCGACCGCCCTTGCCCTGGCGCCCCTCGAAGTTGCGGTTGCTCGTGGAGGCACAGCGCTCGCCCGGGGCGAGTTGGTCGGGGTTCATCCCCAGGCACATCGAGCAGCCGGCGAATCGCCACTCGGCCCCGAACTCGATGAAGACCTTGTCCAGGCCCTCCGCTTCCGCCTCCAGACGCACGCGAGCAGACCCCGGGACGACCATCACACGCACGCCCTCTGCCTTCGTGCGCCCCTGAACGATCGAGGCGAAGGCTCGCAGATCTTCGATGCGGCTGTTCGTGCAGGAGCCCATGAAGACCGCGTCGACCGGAACATCCTTCAACCGGGTGCCCGGCGTGAGTGCCATGTATTCCAGCGCGCGCTCAGCCGAAGCCCGGTCGTTCGGGTCGGCGTAGTCGGCGGGGTCGGGAACGACGTCGCTCAGCGAGACGCCCTGACCGGGGTTGGTCCCCCACGTCACGAACGGCTCGAGCTCGTCGGCGTCCAGGTAGACCTCGGCGTCGAACACGGCGCCCTCGTCGGTGGGGAGGGTGCGCCAGTAGGCGACAGCATCCTCCCAATCCGTGCCCTTCGGGGCGTGCGGGCGGCCTTCGAGGTACGCGAACGTGGTCTCATCGGGGGCGATCATGCCTGCCCGAGCGCCGGCCTCGATCGACATGTTGCAGATCGTCATGCGCCCCTCCATGGAGAGGGCGCGGATCGCACTGCCTCGGTACTCGAGCACATAGCCCTGACCACCGCCGGTGCCGATCTTCGCGATCACCGCGAGGATGATGTCCTTCGCGGTGACGCCGGTCTTGAGCGTGCCTTCGACGGTGACCGCCATGGTCTTGAACGGCGTGAGCGGCAGTGTCTGCGTCGCCATCACGTGCTCGACTTCGCTCGTCCCGATGCCCAGGGCCATCGCGCCGAACGCGCCGTGCGTGGAGGTGTGCGAGTCGCCGCAGACGACGGTGATGCCCGGCATGGTGAGACCCAGCTGCGGTCCGACGACGTGGACGATGCCCTGCTCTTTGTCGCCGAGCGAGTGCAGGCGCATGCCGAATTCCTCGGCGTTGCGACGCAGCGTCTCGATCTGCGTGCGACTGGTCAGGTCGGCGATCGGCTTGTCGATGTCCAGCGTCGGGGTGTTGTGGTCCTCGGTCGCGATCGTCAGGTCGAGCCGTCGCAGTGGTCGCCCTTCCGCGCGCAGCCCGTCGAAGGCCTGCGGGCTGGTGACCTCGTGCACGAGGTGCAGGTCGATGTAGATCAGGTCGGGCTCGCCGTTTTCGCCCTTGACCACCAGGTGGTCGTCCCACACCTTCTCGGCGAGGGTGCGCGGGGAATCGGGTATGCCGGACGCGTCTGTCGAAGCAATGCTCATGGTCTGTCGTTCTCCAAGGAAGGCGGATCGAGGCCGTGACGAACTCCGCGACGAGGAAGGCCCGAGAACTAGGACTCGCCGCGGCCGCTAAGGAGAAGGAGAGCCCACCGCATCGGGTAAGAATACCACCGGCGCCGGAGAACACGGCGCCGGTGGCAGGGGGCCACACGGCTAGATCGCCGAACGCTGCTCCACCAGCGGGCACGCGAAGGGATCGCGCTCGCCCAGTCCGACCCGGTTGATGTACCGGATGACGATCCCGTACGACTCGAAGAGTCCGGTGGCCGTGTACGGCACGCCGTGCCGGGCGCAGTACTCGCGGACCAGCGGCGAGACGTGCCGCAGGTGGGGGCGCGGCATCGAGGGGAACAGGTGATGTTCGATCTGGTAGTTCAGGCCGCCCATCGCCACATCCAGCACCCAGGTCCCGCGGACGTTGCGGCTCATCAGCACCTGACGGGTGAGGAAGTCGAGTTTGGCGTCCTTCGGCACGAGCGGCATGCCCTTGTGGTTGGGGGCGAAGGCCATCCCCATGTACACCCCGAAGATGCCCAGCTGCACTGCGAGGAACACGACCGCGATGCCGGGCGAGAGCACCACGAAGACGAGCGTCAGGAACCCCGCTATGCGCAGCGTGATGAACGCGATCTCGACCCAGCGTCGCTCCAGCTTCTCTCTGGAGAAGATGCGGCGCACGCCGGACGCGTGCAGCGAGAGCCCCTCCAACAGGAGGATCGGGAAGAAGAACAGCCCCTGGTGCGCCACGAGCCATTGGGCGATCGGCGGACGCGGTGCACGCGCCTGCTCCGGTGTGAAGGAGATGACGGGCAGGTCGATGTCCGGATCCACACCGATCTTGTTGGGGTTGGCGTGGTGCCTGGTGTGCTTGTGCCGCCACCACCCATAGCTCATGCCCACGAAGAGGTCGCCCAGAATGAGGCTGACCCAGTCGTTCCACTTGCCCGAGACGAACATCTGCCGGTGTGCGGCGTCGTGTCCGAGCATGGCGATCTGCGTGAACAGGACCGCGAACGCGACCGCCGTGAACAGCTGCCACCAGGTGTCGCCGATCCAGATGAACGCGAGCACGGCGGCGGCCACCGTGACGGGGACGGCGATCAGCTTCGTCCAGTAGTAGCCATAGCGGCGCCTCATCAAGCCGGAGCCGCGAACGATCGCGGCGAGCTCGGTGAAATCACTGCCTGTGGGAGCCGGGGTCTGGGGCTTGGTGGAAATTATGCCTGGAGACATAACGACCTCCTAGGGTCGTTCCTCGGCGGACACAGACTCGCCCGCTCGTCACCGACGCTACGCGCCGAATCTGAATGCCTCTCAGGTTGGAGCGCCGCTACGCCTCAGCGTCGCCCGGACCTTCCACGACGGGGGCGGCGTCCCGCCGCTGCGCCCGCTTGTCCCGCGACGAGGCCACGAGGCTCGCGATGGTGGCCACGGCCATCGACAGGACGATGACGGCCAATGACATCCAGGTGGAGATCTCGGGCGCCCACTCGATGTGCTCTCCGTTGTTGATGAACGGCAGCTCGTTGACGTGCATCGCGTGGAAGACGAGCTTCAGCCCGATGAAGGCGAGGATGAACGCGATGCCGTAGTGCAGATACCGCAGGCGGTCGAGCAGGTCGCCGAGCAGGAAGTACAGCTGACGAAGTCCCATCAGGGCGAAGATGTTCGCCGTGAAGACGATGAAGGGGCTGGTCGTGATGCCGAAGATCGCCGGGATCGAGTCGATGGCGAAGAGCAGGTCGGTGATGCCGATCGCGACGAAGACGATCAGCATCGGCGTGAAGAACTTCTTGCCGTCCACGACGGTGCGCAGCTTCGCACCGTCGTAGTGATCGCTGATGTCGATGGTGCGGCGCAGCAGGCGGACGATGAAATTCTCCTGTTTGACGTCCGAGTCGTGATCGCCACCGGGGAACGCCTGCCGCCACGCCGTCCACACGAGGAAGGCACCGAAGATGTAGAAGATCGGGCTGAAGTTCTCGATCACCGCGGCGCCGACGAGGATGAACGCACCACGAAGGACGAGGGCGATGATGATCCCCACCATCAGGACTTCTTGCTGGTAGCGCCGCGGGACCGCGAACTGTCCCATGATCAGCACGAACACGAACAGATTGTCGATCGACAGGCTGTACTCGGTGAGCCATCCGGCGACGAACTGCCCGGCGAACTCGCCGCCTGCGAAGATCCACATGAGCCCCGCGAAGATCAGCGCGAGCACGACGTAGAACACGACCCAGAGCGTCGACTCCTTGGTGGAGGGGATGTGCGGTCGCTTGAGGATCAGCAGCAGATCGGCGGCCAGGATCAGCGTCAGAACGACCAGCGAACCGACTTCGAACCAGACGGGGAGAACGAGGTCCAATGCAGGGCCTTTCGGGAGAGGGCGGGGTCGGTCGATTCCCGAAAGTCTCTCCCCCGCGGCATCCGGATTCGGAATGCTGCGGCGCGTGCCCGGGGATGCTTCGACGGCTCCCGTGATGACGGACACGCGATGACGGGATACTCCCTCTCGCTCCCGCAACGATACAGGGTGCGGACTTCTTTCTGAGACGATCGGGGCCACCGCGACACTCACAGGGTGAGAGACAATGAGGCGCCGGCGGTCCTGGGCCGGCGGGAAGGAAAAGGGATGCCGGAGCCTGCAGCAACGGATGACTCGACCCTCGTGGCGCAGGCTGCGAGCGGGAGCGAGCATGCGTTCCGCGCGCTCTATCGCGCGTATGTCCGACCCGTGTACTGGCTGGCCCACCGGCTCGTCGGCAACGCGTCGGATGCCGAGGACGTGACGCAGGAGACGTTCCTGGTCGCGTGGCGCAAGCTGCCGGGCCTCGAACTGGCCGGGGACTCGCTATTGCCGTGGCTTGTGACGGTGTGCCGCTTTCAGGCGGCCAACCGCATCCGCACCCAGCGGCGGGAACGTCAGAACACCGCACCCGCGCCGGATGACGGCATCCCGTCCACGGTGAACGTCGAGCAGCAGGTGATCGACACCGAGTTCGCCGACCGCATCCTGAGGGAAGTGGCCGGGCTGAGCCCGCTCGATCGCGACATCTTCCGCCTGTGCGCGACCGAGGGGTACGCCTACCAGGCCGCCGCCGAAGAGCTCGGCGTTGCACACGGGGTCGTCCGCAATCGTCTCTCCCGCATCCGCACGCGACTGCGGACCGTTGCCAAGGAGAGCACATGAACACCGATCAGCGTCCCGGCGCTTCCGCACCGCTGCCTGAGCTTCCTCCGCTGAGCGAGGATCGCATCGACGAGATGGAGGACTCGCTGTTCGCCGAGATCTCACGCGACCGATCCGTGCGCCGTGCTCGCCGCAGCCGGGGATGGCTCATCGGCGGGGCCGCCGGCGCGGTCATCGTCGTCGCCGCGGTGATCGCACCGACCGTCGGCACGCTCGTGGGCGGTACCTCGACGTATCAGTCCGCGGACGCTCCGGCCCCCGACTTCCTCCCCGCCCAGGGCGCGGTGGGCACCGAGTCGAGCGACACGGCGGACACCCGGAGTATGACCGACCTCGACTCGACGAAGCGGGCCGGGACGGACGGCGCAGCGAGCGATCGCGACATCATCACGACCGCATCCGCGACGGTCGAGGTGACGGACATTTCCGCCGCCGCGGCCATGATCACGGATGCCGCGGAGTCGCGCGACGGGTACGTCGAGTCGATGAGCATCGGCCGGTCCGGTCAGGTCGTTCCGGTCGACCCGGGTTCGGGCGTCGTCTACGACTCGACAATGCCGTACCCGTATCCGTCTGACAGCGCGTGGGTCACCGTCCGTGTTCCCGCCGAGGGACTTCAGTCGCTGATCGATCAGCTGTCGGGGCTCGGCGAGGTCACGGCCTCGACGGTGAACCGGCAGGACGTGACCGAGGTCACCCTGGATCTGCAGGCGCGCGTAGATGCGGCCCAGGCGTCCGTCGATCGCCTCACGCAGCTGATGGCGCAGGCGGGGAGTGTCGCCGATCTGATCGCGGCGGAGTCCGCGCTGGCCGAGCGGCAGGCGACCCTCGAGTCCTACCAGCAGCAGCTGAAGTACTACGACGAGCAGGTCGCTCTCTCGACCCTGACCGTCACACTGACCGAACCCGCTGAGACCGTCGAGGCAAATCCTGCGGGATTCGGCGACGGACTCGTCGCGGGCTGGAACGGGCTGGTCGCCACGCTCAACGGCATCGTCCTCGCCCTCGGATTCTTGATCCCCTGGCTCGGGGTCCTCGCGGTCGCCGGCCTTCTCGCGTGGGCGATCGTGGCGCTGGTTCGCCGTCGCCGTCGAAGCCGCCGGAGCGACCGGACGCAGACCCTTCCGACGTCGACGGAAACGACAGAGCCCGCTCCGAGGCACAACGCTTCGGAGTGATCCGCCGCCCCTTCCGCGGTGTCCGCACGCTCCTACACTGAGGCCATGGCGGCATCGGCCCTCGGGCAGCACCCCCTTCTGCACGATCCCATCGTCACGGCGACCCCCAATCCGGCGCTCGACGTCAGCACGTCGGTCGACCGCGTGGTGCCCGAACACAAGCTGAGATGCGGACCGACGCGGCTCGATCCCGGCGGTGGCGGCGTCAACGTCTCTCGCGTCGTGCGCAATCTGGGCGGCCGCTCCGTCGCGGTCTACGCGGTCGGCGGTCCCACCGGGCAGGCGTATCGCGAGATTCTGGAACGCGAAGGAGTCGTGGGCCGCGCCGTTCGGATCGCCGCCAGCACCCGCGAGAGCTTCACCGTCGACGAGACCGAGACCGGTGAGCAGTTCCGGTTCGTGCTGCAGGGGCCGGAGGTGCGCGAGCCCGAGTGGCGGGCCTTCCTCTCGGCCGTCGCGGACGACATGCCGGTGGGCGGTTACGTCGTGCCGAGCGGGAGCCTGCCCCCTGGTGCGCCCGACGACCTCTACGCCCGCATCGCACGGCTGGCCCGCGATCGCGGCACGCGCTGCGTCGTCGACAGTTCAGGTACGGCCCTCCGTCGCGCCCTCGATGAGGGCGTCTATCTGATCAAACCGAGTCGACGCGAGCTCGGCGAGCTCGTCGGCGCGCAGCTCGAGGACGAGCAGAGCCTCTTGGATGCCGCCCACGAACTCGTGGACGCGGGAGCCTGCGAGGTCGTCGCGCTCACGCTGGGAGCAGCGGGGGCCCTGCTCGTCACGGCCGACGGTGCGCTGCGTCTGCCTACGCCGGAGGTCCGTGTGCAGAGCACGGTCGGAGCCGGGGATGCCTTCCTCGGCGCCTTCGTCCTGCGTCTTGCGCAGGGAAGGGACATTCGTTCCACATTCCGGGCTGCCGTCGCGGCGGGCAGCGCCACGGCGATGCTGCCCGCGACGGAACTGTGCCGTCCCGACGATGTGGCAGCGCTCGAGGCCGGGCTCGAGCCGATCCCCATGAGCCGCACGTAGCGACCAAGGCGTGGTCGCGCAACTCCCTTGTGAGCGCGATCGGGCGGGAGAAGACTCGGCACATCCAACAAGGAGGTTGCCATGAGCAGCACTGTCGCCCGGATCACCACGATCAGCTCGCGCTCGACCGAGAGTTTCGACCACGCGGTCCGGGAAGGCGTGGCGCGAGCGCACGCAACCCTGCGCAACGTCAGCGGGGCTTGGGTCAAGGACCAGAAGGTCGAGTGCACCGACGGTGCCATCACGAGCTTCGACGTCGTCCTCGAGGTGACGTTCGTCCTCGACGACTGACCCGACTACGCGCGGCCCCTCCACCAGAACCGCCGCCTCGGACGACGTCGCGTCCGGGGCCCCTCGTCCGCCGAGGCGCGACGAGCCGCGGCATCCCGCCGGCCACGCCAATCGCGCACCCACTGGTCGATCTCCACCGTGGGCGTCACCACCGGCGGTCCGCCCAACAGCTGGCGACGCGCCTCGATGACGCGGTGGTTGAAGTCATCGAGGTACTCGCGCACCTCGGTTTCCGTGCCGAACTCGTCCACTCGCGCGGCGAGCGTCGCGTACTCGGTGCGCAGGGTCAAGGCCGGCGGCCCGAGCCCGGTCAGACGCTCGCGCTCGATCTTGCGCTTGATCCACCAGTCCGGATCGTGCGACGTGCCCAACCCGGGGATCGGCTTGCCCGCACCGGGCAGATTCTCGAAGTCGCCCCGGCGGATCGCCTGGTCGATCGCCACATCGACCACCGCGGCGCGTTCCGCCTCGCTCATGATCGGGGATCCGCCGTCCGGCTCCACCTGTTCCGGGTCATCCTCGCCCCGCTCGAGCGCCTCCCTGCGCAGGCGGTACCGCATCGCTGCTTCCCGGCTGTCGTGCGTCACGCTCACCTCCACGCGTTCCATTTCCAGGCTAAACGCGACCGGCTGCCGTGGCACCGCTCATTCCGACTCGTGCACACAGCCCGGCGGCTCGGAGTTGCCGCTGATCGCGAACTCCTCGCAGGTCAGGAAGTGGGCCTGGTTGAGTCCGAGGACGAAGGACGCGATTCCGATCCCGAGCACCACCCCCACGATCAGCCACCGCTGCCGGGCGGTGGAGTTCTCGCTGAAGTCGGGCCACATGATGCGAGCGAGGACCCAGACCGTCAGCGGACTGGCGATGAGAACGACCAGCAGCGCGAACGCGGTCGCCACGAAGGCGAACAGGTCCGTCGTGTCGAGATCGACGAAGCTGAAGACCAGCCACGTAGACGGCAGCAGCAGGAGCAGCGCGCGCAGCAGGCGGCGTCCCATCGGCCGCCGTTCGAAGAGCACGAACACGAACGCCGCTGTGGATGCGGCCCAGAGCGTCAGGACCTGGTCGAAGAACAGGTCTCCCCAGGCGCCGAGCGTGAAAGCCGGCCACCAGACGACGGTTGCCATGCCCACGGAGATCACGGCGAGAGGGATGTCGCGGCGACGAGTGTCGGGCACGTCGGGTGCGGGGGCGTCAGTCATGGCGCGAACGTAGCGCATCCGTTCGGTCACCGCGCGTCGGCGACCCCCAGGCCGAGACACTCCGCAAGCTCAGCGATCTCGGCCCGCACCATGTCGTCCTCCTCAGGCTCGAAGGGGAGGAACTCGTGTACGGCGTTCACCCGCAGAACCTCCCGCTGGTGGTCGGCTTCGGCATCCAGCATCCCGACGAAGCGGTCGCCCATCAGGATCGGGTGCGCGAAGTAGCCGTACCGCCGCTGCGGTTTCGGTTTGAACTGCTCCAGAACGTAGTCGAACTCGAACACTTCGCTCAGGCGGGGCCGGTCGAACAGGAATCCGTCATAGGGGTTGAGCAGCGCCACGCGCCCGCCGTCGTCGTCCTGCTCCAGCGCGGCGATCGCCTCGGGGTCGACGCGGAACCTCCACCGGCTGCCCTCTACCGTGGCAGGCTCCCCCGCCTCACCGACGCGCGTCCACGGAGATCTCTGCTTGGCGATGCCCGCTGCCTGCAGCCGCCGTTCGGCGAGCAGTCGCTGCGCCTCGTCGTCGGCGTATTCGGGCAGGCCACTCGGGTAGACCCGCTCAGCAAGGTCCCACCTTCGGTGCCGACCGTCGCGTCCGGCCACGGCCACCACGCCCTGCCGCATCAAGAACTCGAGCATCAGCGGCACCTGATTCGAACCCGACCACCCGTCGGGCGGACGGCTCACCTGTGCCGTGTCGGGGATCTGGCTCGCCAGCAGGGGACCCTCCGCCTGCAGGCGTGCCAGCACGTCGGTTCGGAACCGGTCGTTGGCTGCGAGCCACTGCCGGCTGCTCTCCCGCGTGGGCCAGCGCCGCATCGCGGGCCGCATCAGCGGGAGCATGCTCATCGGGCGGAAGGTGCCGTCGAACTCGAAGAGCAGGCGGTCCCCCTCCACCGCCTTGGTGAGCTGCCCGGCCTCGTACGACCACCCGATCCGCGACCACAGCACGGTGTGTTCGCAAGGCGCGATCGCCGCGGTCGGATCGATCTTGATGGAGCCGAGTTGCTCCGCGACCTCGACCACATCGCCGGGGCGCTGCGCGTCCAGCAGCTGCGCGCGCACGACGATGCGACGTGCCTGGTCGCGGGTGAGCTCGTGCGTCACACGACGAGACTAAACCCGCGCGGATCGTCGCCGCCCGGCCCTCCAACGGCTGCCGTCAGGCGGCGACCGCACTCCAGGTCGACACCCTGGTCAGCTCGGCGATCTCTTCGCCCGTTAGCGCCACCCGGGCGCCGTCGAGAAGATCGGCGACCTGTCCGACGCGCGAGGCGCTGGCAATGGGCGCGGCCACGGTCGGCTGGACGCGCAGCCAGGCCAGCGCCGTCGCCGAGATCGAGACGCCGTGCGCCCTGCCGATCCCCTCGAGCGCGTCCAGGATCTCCAGGCCCTGTGCGGTGGCGTACTTCGCCGCGCCCTTGGCACGCGGGGATGCCTGGCCCGCGGCATCCGTCGACCGGTACTTGCCGGTGAGGAAGCCGCTCGCCAGCGCCGAGTACGGGACAAGGCTCAGGCCGAACTCCTCGGCCACGGGGACGATGGACTCTTCGACCACGTTGCGATGGACGAGGTTGTAGTGCGGCTGGATGGCGACGGGCAGGGGGCTGCCGGATGCCTGCGCGATGCCGATCCACTCGCGGATGCGGTCGGCACTGTAGTTGGAGACCGCGGTGTACCGCACGAGCCCGTCCGTGACGAGCTGACCGAACGCGGCGACGGTCTCCTCGAGCGGCACGGTCGCGTCGTCGTAGTGCGCGTAGTAGAGGTCGATCGCGTCCACGCCGAGGCGCTGGAGGGATGCCTCGGCGGCCGCGCGGATGTTCTTGGCAGAGAGGCCCTTGAAGTCGGGGTGCTGACTGACCTTGGTCGCCACCACGACGTTGTCGGGGCGACGTGAGGTGAGCCATTCGCCGATGATCCGCTCGCTGTCGCCGCCCGAGTTGCCGGGAACCCACGCGCTGTAGCTGTCGGCGGTGTCGATGAAATCGCCGCCGCCCGCGGTGACGGCATCGAGGATCGCGAAGGAGGCGTCCCGGTCGGCGGTCCAGCCGAAGACGTTGCCGCCGAGCGAGAGGGGAAGGATGTCGAGGGAACTGTTTCCGATGCGCGTCATACAGAGCGGCAACGGGTCCGGCGCGCGCGTATTCCCTCTTCCCGGGAGTTGGGGCGCGGTGGCGGACCACCGCAGCGATTGCGTTCGCGGTCGCACGCCGGCTCGCGACCGAATCGCATTCACCGGAATGGAGTCGTCCCCAGTACCGTTGCACTCGACATGCAACGATTCGGAACTCTCTCGTTCGGACATTACGGCCGCCTCGGTGGCGGTCGGATCCTCTCAGCGGGTGACTCGCTGAAGCAGGCGATCGATCTCGCCCAGGGGATGGATGACCTGGGTGTGAACGGCACCTACTTCCGCGTGCATCACTTCGCCCGCCAGCAGGCCTCGCCGATGCCGCTGCTCGCAGCGATCGCCGCGCGTACCGAGCGGATAGAGGTCGGCACGGGCGTCATCGACATGCGTTACGAGAACCCGCTGTATCTGGCCGAGGAGGCCGGGGCCCTGGACCTCATCAGCGATGGCCGACTGGCGCTGGGCGTCAGCCGGGGTTCACCCGAGACGGTGGTGCGCGGGTATGAGGCGTTCGGCTACACCGGGTCGAAGGACCCGCGCGGCGCCGACCTGGCCCGCGAGCACTTCGCCACGTTCCTGCGTGCGGTCGAAGGCGATGGACTCGCCGAACGCGACTCCGCGAGCCCCTTCGGCGGCGGCACGGGACTGCAGCGCATCGAGCCGCACTCCCCCGGCCTGAGGTCTCGCATCTGGTGGGGAGCCGGCAACAGCGAATCGGCCGCGTGGGCAGGACGCACCGGAGTGAACCTCATGTCCTCGACTCTGCTCACCGAAGCCAGTGGGCAGCCCTTCGACGAGCTGCAGGCGCAGCAGATCGAGACCTTCCGCGCCGCCTGGCGCGAGGCGGGCCACTCCGGCGAACCGCGTGTCTCGGTGAGCCGTAGCATCTTCCCCCTCACCACGGCCGAGGACGAGCTGTACTTCGGCGGACGCCAGGACGGCGACCAGATCGGCGTGATCGACGGCATCCGCTCCACCTTCGGCAAGACGTATGCCGCAGCGCCGGATGTGCTCGTCGAACAGCTCCTGCAGGATGCCGCGATCCGCAGTGCCGACACGCTCATGCTCACGATCCCCAGTCAACTGGGTGTCGAGTTCAACCTCCGGGTCATCGAATCCTTCGCCACCCACGTGGCACCCGCGCTGGGCTGGGTGAGCACGCGGGCCTGACCTCCGGGTCGGGGGGATCGATCATCTGTTCTCGATCCACTGGGTCCGATCAGCCGCTCTCGATCAGGTGAAGCTGGGTTCCGTCGAGGTCGATGAGGTAGCCGGCGCGCTGTCCCCACTCCCGCAGAGCGACCGGGATCAGCCGCGGAATGCCGGTGATCACCTCGGGCACGCCGCTCGCCCGCACCGCCGAGTAGAACCCTTCGAGGTCGCCGATGCGGATGCTGGCCATGAACCAGCTGGAATACGGGTCGTGCTCGGGCGCGAGGAAGAACTCCAGCTCGACGCCGCCCCGGCGGATGATCAGCCACCCGCCGTCTCGGTACGACACCGCGAACCCGAACCCACCGTAGAACTCGATCGTCGCGTCGAAGTCGCGCGCGGGAAGGTTCGGAACGGCACGATCCGCCGTGCCTCTGGCCGGCGCGCCGGCCGGCGCGAGCTGCTCGTCGAGCGGAGTATGCCGACCGTCGAGGGCGTCCCGCGCGGCTCGTACCTCATCGGCTCCACCAGGCTCTTCGGTTCCGTCGTGGTGCGTCATGGGGCGAACCTACCCCGCCTCGGTGTGCCGGAAAAAGCGGTGTGCCGGAAAAAGGGACTCGCCACGCTGTGCGCGTCACCCCGCGGCATCCGCCTTCATCTCCGGGCACACGCCGCCCGGCTCGGTTGCCCGCTCGAAGTGCCAGCGTTCGTTCGCGTAGGTCTGGCAGATCCCGTAGCGGGCGCCGTGCTCGATCAGCCACAACTGCGCGTCGATCGGTCCGATGTCCACGGCCTTGCCCGTGACATGGCTCGAGCGATCCGGAGTCGCGACGAACTGGCGCGCAACCGTTTCGCTCGCGTAGAGCTCGATCGCGTCCTGCAGCAGCCACTGCTGATACTGCGGACTGCGCCACCCGCTCGTCACCTGGAAGGCCAGACCCTCGGCCGCGGCATCCGTTTCCGCCTGGAGCATCGCAGCGCTCAGGTCGCTGTCCAGGCGGGCGATCGCGGGCACGTCGTCATCGGCGAGAGTGACGACGGTGCCCTCGGCGATGAGACCGTCGGCGGCGGCGGGCGCGAACCCGGCCACGGCCGAGGCGAACGTTCCGTGCACCAGCGCCGCCACGAGGGCCGCCAGGAGCGCAGCGATGCAGACGCCGACGACGAGGAGCGAGAGACGGCGTGCACGTAACGGCTGCCGGACGGGGGACGTGGCTGCGAGAGAAGGCTGCATGGTCCCCATTCCACGCAGGAGTGTGTTGCCGGGGCGTACGCACAACCGCATACGCCCGCGATATGCGTCCACCTCTAGGCTGAGCGCATGCGCGTACTGATCGTCGAGGACGAGCTGTATCTCGCCGAGGCGATACGTGATGGACTGCGCCTCGGGGCGATCGCGGCCGATATCGCCGGCGACGGCGACCTCGCGCTCGAGCAGCTCGCGATCAACGCCTACGACGTCGTCGTTCTCGACCGCGACATTCCCGGCCCCAACGGCGACGAGATCGCCCGGCACCTTGCGACGCAACCCGAGAGCCCCCGGGTGCTGATGCTCACCGCCGCTGACCGGCTCGATGACAAGGAGAGCGGCTTCGAAAGCGGTGCCGACGACTACCTCACCAAGCCGTTTGCGCTCCGGGAGCTCGTGCTGCGCCTCCGCGCGCTGGAGCGTCGCCCGGCGGCGGGCAGTCCGCCGATCGTCGAGGTGTCCGGCATCCGACTCGATCGTTTCCGTCGCGAGGTGTTCCGCGATGGGCGCTATGTCGCACTCACCCGCAAACAGTTCGCGGTGCTGGAGGTTCTCATGACCGCGGGTGGCGGTGTGGTGAGTGCGGAGGATCTGCTCGAGCGCGCCTGGGACGAGAATGCCGACCCGTTCACCAATGCCGTCCGGATCACGATCTCGACGCTGCGCAAACGGCTCGGCGAGCCGTGGGTCATCGACACCGTCCCGGGCGTCGGTTACCGGATGAGCACGTGAGCGGCAGCGCGCGCCCGCGCGGACTCTCGGTGCGGATCAAGCTCGCGCTCAGCTACGCGGGGTTCCTCGTCGTCGCGGGGATCGCGCTGTTCGCGGTCGGCTTCCTGCTGCTGCGGTTCGTGCCCGACGGCAACCTCTCGATGAACGGCGGCGGGTTCGTTCCGAGTCGCCGCGACCTGGTCGAAGTCTTCGTCCGGTACGCCTGGTGGGCGATGGCCCTGCTGGTCCTGTTCGGCCTCGTGGGGGGATGGCTGCTTGCCGGAATCGTGCTGCGTCCACTCGATCGCATCACGGACGCCGCGCGCCGCGCCGGCGATGGGGAGCTCGACCAGCGCATCGACCTGCCGGGAAGGCGCGATGAGCTGACCGACCTCGCCGACACCTTCGATGCGATGCTCGACCGTGTTGAGCACACGATCGACGAGGAGCGTCGTTTCGCCGCGAATGCCTCTCACGAGCTGCGCACGCCGCACGCGATCATCCGCACCGTCGTCGAAGTGGCTCGAGCCGACCCCGCCGGACGGGACGTCGATGTCGTCCTGCAGCGAATCGGTGCGACCAACGAGAGGGCGATCGCCTCCACCGAAGCGCTGCTGACTCTTGCGCGTGTCGGCCGGGGCGTGGAGCTGGAGACATCGCCGGTGGACCTCGCGTCGCTACTGGCCGCGGCGGTCGAGGACGTGCGACCGGATGCCGCAACCCACGGGATCCGCCTCGACACGTCGCTGGGACCGGTCCTCGTGAGGGGCGATGCGACCCTGCTCGGGCAACTCGCGGGGAACCTGCTGCAGAACGCGGTCGTCCACAATGTCGACGGTGGGTGGGTCCGCGTTCTGGTCACCGCCCGCCCGGCCATGGCCGAGCTGGTCGTGGAGAACAGTGGCGTGCGGCTGGATCCGCAGGTCGTGGCGACACTGACCGAACCGTTCGTCCGTGGAGCGGGACGCGTGCGCACCGCCCAGGCGCACGACGGATCGGGGCTGGGGCTGGCCATCGTCGCCTCCATCGTGCGCGTCCACAACGGCACCCTCTCCGTCACCCCGCTGGAGCCGGGAGGGCTTCAGGTGCGGATCACCCTGCCGCGCTGACGCCTGCGGGTGACCGCGGCCAGAATGATCCGCGGGATGGTCACGGCGAGGACGCCGATGGCACCGCCGACGGTGTTCCAGAGCACGTCATCAGCGTCCGGCACACGTCCGGGGATCGACGCCTGCGCATACTCGACCGCGGTCGAGAGCACGAAGCCCGCAAGGATCGCGACGGGCCAGACTCGACGGCTCAGCAGCAGCGCGATCGTCGCTCCCAGCGGCAGGAACAGGAGCGTGTTCAGGACTCGCTCGGCTTGGCCGTAGGGAATCCACAGGAGCAACGGGGCGGTGAGATCACCCATGAACTGCATGAATGCACCGCGCGCCGGCGCGACGATCCAGCGCGGTGCAAGCGTGAGCACCGTGACGGCGACCGCGGCCAGCGCGGCGGCGAGTATGCGGATGCCGCGGCGCGCGGGGGCGGTGGCGTGGCTCATGGTGTGACCTTCCCGCCGGCGTTCGGGTGAACCGGCAGGACCAAGCTCACGTCGCCGCGTGTTGCGCGAGCGTATGCATCAACCGGGCGGGTCGTCGCTCTTCAGACCCACCATCTCGGCGCTGCGATCCCACAGCAGCTTGGCAGCGATCGGATCATCTGCCGCACGGATCGGACGGGCAAGGCGATTCTTCGCGTAGTAGCCGCCGGGTGAGTATTCGGTCTTCTGAGGGCCGCCGTTATTGAGGTCGGGGGCCGGGCTTGCGTCGACGCGTTCGTGTCCGTGAGGGCCACCCGATGTTCGGGTTGAGGGCCATCGTTTCTAGGCTCCTTCTGCCGCGTGGCCTATCACGCGGCAGAAGGAGTGATTCGGATGGTACGCAAGATCAGAGCGAAGCTGGTGCTCCGGCTTCGGGCGGAGGGGCTCTCGGGGCGGCAGATCGCAGCGCAGGGCATGTCGCGCACGAGCGTGGCGGCGGTCATCGACGCCGCTGTTCGTGAAGACGTGGGTTGGGACGACATCGCCGATCTTGAGGAGGCGGCGGTCTATGCACGCCTGTTCCCGGGTCGTGGTGAGCACGACAGCGTCTACGCACAGCCGGACTGGGAGAGGATGCACCGAGAGTTGGCTCGGGTCGGGGTGACGCTCAAACTGTTGCACGGCGAGTATCTCGACGCCTGCCGGGTCGAGGGGTCCCCGGCGATGGGTTACGACCGGTTCTGCAAGTCCTACCAGCAGCACGTCCTCGTCGCCGGGGCGGCGTCGCGGGTCGGCCACAAGGCGGGTCAGACGGTCGAGGTCGACTGGTCGGGCAAGACGATGCAGCTCACCGACCCGGCCACAGGGCAACAGACTCGGGTGTTCGTGTTCGTCGGGTGTCTGCCGTTCTCGCGGTTCGCGTTCGTCGAGCCGACCCTGGATATGAAGCAGGACACCTGGTTGCGCGCGCATGTTGCGATGTTCGACTGGTTCGGCGGGAGCGTCCCTCGGGTCGTCCCGGACAACCTGAAGACCGGGGTGATCAAACACCCTGCCGAGGGCGAGGTGGTCCTCAACGACGCGTATCGAGAGCTCGCGGCGCACTACTCGGCGGCGGTGCTGCCGGGGAGGGTGAAGAAGCCGAAGGACAAGGCGAGTGTCGAGAACACCGTCGGCAACATCGCGACCTGGGTGATCGCGTCCCTCCGCGACACGCAGTTCGGCACCTTGCCGGAGTTGCGCGCGGCGGTCTATCAGCGCGTCGCCGCATACAACGCTGAGCCGTTCCAGAAGCGGCAGGGCTCCCGACAGGGGGTGTTCGAGGCGGAGGAGAAGCCGCTGCTGCGGCCGTTGCCGGCGACGCCGTTCGAGATCTCCCGGTGGGTCTATAGGCGCCGGGTTCAGAAGAACGGGCACGTGGTTTGGGAGCGGAACTTCTACTCCGTCCCTTACCCGCACATCGGCCGCGGTGTTGATCTGCGGGTCACCGACACCACGCTCGAGGTCTTCGCTGGGGACCAGCGGCTGACTAGCCACGTCCTCGCCCCGATCGGCGTCGTGAACGAGTATCGGACACATGACGGTGACCTACCTGACGGCCCTCGCTACCGGCAATGGGACGCCGCTCGGGTCAGGGAATGGGCGGCCCGGATCGGGGTGAACACCACGACGGTGGTGAACCGGATCTTCGAGTCCGTGCCCGTCGAGGAGCAGGGCCTGGACGCGGCGTTGGCGGTGTTGCGACTGACCCGCCGCTACTCCGCGGCCCGGGTCGAAGCCGCCGCCGGGATCGCCTTGACATCCCGGGTTCGGTCTCCGCGCTACGCGCACCTGCGGCCGATCCTCGAGACCAGACAGGACGACCCCGACTCCCGTGACGCCTGGTCGACACCAGCGAGAACGGCGGAGCCGGCCGGGTATGTTCGCGGCGCGGACTACTACGCGGGAGGCACCCGATGAGCCGCATCGATTCGGAGACGAAGCGGAAGCTCCGTGAGATGCGCGTTACGGCACTGGTCGACGCGTTCGAGGTCCAGGACGACACCCTGACGCTGGGGATGGTGTTCGAGGAACGCATCAAGCTCGCCGTCGATGACGCGCACGCCACGTTCAGCCATTCCAAGGTCGAGGGGCTGATCCGGCGCGCGGGGTTGCGTTACCCGAACGCGGACCTGCGCCGGCTCGATCTGCTAGAGCAGCGCGGCCTCGATCGGGGTGTGATCGCGCAGCTCGGGACCTGCGCGTTCATCACGAGGCAGCAGAACGTCGTGTTCCAAGGGTTCACCGGATCGGGGAAGTCCTACCTCGGATCCGCTCTCGCGAAGCAGGCCTGTCAGCACCGCTACCGGGCGCACTACGTCCGCATGCCCGATCTCGAAGAGACCTGGGCCGCGGCCCGGGATCGGCCCGGCGGGAAGGAGAAATGGCTCCGCAAATACGCTGCGTTCACGCTGCTCGTGATCGATGAATGGCTCCTCGACCCACCCGCCGATGACGTCCGCAGCATGCTGCTCGAGCTCCTCGAACGGCGCTACGACACCACCTCGACGGTGTTCTGCACCCAATACGCGAAGAAGGACTGGCACCAGAGGCTCGGCTCCGACGTCCACGCCGACGCGATCATGGACCGCATCGTGCACAACACCATCTGGATCGAGACCGGCAGCACCAACATGCGCGAACACACCGCCACCGCCAGCTGACCCGGCGCCGGTGAGCGCCCGTCACCTCGGCTGGCGCTCACCGGCAATATCGCCTGGCCCTGAACTGCAATATCCCCTGGCCCCGAACCGCAATAATCACTGGCCCTCAAACGTCCGAATACTCAGCCGGGCACCCAGTCCAGGCCGGGTGTGCCGAGAGCGAGCCACGTCAACCGCGAGCCGCCCACCTCGACGGAGTCCAGAAGCCTCTTCATGAGCGGGTTGGTGTACATGAAGTGCCACGAACCCCGGGTGCCCGCGGCGAAACCGCTGGCGATCGCGCCCGGATGAAAGGCGACCGCGCTCAGACCGGCGTGCCCGAAACGACGATTCAGCTCCTTCGTGAACAGGATGTTCTCGAGTTTGGCGTTGCCGTACGCCGCAGCTGCGGAATACGTCCGGACGCCCTGCAGGTCGTCGATGTCGAACCGCGCGAAGCGGCGCGCAGCCTCGCTCGCGGTCTGGATGACCGTGGCGCGGCTTTCGACGAGCCGGTCTCTCAGGAGCGAGGTCAGCAGGAATCCGCCCAGGTGGTTGACCTGGAAGGTCAACTCGTATCCGTCGACCGTGGTCGCCCGCTTCCCGAACACGCTCCCGGCGTTGTTGGCCAAGACGTCGATGCGCGGATACGCCTCGAGCAGGGATTCCGCCAGCCGGCGCACTTGGGAGAGGTCGCTGTAGTCGGCGACGAACGATGCGACGCCCAGAGCCCCCGCGACGGCAGCCGTCTTCTGCGGGTCGCGACCGACGATGACGACTTCCTCCCCGGCATCCCGCAATTGCCGGGCCGAGGCCGCGCCGATGCCGTCGCTCGCTCCGGTGATGACGATCGTGCGCGGCATGCTTCTCCTCAAGGTCGTGGTTGGAGAAAAGCGAAAATCCCGGTCCGAAGACCGGGATTTCGCGTTGGTGACCCCAGCGGGATTCGAACCCGCGTTACCGCCGTGAGAGGGCGTTTTCGGGCCAAATCGGCAGGTTCTTGCGGCCGAGAATCCTTGTCTTTAGCGGTTCTTTGCACCTACGTATCGACGCCTGTCGTTTTGGAATGTGGGCAAAATGTGGGCAAACGGTAAATTACCGCCCCATCTCGGTGACCTCTGGGATGTCACACGACGCTCGAGGAGGGTGGCGTCCCTCTGAGTGGTGGAGTTTCTCGACACCGTGCGAGTTCAGCTGTTGTGATTATGCCGCAGCGAGTTCTGGGATTGCGACCTCCTCTTCGGTGACGTCGAGGAGCTTCATGGAGTGCTCGCTGAAGTAGCGGCGGTCGGCGCCGTCCCATTCGTCGTGCTGTTCGATCAGGACGTGCCCTGCCAGGCGCAGCAGCGCGGCCGGGTTGGGGAACGTGCCGACGACGTCGGTGCGACGCTTGATCTCCTTGTTCACCCGCTCCAGCGGATTGGTGGACCAGATCTGCCGCCAGTGCGCGTAGGGGAACGCCGCGAACGCGAGGAGGTCGTCGCGGGCGTCTTCGAGCATCTCGGCGACCTTCGGGTGGGAGCGGCCGAGCATCCGCACGACTTCGTCGAACTGGGCGTGGACGTGCTTCTTGTCGGGTTGCGCGAAGATCGTGCGGATGATCGATGCGACCATCGGTCCGGCGGTCTTCTGCACGTTGGCGAGCACGTTGCGCATGAAGTGAACCCGGCATCGCTGCCAGCTGGAGCCTTGGAATACGGTCTCGATCGCGGCGATCAGGCCGGTGTGAGCATCGGAGATGACCAGCTTCACCCCGTCCAGCCCGCGCGCTTTCAACGAGCGCAGGAACGTGGTCCAGAACGGCTGCGACTCGGTGTCGCCGACCTCGAAACCGAGCACTTCCCGACGCCCGTCCGCGGCGACGCCGACCGCGACGACGACCGCTTGGGAGACGACCCGCCGGCCGACGCGGGCCTTGCAGTAGGTCGCGTCGAGGAACACGTACGGGTAGCCGGTGTCCGCGAGCGGCCGGTCCCGGAACGCGGCGACGTCCTCGTCGAGGTTCGCGCAGATCCGCGACACCTCCGACTTCGAGATCCCCGTGTCGGCGCCCAGCGCTTTGACCAGGTCGTCGACCTTGCGGGTGCTCACGCCGTGGACGTACGCCTCCATCACGACCGCGAACAAGGCTTGATCGACCCGTCGGCGGCGTTCCAGCAGTGACGGGAAGAAGGTCCCCGCCCGCAGCTTCGGGATCCGCAGATCGAGTTCACCGGCGGTGGTGAGCAACGGTCGGGGTCGGGTGCCGTTGCGTTGAGCGACCCGTGCGCCGGACCGCTCGTACGGGGCGGCGCCGATGAACGCGGCCGCTTCCGCGTCGATCAGCTCCTGGTAGAGCGTCTCGGTCGCTGTCCGGATCCGGTCGGTGACGTCGGTGAGTTTCAGTTCCCCGAGGAGCTCGAGGAGGGCAGACTGGTCTAGAGCCATCGTGCGTTGTGTCTTTCTGTGAGTGACTTTGATCGGTTCTCACTGACCATCGCACGATGGCTCACCAACGTCTACGACGTCGACACCACCGCCGAGAACTACACCACTCCAGGGGACGTCACCCTCGAGGAGCGCGCCACCTGGAATCATCGGCCGATTGATGGCCCGCTGGGTCTGGAGGGTCCGGTGTGCGGCCGGCTGGGGTCGTACGGTCCGAACCCGGGGAAGTACGGGTCGACGGCTGGTGCTCGCCGGGGCTCCTGAATTCGGACCTCCGGCGCGAGACCGACATCGCGCGCGCGACTCATGAAGCGGGTCGCAGTGCTCTGACTGATCTTCAGAGTGTCGGAGACGAGCTTGAGCGGTGGGTAGCTGAGAGCCGTTGCGACACGGTAGATCGCGATCGCGTCGAGGATGGAGTCTCTTTGCTCACGTCCTTCTCGAGCAAGCTGGCGAGCGAGGAACACCCGGGCTCCGATGGGTTGGCTCTCACCCACATCGACCGTGACGACATCGAGTGCTGAGTTCGTCATGATCCAGTGCGTGCGAACTTCGCGCAGCACCTGGCTCGTGATGTCGACTCCTCCCCCCTCGCGCTCGAGGGCGGCGAACGCGACGGCGGAGCGACCGAGCGCGGCATCCCACTCCACGCGTACCGTGATCGTGCCGGGCACATCCTGCTCACCCGATACCCGCGCGTGCCACGATCTCGGCACGCTCACTCCGCTCCCGAGATCGATGCGCTCGTCGCTGATGTCGTACGTCTGCAGCTCCGCCATAGCACCCACTATTCCACTCCGCCGGAGATTTTACGAAGATGACTGTCGATCTTGGCTCACACCTGTGGTACTTTGCATCGAAGGGAGACTGACGCTGTTGGCTCAAGTGTGAGGAAAGGCTATGAATCGCTCATCGGACTGTCTGGCTCTGACGATGAAGGATGCCGCAAAGCTCGTCGGCGTCGACTACCGCACGATCAAGTTGGGCATGGAGAACGGGACGATTCCGTCGGTCGAACTGGGGCCGCGGCGGATGATCCCCCGAGCCGCACTGCTGCGCGTGTTCGGAGTCGAAACCTGATCACTGACGGTGCGGCGCGCCAAGACCATCTGGACCTCGGGATGTCATCGTTTGGTTGACGCGCGAGCGGCCATCGGCAACACGTCCTCGGGACGTCGCGACAGGCAGCGCATCGAAAGTACTCCGGGCGGATCGGCTGAGCCAATAGTCACGTCGTACGCGGTCGCTCGCGGAGCCCGACGCATCCGCACTGGTTCTCAGCGCTCCCGGCCTCATGAGGCCCCGCCGGGCCGCCCGACGGGATACTCCGCATCACCGCCTCGATCAGAGCGACAGCCCGCCGCGCGAGGCCGATGAGTGCGGGGCGACCCAAGGTCCGGTCGCCTGAAGCGCCCGCGAGCGTGCGGCTCGCCGCAGCTCGGCGTCCGCCGCGCGCATCGCGTCCTGGATCGTCAGCTCCGTCGTTCCGCGCATCATCGTCGCGCCGATGTTGCCGATCGCATCCTGGTCGGTACGCGCGATCGTGATGGCCACGTTCTGGTGCCGGCCACGGGTCAGTCCAACGTAGAGGCCGGCCGCGTCGACGTCCGATCCCACCACGGCGGCATCCGTGGTCTCCCCTTGAATGCCGTGCACGGTCGACGCGTAGGCCAGTTGCAGATGGTCGAGCGCGTAGTCGCGGCTGACGCGACGGATCTCACCGCTGTCACTGACCGAGGTGAGGTCAATGCTCTCGTCCCAGATGTTGCGCACCACCCATTGCGCACGGTTCTCGACTCCGGTGCGCGGATCGTTGCGGCGGGTCTGCACTCTGTCGCCGACGAGGATGCGCTGCTCCCCCATTCCCAGCGCGAGAGTCGTGGGGTCCAGCTCGCCGTCATCGACGCGTCGTTGCTGGACGGCGTCGTTGATCGCGTCCGCCTCATCATTGGTACCGGCGACCAGTGCAACTCGTTTGCCGCTTGCGTGCAAATCGAAGTAGGCGGCGACCATTGCGTCGCGCGCTTCCTCTGTGCTGGCGACCCGTTGCACGTGCCCGTGTTCGAGCAGCTCGCCCGCGACGTCCAGGGCGTCGTCGAGGTCGCGGGGGTTGCGGAGGCGCAGCGTGAGCGCGGCGTACTCGGGATCGCTGAACCGGTGCACGGTGTCGAGTTCGACGGATGCTGTCGCGTAGCGGACCGCCGTTGCCATCGCCCCTGCGTGCCCGACCGGGAGAGCCTGGTGCGGGTCCCCTACCATCGCGACGCCGACGCCGTGCTCGAGAGTGAGATCGACAAGCGCGACCGCGGTCTGGAGGTCGACCATGCCGGCCTCGTCCACGACGATCCGATCGCCCCGCCGGAGGACGAACTTGGCCGGGCCGTCGTAAACGATCCCCGTCGTCGGATCCGCCTCGCCGCGCGACAGACGCGTCCACACTTGCGCTCCGGCCGGGTCGGTGGCCCACCGGTACCCGTGGTCCGCCAGCAGCGCGTGCAGGCTCGACGCCGCGGCACCGACCTCGCGAGACGCGACCGAGGCGGCCTTCCGGGTCGGCGCTACCACCAGCATCCGTCGCCCTTGTCCTACCAGTCCCGCGTGTGCGACGCGCAACATGGTGGTCTTCCCTGCGCCGGCCGGGCCGGTGATCGCCACGAGCCCACCCGTCCCCGCGATCGCACCCGCCGCGGCGAGTTGCGAAGCATCCAGGGTCTCGATGTCCTCGATGGCTACTGCCGCTCGACGTAGCTCGCTCGGCAGGAGTGCGCGGCCGGGCGAGGCGAGAGCATCGAGGCGCCCTGCGAGGCGGACTTTCAAGCGCATCGTATCGGTCGCCATGAACCCCTTCACATGACCGGGAATGCTGGCATCTGCCACCAGATGCACGCACTTGCGATGCGCTCGATCGGTGATCTCATCGATCGTCGCGGTGAGCGCGTCGCGCGGCGCGATCACGCCGCTGCGCGAGAGAGCGCGCATGGCGCCGGCGCGCAGATCGAACGAGCCGAACCGACCCCCGGAACGGGTGGACCGCGTGTCCGCATCGACGACCGCGGCATCCGACAGCAGATCCAGGTCCAGAGCCTCCACAGGTGTCGCGACGTGGACGACCGGGGACCGATAGCCGGTGAGCCCAGGATCGATACTCTCGAGCTCGTCGCGGACGGCCTCTTCCCAGGACTGCTCGTCCAGGTGGGCCGGCTTGTTCGGGCGCGACATCGCCCATGCGCGACGGTCGATCTGCGTCACGACGCGGATGCTGGGGCTCGCACCATTGTGCTCGACCGTCCACTCGGCAGCCAACCTCGCTCGGTTCCGCTCGATCTGCGCCGACCGTCGCGAGAAGGGCCGTACTGCTCCGGCGAGCTGCGCCACCTCCCCGTCGTCATCGAGAGTGAATCCATGGCGCGCGAGGGCGGCCATCCACTGCGGGTCGGTGCGAGCAGCGAGATCGCCTTCGGCATTGATCACCGTGTGCAGCTTCATTGCGACGCGCGAGTCCACGTTCGACCACTTACCGTCCTCACCGAGGACCTTGACGTTCAACCACATGTGACGGTGAGCGTGCGGGTCCAGCGCCCGCGAGCGACGATGCTGCAGCTCCACGACCTCGATCAGGGTGATGTCCTCACGGATCAGCCCACCGTGCCCCCGCCGCGCGTTAAGCTCCCGCTGCCACGTGAGCAGGATCTGATCCCGCAACCGATCCTGCAACGCCTCGAACTCGGCCGCGAGTTCGGGATGCAGCAACGCGGCAATGCTGTACGACTTCGGGTGATTGAGCGTGCCGTCCAGCACGAGGTCGGCGTCGGCGGTCAGCCGTAGCCGACCCCGCTCCTCACCACTGACCGGGTCATGGCCCGTGAGCCACACACGCAGGCCGCCAGGCGATAGCTCGTCGGTGGAGATGCGGCCAAGGTCGACGATGAATCGCGCGACCGTCGAGCCAGATTCCAGACCGTACACTTCAAGCGCATCAGCACCGGACGAGTGCCGGAGGTGAGCGTCACATGTGCCCTCCAGGGCGTAAGCAATCGCGTGCCGCACCCCACGGGATTCGACACCCCTCTTCCACCGCTCAAGGCCACCTCGCATGCAGCCAGAGTAGGACCGGATTTGCCATTTGGCCAGGACTTTTTACCCGTTGCTGGTACATGCATCGGAATGCGCCTCAAGGTCGCCGATCAGACACCCACTTCGTTGGGTGCCTGCGTGCATTGCTTTCATCTCGTCGTTGGCAGGTGGGAGCTCGGACGACGGCGAAGGGTCTGAGTCGCGTCGCCGTCGTCGGCTAATGCGAGGACTCTCGGAGGTGCCCCTTGAGGTCTCCGGCTGCTCGCAAAACTGTCCGCCGGCCGCGCGTGGCGATCCGAAGTGCCGCCGCGGCACGATGTCCGAATGGGTGTCGCATAACTAACGATGCGTACGCGAATCTGGCTGATGGGTTACGAGACATAGTTGTGAGAATCGACTAGAGCCTCGACCCGGCTACGTAGCGGCTCGACAACCGAACAGACGTGAGACGCCTCGTATCTCTAGGGTTTCGAGACGTCTACGATGTCGCAGATAAGGCGACCGCGCGGTCAGGTTCAGCGGGCGGACTATCGGGTGTGGAGTTTGGTGCTTTGTGTCGGCGTTCTGTGATCGCTCGCTGTCGCTAGTCTCCGATGACGAGGATGCTCGCGGCTGCTTCGATGACGTCGTCTGTGATGGTTTCGAGCTGGTTGATTCTTAGCACTCGGGCGATCTGGGGGAAGAGTCGTTCGAGGAGCCGGAAGTTGCCGCGGGTGATGCGTTCGATCGCGGCGATGGCTTGCGCGTCGGTGAAGTCGTCGGGGTCGAGGATGCGGCCGAGGCGTTTCCAGTGCCGGTCCAGGACGAACAGCAGTTCTTCCCGGCCGAGTGCCCGGTAGCGGTGCGAGAATCCGAGTCGGCTGTAGAGCTGTGGGTAGTGCCGGAATCGCTGGTCGATGCCCGGCATGCCGATCAGGATGATCGCGAGTTGGTGGCGGTCGTGCTGATCGCGGAGGAGTTCGAGAGCAGTGGGGGTGAGGCGTTCGGCTTCGTCGATGATCAGCAGCTCGATCCACCTGGTCATGTCGACGGCGCGGGAACCGGTGACCTTGCCGATGTTGCGCTGGTGTTCGTCGACGCATATCCCGAGCCTCATCCGAAGGTGCTCGATCTCCCGCATGAGGTCTTTGTGTCTGGGAAGCACTTCAGGGGTGTAGAACACCGTGCGGGACCGGTTCGCGGCCGCGTAGTGGGTGGCGTCGTCTTCGGTGCGCGGACCCCACTCGGCGATGAAGGGGCCGAGGGTGTCCCAGTGGGCGTATCTGCGTGCCGACTGGGTCTTGCCGACCCCGGCGTCGCCATGGCAGATGCCGATCGTCTGTTCTTTGCGCACCGCGGTAGCGAACTCAGCGAACCGGCGGTGTTCCTTGGTGACGATGAAGTCCTTGGTCATCACTCATCCTCTTCGTAGGTCCGCAGCCGCGGGCGGCGCCGCGGCGGCGCCACGTCGCGGGGCTCCGCGCGGGCGGCGACGGTCGGGACGCGGTCGTTGATGGCGCGGCGCAGCTCTCGGCGACGCGCGCGGCGGGCGGCTTCGATGTCGCGGAGGCTGAGCCGGAGGTTGGGGTGTGCTTCGTCGACGGCGACGCAGATGAAGGTGTCATGGTCGTAGACCCGGATCTCGGAGACGTCGCGCGGGTCATAGCGGATTGTGATGGTGTGTCCGACGAATGGGGCAAGGGTGGGTGCGAGGTATCGCTGGCCTTGGAAGTGGATGCCGTCGCGCTGAACGGTGCGGTGCTTGGGGACGGTGAGCAGGAGCCCGTCGAGCTGTTCGAGGCTGTCGGGCATCCGGAGAAGCCAGCCGTCGGCGACCCATGCGTCCCGCGGGGAGGTACCGATCTCGCTGTGCGGCCGATCGTTGTATGTGCCGATGAAGTCGCCGATTTTGCGGTCAAGCGCGGGAAGATCGAGCACGGGCTGTGGCTTCCGGCTGCCCGGGCCGATGTGACCGGGGAGGGTGGCGAGCAGTTCGGTATTGATGGTGCCGAAGAACCGCTCGACCTTCCCGCGCCCTTGGGGCCGGCCGATGGTTGAGTGGATGATGCGGATGTGCAGTTCGACGGCGGTCCGCTCGAGGTGGTGGCTGGTGAAGTCGGAGCCGTGGTCGATGTACAGGATGTCGGGGATGCCGCACATTGCCCACGCCGGATCGGTCTTGCGCCAGATCGCCTGCCGCAGTGCGAGCGCCGTGTTCAGTGCGGACGGCGCGCCAGAAAATACGGTGTAGCCGCAGATGGCGCGGGCGTGGTCGTCGATCACGGTGGTCAGCCAGGGCCGGTCCGGTTTTCCGTCGCCGCCGACAATGAGGATGTCGAGTTCGGTGTGGTCGGCCTGCCAGATCTGGTTGGGGCGGTCGGCGCGTCGCCGGAACACGAGTTCGTGCCGATCCCGATACGAAGCCGGCCCTTCCAACGCGAGCGTGACGAGGGCCGGGTCCAGTGCCTGCACGATCTCCCGGACGGTCGAATAGCTTGGCGGTGCCGCGCCCCGCTGTTTCGTCTCCGCCCGGGTGAGCCGGTGCAGCGTTGCGAGGCTCGGGCGAGGCTTCGTCAACGCGAGTCGCTCGACGAATGCCACGGTCTCAGGCTCGGTGCGTCGTGTTCCGCTGTCGGCCCGCGGGTGCGGGTCAAGCGCCTTGATTCCACCGTCCCGGTAGAGCCGGTGCCAACGCTGCAGCGTGCGCGCGGCGATCCCGGTTTCGCGGGCGAGGGCCGCGAGCGGGACCTGATCCTCGACGTGCAATCGAAGGACCTGCCACCGCTGATCGCCGTCCATGACGCAGCTACATCGTGGGGCTCTCGCCGGTCGCGTGCGCCTGCTGATGGCGGTACAGCGTTGCGCGACTCCAGCCCACGAGGCGTGCCGCGGCTTCGGCGGTCCGACCCTTCGCGCGGGCGTCCGCCGCGATCGCAAGCTTCTCGGCGATCACGGCCGGATCAGACAACGGACGGCCGAAACGGGTCCCGTTCTGTCTCGCCGCGGCGATGCCGGCGTTGACTCGCTCCACGATCAGCTCGCGCTCGTACTCGGCCAGGGTGGCGAGCATATTCAGCATCAACCGCCCGGTGGATGTCGCCGGGTCAATGCCATCCGAGATGGAGCGGACATGCACGCCACGTTCGCGCAGCAGGTTCACGGTATGGAGAACGTCGATCAGTGATCGACCCAATCGATCCACGCGCCACACCACAACGGTGTCACCGGGCTCCGCGTACTCGAGGAGCTTCCTCATGCCTGGGCGTTCGACCGCAGTCTTACTCCCGGACGTGACGTCGGCGAACACGTCGCGCGTCTGGACGCCTGCCGCGACGAGAGCGTCGAGTTGCAGCTGCGCATCCTGACTCGAGGTGCTCACCCGTGTGTACCCAAGATGCCTCACATCCGACAGTCTGACTCAAAAAGCCTCTGCCAACACCCCACCGAGACGATTTACGGTAAGACAAGTTCTTGAGACACTTTGCACTCTGGCGCCCGGGTGACATCGACCCTTCCCTCGGGCATCGGTGTGCTGTCTCAGAAAGCTGTACTTATCCGAGACATCGGACTCGATCCCATCCATGCGGAAACCTAGCGGCAAGAGCAGTCGTCGGCTTTTGCCGGAGCACGCCGCACGGGGCCATGGCGCAGACAGACCATGTCCGATCTCGGCCCCGCCCTTGGTCGACCCACGGTCACGAGAGATCCGCTCATGCGCGGCAACCAGCGGGACGCCACCGCTTTCACACAGGGCGATGTCTACTCCCCGGCTTGCTGATTGGCGTCCGGCGCCGCCACAGAGGTGGGTCTTGAATCGTGAGGCCCTGCAACCGGTTGGTTCCAGCGGCCGCGTTCGCACGAAGGCTCGGTCCGGATGGTAACGCCCACCGTTCCGCAGCGCTCCGCGCCAGGAGGCTACCCTTGCGAGGGTCAGAGAACTCCTGCGCCGATTCTGAGTGTCACGTAGGCCGCTACGGTGATCAGAGCAGAGACGGCGACGCCAACGCCGAGCACTGGCCAAGGGTTACGCCCCCACGCAAGTGGCCGAGCGAACGCAAGAGCGGTTGTGACCGCCCACGTGACGATGAGCACGGGTTGAATGCCGTTCACCGCTATATCAGTGACGGTAAAGTTGCATGGCCGGTCTGTTCCGCACCCTGCCACCATGAGCCCATTCAGCTGGACAAAGGTCCACGCTACGGCCGATCCGAGCAGGTGGAGAATGACGCCCGGCAGCGCTCCGAGTACGTACCCGAAGCGCTGCCATCGGCCGTTCACGGGTTCTGCCACGAGCATCTACTGCAACTCATCCTCGAGAAGCTGTGTCATCTCTTCGATTTCTACGGCGTACTCGTCCGCATTGCTGGGCGTGATGAACGCGAGGTTGGGCAGTTCACCTGAGCCTGGGGCAGGAAGCGAGTACTCGGGTGCTTCCCCGTCATCTTCCGCACCACGACTCCAGATAATCAGCCTTTCCCCCAAGCTGTATCCTCCGAGGGTGGCTGCGCCACCCGTGTATGAGTTGTGAGCGGCGCCATCGAGAGCTTTGCCCGCTTGGCAGTATCCGTCCTGGGCGTAGCAGTTGTCTTCGATGAACTCTGTTCCGAACATCGAATTGATACTCGCGGTTGCCGCCTCGTTCGAGGCCGCTGATGAGAGAGCCGAGATGATCCCCTGGCCTGAGTATGTGCCCGAACTCCAAGATCTCCCAGGGGCGTAGAAGAGAGGGTTCCCGTACAGCTGAACGCTGCGAACCATGCTGCGAGCCTTCGCAGTGAGGTAGTCGTCGGCGTTCACCAACAAGTTGACAATTACGGCCGCGCCGAGAGAATGGTCCGTAAGAAGAATGGCCGGACCGTATGTGCAGTTGTTCGCATACCAGTTGATCTCGTTCGCGAGATTCTGAGCGCCGTTCCACACGTGAGAGGGAGTCACGCCGCCGGCGTCGTAGTTCAGGCTGATTTCGTAGGTGGGCCAGCTGAACTCTTCGTTGTACTTGTTTACTACCGCTTGGGGGACATCTCCGTACCCGCCCGCCGTCCAGCCGTATCCCCCGGCTGACGTACCGGTTCCACCCGGGGCTGTGAAGCCGCGAACGCCGATGAGTACGGCGAAATCACAGGGACCCCCATTCGCCGCGCTGGCGGGCGGCGCCGCAACCAAGGCCGACGCCACAACAGTAAGGGCTGCCAGAGTGCTGGCAGCTGCTCGGCGGATTCTTCTTTGAATCTTCATCTATACACTTTCAAATCTCACGGGGGGTTGAGATGCGCTACGCAAGCTCGGGCCGCTGCTCGGGCCGCTGCGCATTTGAATGATCTAGCAAGTTGATACTGAACTGTCACCGTCTTTCCTACGACTCTTGCAGGGCTTTACTACTCTCAAGGCTTGGGGTCCCGCGCGCGAACGGCAACCTCGGCTAGGCAGTTTTGTGAAGTTCAACAACCCACCCGCACACGGGACGAACCAGCATGAGGAGAAATGACTAGATCTCTGGAAATCTGGCAGCGATCGCCTATGATCGGCGCTGATTCGCAGTTCTGTTGGCACTGATCGCACCAAGTGGTCCCTCGGCTTTCTGTCGCTGAGGGGCTGCGGTTTTGGGAGCACGGGACGTGTTTAGGTTGCCCTGGAGGGTGCGGCTGACGCTGACAGAGCGAGCACGGTGATTACGACGATGACGGGAAACTAGCGACGTGGAGCTATCACAGAACGCCGCCAAGAATCGCCGATCTCCACAACTATCGGGGCATCAGAGCGATGAAGACCCTGCGGCGCTTCGATCAGGAGACCAGCCGCGCGATGACCGCCCCGCTTGCGAGCGTCACACCGGGTGTGTCGCTCCGGTCGGGATCTTGGACGTTCCAGATCCCGGTGAGGGTCGCAGTCGAGTCTTCGAGGCTGAGACGTCGGGGCCGACCTATGCCTGGTGGACCACCGCGACGCCTGCGGCGGCGAGTATCCCGAACGCCGCAGTCCACATCACGATGGCGACCTTCTGTTGTCTCGGCATCCCTGACCGTCTAGGTGGCGTGTGTGGGGACCAGGGTGGGCAGGTTGTCCAGGTCGGCTTGTAGGCCGGCGGACACGTCCAAGGTCAGTCCCGCAGAGGAGTTGGCCCGCTCGGCGAGGTCGCGCAAGGATCGGCCAATTCCCCCAGCTCATCAACTGTTACTCCCAGCGCCACACAGAGCGCACGAACGTTGCCAATGTTGGGTTGGCCGTTTTCTTGCTGAGGGTGCTTCGCTCGAGTCTGCTGTATGTGGATACAGCCAGATCCGCCGAGTGTGCCACCGATTCCTGCGACATCCCTCGGCGATCACGAACCCCCCGAAGCCACTGGGCGAGAGAAAAGGCGGCCGCTTCCTCGTCATCAACCGCATGTACGCGCATAATGCCGATGCTCGCATGCAGGTTGTCGAATGTCTGTAGGCAGAATGGGGGACAGCCCACCTGCGGCAAGTGCTGAACTTCGCGTCGCCGATTCGTCCATGCCTTGTCTGCAAGAGCAAGAGCACTTGTGATCTGGCTCACGTAATCGTTCCGCGATTTGGTCAGTTGAGGGTTCCAAGAACCTCACAACATCGATGAGAGTTATGCAGTCCATGCCCTTGAACTTCATTCCAAAGGATCAAATCCGAGTCAAATTCGAGTTCAAGTTCACGACGAGGAGAACTGAAATGCCAAAATCATTTCGAAAGATTATCGCTGGTGCAGCAACAGTTTTCGGTCTAGCGGCTGTTGTTGCTCTAGCGCCGACTGCGGCACATGCTGAAAGTAGCTTCCCAACCGGACAAATGGTTTGTCCGGTTGGTCAAGTAGTAGTCATGAATTTTACTTACACGAATATAACCGCACCGGCTTACATCTTCTGGGGCACCACCTCGTCAAACTGGCATGGTTCACCGAAGGCAGTCATGAGCACTCCGGGCACGCATGGGTACAACACCGGGCTCAACATGGCGTGGGGTGGAATACGCTACTCGGGCGACCTTACGTGGTGGAAAAGCTGTAGCAGCGCCGTACGCATTGCTCAGTAAAGACCAGAATTGCACCCGGGTGGAAGACGATACAGCGGCAGTTTCAGGGCTGGACCCGCGTTCCGAACCCGAGGTAGCCTGAGGCGAAGGACCGAGGGGTGGCGATATGGACAAGGAGAAATCGCTCTGGCTGAGGATAAAGCGAAAGTTTCGCCCCGAGCCAGAGAATTACGAGACTCGCGTGGCGCGGCCGGCAGACGGCCGCGAGCCCGGCCAGCAATACGGGTACGGCGTTACCGATCAGCGGCGCGACGGAGGATCCTTTGCTGCTGGTCCTTAATGACCACAGCGCGCCAGGCTGAAGAGGTCCAGCCACATGCCTCGCACTCCGTCACTAGGGCGGAGTCTGCAAATAGCGATCGGAGGGCGCGGCGCGGCCGGCGGGAACTACGGTGAACGGCCAGGAAGGCCCGAAACAGATAAGTCCTGCGCCGCGAAGCGGCGTCCTCAGTGGGTGTGCTCTTTCGCCGTGAGGGGAGCTCCCCCGCGACGAACGCTGGAGCGGTCAGCTACTCCCCTGCTGGAGTTGTCCGGGGTGGCAGCGCAGCGTTTAGGACGTCCCCGATCCGGCTGCGTTCGGCCGCGTCCACTTCTGGTCAGCCGTGAAGCTGGCATTTCTCGCCGCGATCGCAATCGCCGTGATCACCGTCGTGACTCTGGTGATGATCTATCTCGTCGTACGTTCGACAGGCCTCATCGCGCAAGCGGACGAATTCTCAGCGAGCTTCTCGGACGGCAGCATCCTGATCTCACAACTCGTCAGCCTCTCGCAGGTACTCGCCTTCTCCGCGACCCTCGCGATCCTCAACCTCGTCGCCATCACCGTGCTCGGCGCCGTCATAGCCGGCATCTACAACCTCGCCGTGAAAGTGACCGGCGGACTACTGGTCGGCTTCACATCCAACTGAAGCCATCAACCCGTTAGCCGCAATGCCATTCGGTTAGTCGTCGGGGTCTGGTGTCAAGATTCTGGTGTGGAGTGTCGCGGGATAGGTACGGCGGTCGATGTCGCGGCCCTTCGCGCGGTACTTCGAGATCGCGCGTTTGACCACTCGGCGGCGGGTGCGGACCCGCCGGGCGGGCATCAGATCGGCGAGCACCGCCGCGCCGATCCGTCCCACCAGATCAACGGTGACCTCCGCGATCATTCCCGCGGTCTGGCTCTGGTTGACGAGCGGAGCCCGATTTGTGATGTCTCAGGACATTAGTGACACTCGGGTGATCTCGCAGGGTTTGCGGTTGCCACGTATCGGACGCTGCTCGCTGGCCAGAGGGACTTGATGATGAGCGTGCCGCGGGTGTCGAAGACCACGAGGCTGTCGCGTTTGTGGAAGGCACAGAAGTCCTGCCCACGGCGGCTGCTGACGTCCAACCAAATCCAGTCGGCTTCGATCTTGCCTTTTGGATGGATGGTCTTGCTGTCGGATCGCTTCCTCGGGGCTAATTGGATGCTCGCCGGCGTAGAGATCCATCATCACGGGGCCGCGGCGGCTGAGCCCCGTGCCGTGTAGCACTCGCCGCCGAAGCTAACTGCATTGCACGTTGGTGACCGCTGACCACACGTTTGCCTGCCCGCCCGCGCCGGCGGTTGCGACGACCGTTGTGCCGTTGCGCGCTCGTAAAGTGCCGGAGGACCGTGCGTTCGCGATCGACCCGACAGAGGGTAGCGCGGCGGTGGAGTAGGTCGAACATGATGACCAGGACAGTTTGGATCCCGTGAGCGAGTACCCGCTGTACGCGCAGATGGCACCGGTGGCGCAGGAACCCACCGCGAAAGATGTGATTGCGAGGCTGGAGACCATTTCCATGCCTATCCTGGGCCAGGAAGCGGTGTGCTCACTGGTCGCGTACCCGTCGGGCACCTGTTCCAGCGCGTACGCGATCTCATGGTCGGGGGTGATCTCTCTGGCGTGCGCCGCTGGCGCAGAGAACACCACCGCGGCTGATACTACGCCGACGGCGAGCATGGTGAGCTTCTTCATTCGATGCTGTCCTTCCAGACGGTGTATGACACGACGGATCCTGCGGGAACACCGTCGAGCGGTGTGAGGCGGTTGGTCTCGATTCCGACGATGCGACCGGTGGTCGAGGAGATGAGCAGGGTGGCTTGCAGACCTGATCCTGCGGCGGCTTCCGCGGCCACGCCGACAACGTCACGACCAAGGCGGTCTGTCGTCCCTCCCAGAATCTCGACGTCATTGCGCTTGAGGATCATTCCCAGGAGGGCTGCGTGCTGGTCGTTGGTGAGCGTCCATAAAGTGAGAAGACGTTTGTACGTCTCTATCAGCGTGAATGCGTCAGCATCCGGCGCCAGCCCGATGTCGGTCAGATAGTTGAAAAGCTCGGCGGATGAGGGGCCGGGGAGCTCGGCATTAGGGACGTCGAATTCCCCGGCCGCGAACGTGACGTCGGTGAGTACTTCGCCTGGGGGCGGCGCTGCGGATGCGGGGACGGTGCCCATCGCCTCATCGGCCCAGTAAGGCTCACCGGTAACGACCGTGAGTTGACCGGATCGATCTTCCCACCAGGTCAGGTTTGTGACTTGCGGGCTGATCGCCACGCGAGTGTCTCCTTTCGGGAGATTGTCAACTTGGAGGTACCAGCCGGTGTAGTCAGCGGATCGACGTGGTGAGTCGAGTCCGGCCGAACCGGAGAGTCGTGTGATTGCCATGTCGAGAACCTGCTCGGCTGTCTGGGAGAGCGGGGAGTATTCGAGGGGTGGTGGAGTCATCGCGGTCGCGCGCGAGGGGCTGAAGAGGTTGGGGACGATCACGAATGCCATCACGACGCACGCGGCGATGACGGCAGAGGCGACCCCCGCGCCCCACCACTTCCGGCCCCCGATCCGGTTTGGGCTGACGTGATCGTCCCCGGTCTTGATGCGCTCGAGAAGAGCACGTTGAGGTGGCGTCAGGTCCGCGCCTGACGGCGTGCGGGCAGGGTCGATGCTCGACATCAGGGGAGCCAGCGGATCATCGTTGATGTCCATCAATACCCCCTTTCCGAGCGATCGGGTGGTCTGCTGAATCCTCGAGTGCGGCTCGTAGCTTCTTACGCGCCCTGCTGAGGGTCGCCCAAACAGAAGCGACCGAAGCGTCAATGACGACAGCGATATCTGACGCGGAGAGTCCCTCCCAATACGTCAGCATGATCACTTCCCGGTCGCGCGCGGCAAGCTTCAGAAGCGCCCGTTGCAACGCGATCCTGTCCAGCCAATCCAGCTCACCGTGCGCCTCCCCAGCCGCTCGTGCCAAAGCTTCCTCGATCGCCTGTCGTCGTGAGCTGGACCTGTAGTGGTCCACGACTTTGTTCGCGGCCACACGGTACAACCACGGCAACTCCACACCCTCCCCGACAGACCACCGGATCCATGCCGCCGCGAAGGTTTCCGCAGCGACGTCCTCCGCGAGAGAAGTAGTCGGCAGACGGCGTTCCGCATACCGGACGATCAGCGCGTAGTTCGCCGAGAAGACCTCGTCGAACGAATCCGGCTGACCATCCACGCGTGTAAGGGTTCCTAACCAAGTTCGGGTGTCTCGCCATGTCTATCGGAGCCACAGCCAGATCCTGACAATAAAAATCTGTCAGTCGTCGGCAGCGACTGTGCCTCTAGGCATCTCACATCGGAACGCGATATGACTTCGCGACATTCTGTCAGGATCTGTCCCCGCAGCCGATAGTCAGGATGAAAGCACGACCTGGCCGAGATTTGTACAACATCACCGGTCTGTCTGGCCCCCAAAGGGGAACAGACATCGCGCCTCGTTGGTACCTGCAATTTTGGCAGGATCACTCAAAGTTGAGTGTCCTGCCCTCGCCACAATCTGTTCAAGAGAAGAGGGAATTCAATGAAGAAAACCGCCAAGCGCGCAGCAATAGCTGTCGGCGTAGCACTGTTCTTGCTGACCTCGACGGCCGCCACCTCTGCGTACGCAACACCGGGGACCGACTACAACACGCCTGACGATGAGCCTGACCGCATCATTTACATCGATCAGCCGGTTCCACGCCCCGTCCGATGATGCGCCTGTGGCTTATGAGTGGTCCACTGCAGGGACCGAAGTCCGGATCACCGAAGGGAACGATTTCCCAGTCATCCCGGAGCCGGGCGAAACTGTCCAAATCGTCTATACGGATGCCGTGACCGAAGTGAGCACGGACTCGACGGACCCTGCGAGCAGGGTGGCCCTTTCCTGCACCAAGTCACTTACAGTGGACACGCCCTATAAGACAAGCTACCCCCAGTCGCGAGTGTCCGCCTGGGCTACAATCTCATCGGGATGCAGCCGTGGCGACACCATCACGCTCGGGCTTTATGACGGTTGGTACATGATCAGCAGCAATTCATGGAGTGCCGTAAACAACGGTTCCACCTTCGGTTCAGGGACCTCGGGACCCTGTAACTCCACCGCGAGCACGCCCTATAAGGGAATCGCAGCCTGGGGTACTGGTGGTTCGGTAACAGGACCAACCGCCAACTTGTCGTGCCGGTACTGAACTCGGATACTCCTGAGACTGAACAAATGACGCGATCAGACTTCGCCGTTGGGATCCCAATTGGACTTGTAGCCTTCTACGGGCTGAGCCTTGCGTCTGCTTTTTGGGTGGCGAGACTTGCTCCCCTGGACTACCTCTGGTCATTGCTGCTCACCGCCGCGATCTGCTGCGCCCTCGGGATCGTGGTCGGTCTACGCGCAGGCTCGCCGATTGTCGCGTCATCAGCAATGGTGATCCTTGTCGTGATGGGTCTCATACTGGGTTCGAACGCGAACCTTTTTGCCGCACCACTTCCCGCTGACTTCGTACAGCTCTTCCTGCATGGGGCTCGCAGCCCGCTCGTGATTGGTGCGACCGTTCTTATCGGCGCTGCCGGGATCGTTCGGGTCTTAACCGATATGCGCCAGCACGCGCAGAGGGCTCCGTCCACTCACTCAAAGAAGTAAGCACCGCGCCTACATCCAAGCGGAGCTGGACGGGGTCGCGGAAGTGTGGCCAGAATTCCTGAGCTGATCCCGTGCCCCGCTCAACGATCCGCTTGCGGGATCGCGGATTATCATGCGCGGGCTGGCCTTGCGCGGATTCCTTGTGCTTATCGTCAATTGGCTTGCTCCGGCAGCCGGCGGACGTGTCTCGTAACCTCGGTGCCTTGTATCCCATGGCATACGAAACAGCCGAGCTGCGAGACCACTGGAGGATCCATATGCGGGCGGCCAGGCTGAGTCGTCGTGCCCCGGAGCGTGAGCAGATCTCTACTCTCTTTGTAGCCAGCGTGAGAGTCTCGAGATATGCAGTTCGCTGGAGTGGTGCCAGAAGATGCCCCGGATCCGCGTGTCGAGTCAGTAGCGCGCGTACGCGCCCTTCCTTTCCCGGTTGTCGGTCTCGTCCCCCAGCCTTCGATTGCCGATCCCAGTGGGTTTGGGTTCCAGGAGACCAGTGGCACCTCCGGCCGCACCTCTGTCGCGGTATCCCGGAATTACACGCTCTGGCGCAACCCGGAGGACCATTCCGACCCCGTGAATCTCGCTGACCTCGACGAGCGCACCCGTGCGTCACTTGACACCGAGCCGCCGTGGCCGCGGCCGGCCTGGCTGATCGAAGCGGCGCAGCTGATGAGGTACCCGATGCTATGGGAAGCGGTCCGCACCAGCTGGAACCGCGACGCATCTGAGCGCGCCACGCTCGCGCAGCAGCTCGTGGACCACGCCAACCACGTCCTTCGCAATCGGTACCGCGAGCAGCTCGGTTTGGCGCCCGGACCCCACGACACCAGCAGTGACTGGATGATCACCACATCCGCCGTACGCGCAGGGGCAACCGCACGGCTCGACGGCGCCGAGATCGACGCGGTGGAGATTGACACCGACCCCTCCGTCTACGCAATCGGCTTCCCGCTCAGCGAAGACGTCGTCGTCACTGCCGTGCTGCCAAGGGACGAGCTGATCTACCTCGACCAATCGTTCACCACCGACACGCCTGAGCAGCGCTGACCGCGACTCGACGCCGAGGGTCGCACTTGTGGATCCGCTTGCGGATCATGCGGATTATCGTGCGCGGGCTGGCCTTGCGCGGGTTTCTTTGTGCTGATCGTCAGTTGGCCCGCTCGGGCAGGCGCCGGACGTGTCTCGTAGCCTCGGCGTCTCAAAACCCATGGCATACGAGACAGTGTTGCTTCCGGACGGCACGGCGAGTCGGCCGTTGGCAACAAGGCTTGGGACGAAGTTCGAGTCGCGAAGATGAGTGAGGGTGGAAGAGCCTTGGCGCGTCACCGTGGACTACCCCAGCTCGGCAGTCTGCCCCGAGCCGGCCGCCCTTGCCCATCAACCCGCTCGGCACGCGTGAGTGCTCGCGTCGTGGAATACGTCGGCGCGCAGCGTCGGCGCTATGCCGCGAAAGCGCGGGCACGGAAGCGGGGCAAGTGGGTACCCTCGAATGGCGCCGGCGAAATCAGCCAAGACGGCGCGGCACTGCGAATGCGAGTCCGCGTCCAGGCCGCAAAAAGTCCGCAGAATCCTTCGCGCACGCCCCTCAGGCCAGTCCCACAACAGCGGAAATACCGCGGAATCCCACGGATCTCACCTGCGGGCACCCACTGGCAAACCCCCGATGCAGTCCATCTAGAACTGCGGCGATGTCGCGCGCCCGGTCTACACTCCCGAGCATGGGCAGCATCTCCCCATACGATTCGGCGCAGGGGCGCCGGTACCGAGTGCGATACCGCAAGCCGGACCAGACGCAAACGGACAAGCGCGGCTTCCGAACGAAGCGTGAGGCAGAGCTTTTTCTGGCCTCAGTTGAATTGGACAAGGCTCGCGGCGGGTACATCGATCCGAGCAGGGCGCGCGTCACGATCGAGCAGTGGATGGACATCTGGCTCTCGTCGCGAACCGACGTGCGCGCGACCACCCGCGATCGCATCGAGGGGATCGTCACCAAGCATGTGAATCCGAAGCTGGGCCCCCTGCCGCTAGGCGACCTGACCCGACTGGGGGTCCAGCAATGGGCGTCGAAGCTTCCCGGTGAACCAGCCACCGTGCGAAAGATCGTCCTCGTCCTCTCTGGCGCTCTTCAGCTCGCTGTGGAGGATGGTCGTCTCTCTCATAACCCCGCCGCGACGCTGCGACTCGCAAGGACGGTACAGAAGCGCAAGCGGTACCTCAGCCATGCCGAGGTCGGAGCGCTTGCTCAAGCGGTCGGCCGACAACCGAACGGCGCGCAGTTGGGCTACGACATCCTCGTGCTCGTGCTGGCGTATTGCGGGCTCCGCTGGGGCGAGGCATCCGGGCTCCGCGTGAAGGACGTCGACCTGGAACGCAGCCGACTCAACATCGAAGTCACGGTCGTCATGGTGAAGGGCCACCAGCGGCAAGAAGCGCCGAAGGACTACGAACACCGGTCGATTCCCATTCCTGCTTTCCTCCGCCCGCACCTCGCTCGTCAGATCGCCGGCCGGTCCCCCAACTCACCGGTGTTCTACGGCCAGCGGACAGGGACGTGGTTGCGCAACGCTGTCTTTCGGCTCGGCTGGTTCAACGAGGCGGCCGTCAGTATCGGGTTGACGGGTCTGACCCCGCACGAGTTGCGCCACACGGCGGCGTCTCTGGCGATCTCCGCGGGTGCAAACGTCAAAGCGGTGCAGCGAATGCTCGGCCATGCCAAGGCCAGCGTTACTCTCGACGTGTACGCGGACCTGTTCGAGGAGGATCTCGATGCCGTCGCGATCTCGCTCAACGCGGCTGCACTCCTGACGGCTGTCGGCGAATTCTACGCTGTGTCCGAGAGCGACTAGACGAACCTCGCTTTGGGCCTCATCGCCCCGGCGAGCAGGGCCCGACAGCGTGCGATCGCCGTGCCTCGCGCCATCTGAAGGCGAGACGGAGTGATGGTCAAAAGCCTGCAAAAGCGCGCCCGAATCGGCGTTTCAAGCCGACCATCTGCAAGTAACGCCTCTAGTATCCGTGGGCAAACTGTGGGCAGATCGAATAATCAGCCACGATGACCTCCTCCAGAAATGACGAAAACCCCCGGATGACCGGGGGTTTTCGTTGGTGACCCCAGCGGGATTCGAACCCGCGTTACCGCCGTGAGAGGGCGGCGTACTAGGCCTCTATACGATGGGGCCGCACAGGACAACCGTATAAGTATGCCATGCGTCCGGCGCACCCAACAAATCCGAGCGGGGCCGTCAAGAACTTGCTCAGACCGCTCCCGCCCAGTTGACTCGGAGCATGCGAGTCACCAAGCACCTCCACGCCGCGCTCACCGTCCAGGACTCCGGGAAGACGCTGGTCATCGACCCCGGATCATACACAGACCCGCTCGTGGACGTGGGCGACGTCGTCGCGATCGTCCTCACGCACGAGCACGCCGACCACTGGACACCCGACCACCTCGACCGACTGCTGCGCAACGCGCCCGGCATCCCGATCCTCGCGCCCGAGGGTGTGGCAAAGGCCGCCGCGGGCTATGACATCACGGTCGTGAACCCGGGTGACACGGTGCACGTCGAGCCGTTCACGCTCAGGTTCTTCGGCGGACAGCACGCCGTCATCCATGAGACGGTCCCGGTGATCGACAACGTCGGCGTGCTCGTGAACGATCAGCTCTACTACCCGGGTGATTCCTACGCCGTGCCGAAGGGCGTGGATGTGCGGCTGCTCGCCGCACCGCTCGGTGCGCCGTGGCTGAAGATCGGCGAAGCGATGGACTTCGTGCTGGCCGTCGCCCCGCAGCAGGCATTCGGGACGCACGACATGACTCTCTCGGTCATCGGTCGCACCATGCACCGCGCCCGGCTGCGCTGGGCGACTGAGAAGAACGACGGCGAGTTCCTCGAGCTCGAATCGGGCGATTCGACGGATCTGTAGGAGCGAGGACGACGGATGCCGCGACCCGAGAGCCGCGGCATCCGTCGTATCGACGCGCTCAGCGCGTGAGCGAACTCAGTTCCCCGAATCCGCGCGCCGGGCGATCATCATTCCGCGTCGAGGTCGGTCTCGAGCAGCGTCACCAGTTCGTCCAGCGCCTGCTCCGATCCGTCGCCCTCGGCTTTGAGGGTCACGACTGTGCCGTGCGAGGCACCCAGGCCCATGAGCGAGAGGATGCTGCCCGCGTTCAGGTCCGCACCGCCCTCGACCGCGATGGTGACGGGGATCTTCTTCTCTTGGACGGCCTGCACGAAGAGCTTCGCGGGCCGCGCGTGCAAACCTGAGCTGCTCGCGATTGTTGCCTGACGTTCTGCCATGGGTATTCACCTTTCGTAGAAGACGGCTGACTCCAGCATTCCGCATCCGGCATGCCGGTGGGGCGTGCTCAGGCCGGAACGGCGGTTGCGACGGCGGACTCGGCCTCGGCCTCCCGCAACTCCTTCGGGGCGATGAAGCGCTTGAAGGCGACCACGAGGAACGCGGTGACCACCACTCCGGCCAGAAGCGCCACGAGGAACCCCCATATCGGGCTGATCGCGAAGAGAACGAAGATGCCTCCGTGCGGGGCGAGGGATTGCACACCGAACAGCATGCTCAGACCGCCGGTCACCGCGCCGCCGACCAGCGAGGCCGGGATCACCCGGAGCGGATCGGCCGCCGCGAAGGGGATCGCGCCCTCGGAGATGAAGGCCAGACCCAGCAGCCAGGCGGCTACGCCGTTCTCTCGCTCGACGGGGGTGAAGATGTTCCGCGCGAGCACGGTTGATGCGAGAGCCATCGCGAGCGGGGGGACCATTCCGGCCGTCATCACCGCCGCCATGATGAGATACGGCGTCGGGTTCTCGGCCGAGGCGGAGGCGAGGCCCGCGACGGCGAATGCGTAGGCGACCTTGTTGACCGGGCCACCGAGGTCGAAGCACATCATCAGACCCAGGATGACGCCGACGATGACGATTCCCGAGGTGCCCGCAAGGTCGGTGAGCCAGGTGTTGAGCCATTCCATGAGCGTCGCGATCGGGCGGCCGAGGAACAGGACCAGCAACCCTGAAGCGAAGATCGATGCGAGCAGTGGGATGATCACGACAGGCATGAGTCCGCGCAGCCAACGCGGCGCGGGAAGGCGTGCGAGCCACCAGGCCGCGAGGCCCGCGAGCAGTCCGCCGACGATGCCACCGATGAAGCCCGCATTCATCAACACTGCGACGGCACCGGCGACGAACCCCGGCGCGAGTCCCGGCCGGTCGGCGATCGCGAACGCGATGTACCCGGAGAGCGCGGCGACGAGGAAGCCCATCGAGGTCACACCGATCACGAACAGCATCGATCCGAGGTACTGCCCGAGGCCGCCGGCGGGCAGCGCCCACAGTGCGTTGTTGATGACCACATCGAATGCCTGGTCATCGGCGTTGACGTCCACGCCGCCGAGGAAGGGGAGGAAGCTCAACGCGATGAGCAGCCCACCACCGGCGACGAACGGGATCATGTAGCTGACACCGGTGAGCAGGATCCGCTGAATGCGTGCACCCCAGGAGAGCTGCGTCGCCGCGGTCGCCGTCGCGGCGGTCGCGGTGCCGCTCACGCGCGCGGCACTCGGATCGTTCGCCGCCGCGACCGCCTCGCGGATCATCTGGTCGGGCTGCTCGATGCCCCGCTTGACGCCGGAGCGGATGACGGGTTTGCCGGCGAAGCGCTGCGGTTCTCGCACGTCGACGTCGGTGGCGAAGATGACGGCGTCGGCATTGTCGATCACGTCACCGGACAGCGCTTGGTAGCCGCTGGAACCCTGTGGTTCGACGACGAGATCGATCCCGGCCTTCCGGCCGGCAGCGGTGAGCGCGTCGGCGGCCATGAACGTGTGGGCGATGCCGGTCGCGCACGCCGTCACTGCGACGATGCGGGCGGGGCGACCATCGACGCTGAGTGCATCGGCGACAGCATGCGCCGACGCTGTCTCCTCGGCCGGCGCGGCCGCGGCCGCAGTCGGTGCGGCCTCGGGCGCGGCATCCCCCTCGCCGATCGCGCTGCGCACGATCGCGACGACCTCGTCGGCGCTCGTGGCGGCGCGAAGACCGCTGGTGAACTCGTCCTGCATCAAGCTGCGGGCGAGCTTGGAGAGCACGGCCAGGTGAGCCTCTGCGGCACCCTCCGGTGCGGCGATGAGGAACACCAGGTCGGCGGGGCCGTCCGGTGCCCCGAAGTCGACACCGGGCGTCAGCCTGGCGAACGCGAGTGAGGGCACGGTGACGGCGGAGCTCTTGGCGTGCGGAATCGCGATGCCGCCGGGGAGCCCGGTCTCGTCCTTCTGCTCGCGCGCCCAGGCGTCCTGGAAGAGCGCTTCCGCGTCGGTGGCGCGGTCCTCCTGGGCGACGCGCGCCGCGAGGGATCGGATCACCGACGCCTTGTCGGCGCCGAGCGGGGTGTCGAGTGACACCAGCTCCGGGGTGATGGTCTGGGACACGATGACCTCCAATGGTCGGGAGTGCGGTGCAGTTGTGGCGGGGGCGGTCAGAGAGTGCGGACGACGACGGCGCCGGGCGGCAGGTCGTCCGGAGCGGCAGCCTGGGTGCCGGGCAGCGACGCCGCCGCGGCGCCGTAGCGGACGGCTCGACGCAGGCGGTCCGCGGGGTCGTCGCCGGCCGCATCGGAGAGGAGGTACCCGTCGACATCGGCGATGAGATACCCGGCGAGTGCGCTGTCGCCCGCGCCCACGGTGCTGACGACGCGGATGGGGGGCGGGGTGGCCTGCCAGGCACCGTCCGCGGTGACGAGCACTGCGCCCTCGGCCCCCAGGGTGATCAGGGCGGCAGCGACGCGCGAGGGCACGAGCGCGCGAGCGACCCGAAGCACGGCCGCGGCGAGGTCGGTCCCGTTCCCGAGCGCGACCCCGGCAAGCTCGGCCAGCTCTTCGTCGTTCGGCTTGATCAGATCCGGGGCTGCCTCATCCACGACCGCTCGCAGCGCGGCGCCCGAGGTGTCCACGGCGACACGTGGCGCATCCGTGCCCCACCGCTGGCGGACCGCCTGGATCACGTCGACGTAGAACCGGTCGTCGGCACCGGGAGGAAGCGACCCCGCGAGCACGAGCCAGGCGGCGCCTTCGCTCGCGGCGACCACAGCCGTGATCAGCGCACTCGCATCGCGCGGCGACAGGGCGGCACCGGGGAGGTTCAGCTTGGTGGTGATGCCGGCGGGGTCGGTGATCGTCACGTTGGCGCGCACATGCCCCTCGACCTCGACGGGTCGTGCGACGACCCCGCTCGCGCGCAGCACGACGGCGAAGGGGTCGTCGCCGGCCAGCGGCAGAACCGCGACGGCGTCGATCCCCGCCGCTGCGATCACCCGCGCGACGTTGATGCCCTTTCCTCCCGCGTCCTCGCGGGCGGATGCTGCGGCCTGCACCTCACCCGGACGCAGGGCGCCGCCCAAGGTGATCGTGCGGTCCAGCGAAGGGTTCGCGGTGAGGGTCACGATTCTGCCGCTGTTCGGCTCTCCCGCCCTCATGCGACCCACACCTCCACGTCCGCGTCGGCCAGTGCGGCGCCGAGATCGGCGTCGGGGGCGGCATCCGTCACCAGCACGTCGATCTCATCGAGTGCGGCGAAGCTCACGAGCAGCTCGCGCCCGAGCTTCTCGACGTCGGCGACGACGACGACCCGGCGCGCGGCCCGCACGATTGCGGACTTCACTGCGGCCTCATCCGGATCGGGAGTGCTCAGGCCGAATGCGGCGGAGATTCCGTTGGTGCCGAGGAAGGCGATATCAGGTCGCAGTCTCTCGATCGCGCGCACCGTGTCGGCGCCCACCGCGGCGGCGGTCGCCGTGCGCACGCGTCCGCCGATGACCGTGAGCGAGGACTCCGGCACGCCCGCGAGCGTGTTGGCGAGCGTCATGGCGTGGGTGACGACCTCGGCGTGGCCGCCGGCGGCGATCAGACGATCCGACAGCTGCGAAGCCACCGCCTGGGTGGTGGTTCCCGCGTCGAGGTAGAGCGATCCACGAAAACGGTCGCCGATCATCCCGAGCGCGCGACGGGCGATGGCCACCTTCGCCTCGCTGCGCCGATGCGAGCGTTCCGTGAGCGTCGGCTCGACGGTGCTCTCGCGATCCCGCGCGACAGCGCCGCCGTGAACGCGCCGCAGGGCCCCGAGGCGGTCCAGGTGGTCCAGATCACGACGCACGGTCTCGGTGGTCACCTCGAAGCGGCGGGCCAGTTCGACGACGCTGACGCGTCCTTCGTCGAGCAGCAGCCGCTCGATCAGGTCTTGCCGCTCCATCGCGTACACGCATTCCTCCTCGAATTTCCCACAGATTACAACACAAACCCACACATACACAAGACGTTCGGCGCAAAGGTCGTCGGTAGGGTCGAGGAATGCCTGACAAGCCGTCCGCCGAGCTGCTCATCTCGGAGGAGCTGGTGCGGGCGCTTGCCTCGAGTCAGGCGCGCGCTCTGGCCGACGCGGCGAACCTGCCCCTCTCCCACGCCGCGGACGGGTGGGACTGCTCGGTGTGGCGCCTGGGTGAGGACTTCGCGGTGCGACTGCCCCGGCGCGCACGATCCGCACCACTCGTGCTGCACGAGCAGGAGGTGCTCGGCCCGATCGCGGCACGTCTCGCGGGCACGGGCGTCGGTGTTCCTGCACCCTTGGTCCATGGTCGCCCTGAGTTCGCGTTCCCCTGGCCATGGTCGATCGTTCCCTGGTTCGACGGGTACGCGGGCCTCGGCATCCCCCGTCCCGAACGCGCGGGCTGGGCCGTGCCCCTCGCGTCCGCCCTGATCGCGCTGCACGTTCCCGCGCCTGCAGACCATCCGGTCAACCCGGTACGCGGCGTGCCCCTGGCGCATCGCGCGTCCGCGGTGGCCGCCCGCCTCGAGTCGCTGCGAGGGCGGGCACCCGCCGCGGCGCTGGTGCGCGCCTCGCTGCTGTGGGATGCCGCGCTGCACGCTCCCGCATGGGCCGACCGTCCCGTTTGGATCCACGGCGACCTCCACCCCGGGAACATCGTTGCGCGAGGCTCGGAGCTGGTGGCGATCATCGATTTCGGCGATGTCACCGCCGGGGACCCTGCCTACGACCTGGCGGTCGCCTGGCTCGCCTTCGACGCGATCGGCCGGGCGGCGTTCATCGCTGCCACGGGCGACCGCTACGACGGAGCGACGTGGACGCGCGCGCACGGATGGGCGGCCGCGTTCGCTCTCCTGCTGCTGGACCAGAGCGACGACAACCCCGAGTATGCGGCGCTGGCTGCCGACGCGATGCAGGAGATGTCGCTCTGAGCAGCGGAATCACGCCACTTCGTCGGCTTCGGCGATCCACACCTCCACCGCTGCACCGCGCAGGATGAAGCGCACGACGCTGAAATCCGGCAGTTCCAGGCCCTCGACCTCGAACATGCTCGGGTAGAGGGTCAGGTCTGCCGTCGGAGCGAGCTGCTCGGGCGCGCAGCCCGCGGCCATCCACTCGCCGCTCTCGGTCGTCACGAACACGCACGTCGAACCTGCATCGGTCTGGGCCGACCACACATTCAGATCATGGAACGGCGCGTACCGGACGGGTGATGTCGTGGCCGCACCGAACATATCGAGGTCGACGGTGGCACCGTCAAGGGGAATGGCGCGAAGGACCGCCTGAGGATGCGGCGGCACCGCACCGGGCAGTGCGAGCCCGAGGCCGATGCCGGCTGCGGCCGCTGCCGCGACGAGGGCCCACGTCGGGATTCTGCGCCTCCTGCGCGGCGGTGCGGCGGGCGCGCCGGTGGCGGGAGACGCCGCGGCCGGCGGGTCCTCGGCGCGCGGGTCGTGGTCGGCTGGAGGGTCGGCGTCGCGGGACGCGGCGACGGGAACGTCCGGGCTCGAGGAGGCGACGTCCGCACGGGCCAGATCCTCCAACTCGAGCAGTCGCGCGAGTGCTGCGGAGTCGTGATGGATGTCGGCATCCGGACCGTACGCCCGGGTCCGCAGCGCAGCGAGTTCTCCCCCGCGCTCGGATGACGTCGGCCCAGCATCCATGGTTTCATTATGGTCCGGCGCGACGGCGACCGGGCCCGTCTGCCCAGCGCTTGCCCTGCACCCATCTGTATACAAACGACAGATACTGAGTTTCACCCACCGTGAGACTTGGTCCCTTCCCCAGGACCGACACTGCTCTTGCCCGTTCGGCGCAGAACGCCTGTTAGATTCACACCGCTCTCTCGGCGATCCCCTCGCCGCACCAAAGACGGTGCGGCGCACTGCCTCTCACCACCCCGATCAGCAGCACGCCGCTGCTCACTTTCCTGCGCGTTCGCGCGACACTCTGGAGACCTCAATGACGAGAACTGACATCCACACGCACGGCCGCGGCATGCGCATCGCGGTCATCGTGCTCACCGTCCTGCTGGCCGCGATGGTCTTCTTGTACTTCGCGACGACGGCGAAGATCGCCGACGGGGCGCAGCAGCTCGCCTCGGGCGCCTCGGACGCCGATGACGGCTCGCAGGAAGTCGCCGCGGGTGCTCGGTCCCTGTCCGCCGGTGCGGGTGAGTTGTCCGCCGGCGCCGGCACACTCGACAGCGGCGCCGCCACCGCGGCGAGCGGTGCGAGCTCCCTCGCTGCGGGAGCGACCTCGGCCGCTTCCGGAGCCGCCTCGCTCTCCAGTGGTGCGACTTCGCTGTCGACGGGGGCCTGGTCCGCGGCGACGGGCGCAGAGCGCGTCAGTGCCGGCGCCTCCTCCGCAGCGAACGGCGCAGGCACGCTGTCGGCCGGCGCACAGAACGCGGCCGCCGGAGCCGGCACCCTCGCTCAGGGCGCGAGCGATGCCGCTGCCGGTGCCGTGGTGCTCGCCTCGAAGGCGCAGCTGCTGGCCGCCGGTGTGGTCGGGGCTGACACGTATGCCACCACGCTGCTGGGCAAGGCTCAGGGATTCAGCGACCTGCTGGCCGGGGGCGTCACGCCGACCGTGCAGCATCTTGCGGCAGCGGAGACCGATGCCGCGTTGACGGCGACCGCCGCCAACGCGCCGGTCAACGCGAAAAACCTCGCCGACGCGCTCTCGGCCATGGCTGACGGCGATCCGACGAACACCGGCCTGCAGAGTCTGAAGGCCCTCGCGCTGGATGTGCAGGCGCAGGTCGACGGCCTGGCGGCTCCGGCCGCCGCCGCGCCGAAGCTCGCCCAGGGTCTCATGCAGGCAGCGGGTGGCGCCGCGCAGGTGGCCGGAGGCGTGAACGGACTCGTCCACGGTGATGCGGCAGTCGGATGGCCGGGCACGGTCGCGATCGCGGATGCCGAGACCGGCGCTCCAGCCCTCGCCGCCGGCGCCGCATCGCTGAGTGCCGGGATCACCAGGGTGAACGAGGGAGCGGGTGCGCTCGCCACCGGCGTGCAATCGCTCTCCAGCGGCGCATCGTCGCTGTCTGCGGGTGCGCAGACCCTGGCCAGCGGCGCAGCGACGCTCAACTCGGGGACGCAGAGTCTCAGCTCCGGTGCCGTGACGCTCGAAGAGGGAGCGGCGAACCTCGCCGCAGGCACGTCGACGCTCTCGCAGGGTGCCGCGACGTTGGCTTCGGGCGTCACTCAGCTGTCCACCGGAGCCACAACGCTCGCGGACGGCTCGGATGCACTGGCCGATGGCTCCGGTGACCTCGCTGCCGGCGCCGCGACTCTCGCGGACGGCAACGGACAGATCGCCGACGGCTCGGACATGCTGGCGACCGGCGCGTCCGGCGCCGCGCCGATGATCCTGCCGTGGCTGCTCGGCATCTCGCTGGCGGGCATCATCGCGATCGGCTTCTGGATCGGTCATCGGGTGAGCCACCGCAGCCGGTTCGGTGCCCGCGCCACGGCGACGGCGTAGCTCGAGAACCGTCGAGGAGGCGGGGGCCGGAGCATCCGGCCGCCGCCTCCTCGACGACCGAGACTCCTGATGTGCGGTCACCGCGGTCGGCCCGCCGAATCCGGGGCCGCCACGATCTGGACGACGACGACGCCATTTCGCAGAACCAGCCGCAGCACACTGCCGGAAGGCGCGTCGCCTATGGCCTCGAAACCGGCCAGCCGCGACGCATCGCGGTATCGTACGAGGTCGATCATCGGCTCGCCGCTGCGTGGCGCGCAGTCGACCCGCCACCGCGGCGGCGTCGCAGAGGTCACGAACAAACACGTCGAGGTGGCCCCTCTGTGGGCGCTCCACACGTGAAATCCCCGGAACGAGTCATACAATCGGGCATCGCTCGGTGTGATACCCAGGTAGTCAAGGTCCCCCGTTCTGCTGAGCTGCGCCGCGGCGGTCCACGGGACATCGGCGCGAGGATAGAGAGTTTCATCCGTCGGCCCGGCGGTGAGCGTCCACACGACCGCACCGCACGCGATCGCCGCGGTAGCCGCGGAGATGACGGCTGCGCGGCGGTGGGTGGGACGAGCGGTACGGGTCGGGTCGGACGGAATGTGCTGGATGACCGGCTCGGCCGCGCGCACCGATGGCGCAGTTTCCCCGGTCATGGGCTGCGTGCCGTGACCGAGCTGTGCCTCCAGTTCGGCCAAGCGCGAGATCGCGTCCACGTCGCCGTGGATGTCGGCACCCGGACCGTACGCGCGCCGCCTCAGGTCTGCCAGTTCTGCTGCCTCGGCTCGGGAGTGCGGGCCTCTCGTCGCGCCCATGCACCTATTGTCCGCGCACGCAGCTGTCCCGGCGAGAGGTGCGACGTGGTGGTCGGCCGCGGACGTGACGAACGCGCGACGGCTTGTCACGTCGACTCGTTTCAGCGAGACTGACAAGACCCCGGATCGCTGTCCACGACACGAAAGACGCGCCGATCGACATCGGACGCTGCGCACGACCGGTAACTCCCGTGACGGCTCTCGAAGAGGAGACGAAATGACACAGACATCGGCAACGACCGCGCCGGAGATCCGCACGGATCTGATGATCGCCGGTCGCTGGCAGCAGGCATCGGGCGGCGCCCGCATGGAGGTCACGAACCCGGCGACCGGCGAGACGCTCGGCGAAGTGGCGTCGGCTTCGATCGCCGATGTGGATGCCGCGGTCCAAGCCGCGCGGGTCGCGTTCGATGACGGGCGCTGGTCGCGGATCTCGGGACGAGAGCGCTCGCGCGTCCTCTTGCGTGTCTCCGCGTTGATTCGCGAGCGTGCGGAAGAGCTCGCGCAGGCCGAGAGCATGGACGTCGGCAAACCGATCCTGTTCGCGCGGATGATCGACGTGCCGACGTCCGCTGATCAATTCGAGTACTTCGCGAGCCTCGCCCAGCATCTCGACGGATCCGTGCGGGAAACCCCCCTCCCCGCGTTCGCATTCACCCGTCGTGAACCGCGGGGGGTAGTCGCGGCGATCAGTCCCTTCAACTTCCCCCTGATCCTCTCCAGCTCCAAACTCGCCCCCGCTCTCGCCGCCGGCAACACCGTCGTGCACAAACCGGCGCCGCAGACGCCGTTGAGCGCCCTGGTGATGGCCCAGATCCTGCGCGACGCCGGCGTCCCCGATGGGGTCTACAACCTCGTTGTCGGACCCGGACCCGAGCTCGGCGACGCACTGGTGCGGCATCCGGACGTCGACATGGTCGCCTTCACCGGTTCCACGGCCGTCGGTCGGATCGTCGCGCGCACCGCGGGCGAGCATCTCAAGCCGATCGTGGCGGAGCTCGGCGGCAACGCGGCCAACATCGTCTTCGCCGATGCGGACGTGGACAAGGCGATCGGCGCCGTGATCAACGCATTCGTGTTCAACACGGGCCAATTCTGCATGGCGGGGCCGCGACTGCTCGTGGAGCGCCCCCTGTACGACACCGTCGTGGGCATTCTCGGGCAAGCCGTCGGCGGCGTGCCGCTCGGCCGTCCGAGCGATCCCGGCACCGTGATCGGGCCACTGGCCAGCCAGGCCCAGCTCGAGAAGGTCGAGGAGATGGTGAAGGATGCCGTTGCGTCGGGTGGTTCGATCATCACGGGCGGTCATCGCGTCGATCTGGACGGAGGCTTCTACTTCGCTCCCACCGTCATCGCCGGGCTCGGCAACGACGCGGTCGCCGTGCAGGAGGAGGTGTTCGGCCCGGTGCTGACCGTCCAGCCCTTCGACACCGAGGAGGAGGCGATCACCCTGGCCAACAGCACGGCGTACGGGCTGGCGGCAGGCGTCCAGACCGGCAACATCAGCCGCGCCCACCGAGTCGCGAACCGACTGGACGCCGGGATCATCTGGGTCAACGGCTGGGCGATGCTCGATCCCGCAGTCCCGTTCGGCGGTGTGAAGTCCTCGGGATGGGGTCGCGAGAGCGGGCCGGAGGCTCTGGAGTCGTTCACCAGGTCGAAGTCGGTGATCATCACGATCGACCCGGAGGTCGCCTCGTAGCCCGCGCGGCGTTTCCGTCAGGGGCTACCGTGGATCCCGTGAGCGAGATGGCGCTGATCCCCGAGGGCGTCTTGCGGATGGGCTCCGACGAGTTCTATCCCGATGAGCGTCCCGTGCACGAGCGCCCGGTCGCCGCGTTCTGGATGGAAACCTACGAGGTCACCAATGCCGACTTCGCCGTGTTCGTCGCTGACACCGGCTATGTCACGGTGGCCGAACGCGAGCTGGACCCGGCGGACTTCCCCGGCGCAGATCCGGTCGATCTCGTCCCCGGCGCGATGGTGTTCACCCCGACTGTCGATCGGGTCGACCTCGACGATTGGCGACAGTGGTGGCGGTGGCAGCGCGGCGCGTACTGGCGGGAGCCGTCCGGCCCCGGCTCGTCGATCGATGAACGAATGCGGCATCCGGTCGTCCATATCGCTTTCGAGGATGCCGTGTCCTACGCGGCGTGGGCAGGCAAACGCCTCCCCACCGAAGCCGAACACGAGTACGCGGCCCGGGGCGGTCTGGTCGGCGCGCGATTCGCGTGGGGCGATGACCCCTACCCCGGGGGGATCCCCCAAGCGAACTCGTGGCTCGGCCGATTCCCCTACGAAAACCTGGGGCGGGGCGGCACGGCCCCAGTGGGAGCGTATCCGCCCAACGGATACGGTCTCTATGACATGACCGGCAACGTGTGGGAGTGGACGACCGACTACTACTCCCCGCGGCATCTCCTCCCCTCCGACGGTCCGGTCGACGCCGGCGGACGGCCGATGCTCCTCGCCACGGCGAGCGCGGAGCCGGGCTTCGCTCAGCCGCGGCGAGTGCTGAAGGGCGGCTCGCACCTGTGCTCGCCCGACTACTGTCTGCGCTTCCGGCCCGCCGCGCGGTCGCCGCAGGCGGAGGACACCGGGATGTCTCATATCGGCTTCCGCTGTGCACACGACGGGTGAGCGGCGTGCACATCACGCGATCTGGGTGATGCCCCCGACGAGAGCTGCCCGATACGTTGTCGCCAACAAAGCGGGCGCAACCACGCATCCGCCCGACAGAAACGGCGACCATCGTGAGTATCTGGGACTTTTTAGTGTGGATGTTCTGGGTGTACGTCACCATTGCTTGCATCTGGATCTTCATCACCATCATCATCGACGTCTTCCGCGACCCGAGCCTCAATGGTGGAGGTAAGGCTCTCTGGGTCCTCTTCCTCGTGTTCCTACCCTTCCTGGCCGCGTTCATCTACCTCATCGCCCGGGGCAAGGGGATGGCGGAACGTCGCGTCGAGCAGGCACAAGCGGCGCGCGCTGAAACCGACAGCTACATCCGGGAGGTCGCCCAAACGTCCTCTCCGGGCGCCGAAATCGAATCCGCCAAGCGGCTGCTGGACTCGGGCGCCATCTCGCAGAGCGAGTTCGACACTCTCAAGACACGCGCCCTCGCCACAGCGTGATCGCCCTCGTCGGTTTGCCACCCGGACGCCGTCAGGCGCCGAGCAAACCGACGGCGACGGCGCGTTCCACCGCTTCACTGCGCGAAGAGGCCCCGAGCTTGCGATAGATGGATCCCACCTCCGTGCTCACGGTGTTGCGGGAGATGAACAACCGGGCACTGATTTCGGGCACGGTGAGATGCGTCTGCAGGTACGGCAGCAGCCTCAGTTCCGCAGGGGTAAGAGGAGTGACACTGAAGCTGGCGGTACCCGACGCGCTGAGCAACTCCTTCATGGCTCGCTGCTGATCGACGAACACGCCCATGTCCGGGCGGTGCATCAGCAGATCATCGATCTCCCTGACCAAGTGGCGTGCGGTCGAATTGTCGGCCATCAACAAGTAGGTCCCGGCGAGGCTCAGGCGGCTCTTCAGGGCGACCGTGGGCATCACGTACGTGCAGACGGGACGCGCCCGCATCGCCCGCGTGAGCTCCCGATCCGCCTGCTCCAGGTCGCCGCGGTGCAGAGCCATCCGGGCAGCGGCGGCGAACGTCAGCACCGCGGAGGCGTAGTCGTTGAGCCTGAAGTCCCGAATCGCGTCGAGAGCTCCGGCAAGCAAGTCCGCAGCCTCGCTCCAGCGACCCTGGTCCATGTGGATCAACGCGAGCTGGGTGTCGGTGCGGATGCGCACATCGTTGTTTCCGACCATGCCCGCACGCTCGGAAGCCTGCGCGAAGTAGTCGGCGGCCGCGGCGATGTCCCCCGCCGTGAGATAAGCCTCCGCAGCCATGCTCAGCGCGAAGTCGCGCCACACGCTCCAAGACGGTTCCGCGTCGAGCGCGAGACACGCATCCACCAGCATCTGCTCCGGTCCGTTCGCGCACATTGCCGCCTGCAGCATCGCACGACCGGACGCGAAGGAGGCGGTCCCATCGACAGGCGGCCCCTCGAAGGTCACCGTGTCCAGCAGGCCACGCCACCGCTCGGCCTCGAGCGGCTGCCCGGAGAGGACCGCGATCCACGCGGACAAGACTCCCAGCGGTGGACAGGACTCCACGACATCGTCGCCCAACGCCGTGAGCCAGCGTCGGATCGTGGCCAGTTCACCGGCCTGATACGTGATGAGTCCGAGCGAGCCGACCAAGCTCACGCACCGCTCGTGATCCGGTGACTGCAGCAGATGCTCGATCGCGTTGGCCGGCGAGCTGTTCGCCTCGTACCACCCCGCCGCGAGTTGGTGGAGCCGGGGAACGGCGGATGCTTCCTCCCGCTCCAACTCGTCCAAGAGGAACTCCCGGTACAACGCGTGATACCGGTACCACTTGCGCGTACGGTCTTCCGGGATCAAAAAGACATTCGAGCTCTCAAGGTCCCGCAGGCTGTTCGGGACGGGCGTATCCGCCATCAGGGCACTGCAGAGTTCGTCGCACATGTGATCGAGCACTGCGGTGCGGCGCAGGAACATCCGAGTGGTCTCTGGGAGCGCCGCGAAAGACTCGCCGTACAAGTAGTCGGCGACGTATCTGTCATTGCCGACGATGACCGCCGAGGCATCATGCGCATCGTGTGCGATCGTCGCTGCGAGATGCAGGCCCACAGGCCATCCTTCGGTGCGCGCCGTGACCGCGCTCGCCAGTTCCGGCGTGAGCTCGATGTTCGCCTGTCGGAAGATCTGCTGCGCGGCCGCGGCACCGAGGGCCAATTCCCGGACGCCGATCTCCAGCACATCACCCGCAGCGCGCAAGCCGGGAACATGAGGTTGGGCAACACGACTGGCGGCCACGACCTGGGAGCCCGGGGGCACCCCGCGCAGCACCACCCCCAGCACGTCACTCGCTGCCGGCCCCAGCACCTGCAGGTCGTCGAGGAAGAGCACGAACGACTGCGCCGATCCGCGCAGGGCGGCCGCAAGACGCGGCGCCGCGCGGCCGAGCGTGGCCAGTGAGTGAACGCGCATGTCGGCGATGAGATCCGAAGCTTCACCTGTCGCGCGCACGAAGGCCGCCGCCACAAGAGTGAGCAGGGCGACCGGGTCGTCGTCGAACCGATCAAGAGAAACCCAACCCGACGAACGTGGCTCGTCGGCCGCCCACTGCGCAAGGAGGTTGGTCTTGCCATACCCGGCCGGGGCGACCACCGCGACCACGCGACAGTCGCTGCCCGTCGCGTCGGCGATCAACGACCCACGACTGACGAAGCACGGGCGGGCGAGCGGAATCGACAGCTTGGCGTCGAGCAACCGCTCATCCAGCAGAAGCGGCGCCACCACTGAGACGGCGGGAGGCCCTGGCATAGCCGCATCCTACGACCGTGGAACGTGTCGCGCTATCGGCGGGTTCCCGCTATTGGCGAGCCATGGCGATACGCAGTCGTTCGTCAGGATCAATGAGGTGGTCATGACCGTCGTGGCCGGTGTCGATCTGGACCCAGTGGATCTTGCCGGTGAATCGGCTGCTCTCGGCGGTGTAGTCGTTGCTGACAGAGGTTCCGGATTCGTACCCGACGTCGGTGGTCTCGTCCGCGGAGAAGATCATCGCCTGCGTCGCTCCGACGCGGCCGGTGCCGACGGGGTTGCCGTCGTAGTAGAGAGTCACATCGCCGCCTTTGGCCAGACCGCCGCCGTCGTATGCGAACTCCATTCGCACCTGATGCGTGCCGGCTTCCAGGACCGAGTCGGCTTGTGTCGAGAAGAGATGGATGCCGAGGACGTTGTAGACGAACGTCGCCCTGCCCTCGGCGAAGTACAGGGTCCATCCTCCGAATCGGCCGCCTTGGGCGATGATCACTCCTGACAGTTCGCGCTCCGGGACGTCTACCTCTGCTGTCACGGAGAAGGACTTGTTCTTGATGCTGATCACGCTGTTCTCGGACAACCGGCCCATGCCCGGGAAGAGCGTCTGGGATGTCCCGTGAATCAGCGTCGGCCGCCCGGCGATCTCGGGATTGAGTCGGTCACCGGTGCGGTCGTCGATCGGGAGCACGTTGTACTTGACCGCTTCGATGAGCCACAAACGCTGGAGTTCGTGAAGCTTCTCGGGATGCTCGGCAGCAAGGTTGCGGCTTTGACTGAAGTCGGAGTGGCCGTCGTACAACTCCCACACGTCGTCGTCGAACGCGGCGAGGGTGCCGCCGACCAACTCCCATGGTGTGCGGTGCTTCGTGACGGCACTGGTTCCCTTGAAATAGATCCCCCGGTTTCCGAACATCTCGAAGTACTGCAGGTCGTGCCGTTCGGGGGTGTCGGCCTCGTCGAAGGTGTAGAGCATGCTGGTCCCCTCCATCGGGGACTGCTGCACACCATTGACGACGGTCGGTTCAGGTAGGCCCGCCGCTTCGAGGATCGTGGGGGCGACATCGATGACGTGCGTGAACTGGCTGCGCAGCCCGCCCCGCTCCTGGATCCCCTCCGGCCAGTGCACGATCGTGCCGTTACGGGTGCCGCCCCAGTGCGAGGCGACCTGCTTGGTCCACTGGAATGGGGCATTCATCGCCCACGCCCAGCCGACCGCATAATGGTTGTAAGACGACGGGGACCCGAGCTCGTCGATCTTCGACAGCATGAACTCGGGAGTCTCCAGCGCGGCCATTCCGTTGAAGTTCGCCATCTCGTTGAAGGCGCCATTGAGGGTGCCCTCCGCTGACGCCCCGTTGTCGCCGATGATGTAGTAGATCAGGGTGTTCTCGAGTTGGCCGAGATCCTCGATCGCATCGATCACCCGTCCGACGTGATGGTCGGTGTGCTCGAGGAAGCCCGCATACAGCTCCATCTCACGCTCCAGAACGGGTTTGAGCGCTTCAGGCATTTCCTCCCACGCCGGAATCTCGGCGTGACGCGGCGTGAGCTCCGTGTCTGCCGGGATCACACCGAGTTCCTTCTGCCTCGCGAAGGTGCGCTCCCTCTGGACGTCCCAGCCGTCGGCGAACCGGCCCTTGTACTTGTCCGCCCATTCCGCCGGGACGTGGTGCGGCGCATGCGTCGCACCCGGGGCGAAATAGACGAAGAACGGCTTGTCGGGCATGAGCGCCTTCTGCGTGCGGATCCAACCGACCGCATGGTCTGCGAGGTCTTCAGTGAGGTGGTACCCCTCGTCAGGGCTCGCCGGAGGCTCGACCGGCGTCGTGCCGTCATAGAGGGCGGGCTCCCACTGGTTGTTCTCGCCGCCGATGAAGCCGTAGAACGTTTCGAACCCGCCTCCCGCCGAGGGCCACGCGTCGAACGGTCCCATCGGCGAGGACTGCCACACCGGCACCTCGTGGCACTTGCCGAACTGCGCCGTCGAATAGCCGTTGAGCTTCAGCGTCATCGCCAGCGGTGCCTTTGTGTTCGGGCGCAGCGAGCTGTTTCCCGGCGCCGACGTGGCGGTCTCGGTGATGCTGCCCATCCCCACGGAGTGGTGATTGCGTCCACTGAGCATCGCTGCGCGCGTCGGCGCGCACAGTGCGGTCGTGTGGAAGCGGTTGTACCTCAAGCCGCCGGCGGCGAGCTTCTCGGCATTCGGTGTCGCGCACGGACCTCCGAACACGCTGGCTGCACCGAAGCCGGTGTCGTCGATCAGCACGATCAAGACATTGGGAGCGCCCTCGGGGGGCAACAGCGGTTGGATCGGAGCAAACGCTGTCTCGGCATCCTTCGCGTCGTACGTGGTCAGACCCGGCGCCGGACGGTCGGGAATCGGCAGCATCGTGCGGGCATGGCGATCAGCGTTCATGACAAGGCTCCTGGATTCTGGGTCGACGACAGCAAGGTAGCGCTCAGGGTGTCTCCGCCGCGTCACCTGATCTGTGTGATGCGGGTCGCTTCCGCAAGGACGTACCTTCACCTGAGGGGGGCGGGGAAACCACCGGTGAGAGGACCACCCATGGCGAACTACCACGAGCGCTTGCGCCGACTCGCTGTCAACGATCCGCACCAGCTCGAGGAGGAACTCGGCGCGGCGCGGGGCCCGGAGGTTCTGGATCGCAAGACGCTGGCGCTGACGAGACTCGCCTCCTTGATCGCCGTCGGGGGGGCGGAGTCCACCTTCGGCGAGTATGCCGACGCGGCACTGAGCGAGGGCGCAACCTGTGACGAGATGGTGGATGTGCTGATCGGAACCGGATCAGTCGTGGGGATTCCGCGCGTCGTCTCCGCTGCGTCCAGACTCGCGCTGGCACTCGGCTTGGACGTCGATGTCGATGTCGAGTAGGAATCGACCTCATCGTCGTCCCCGCGGAGCGACATCGACCAGCCTGGACCGATTCACCCAGAACGGATGATGCGGCCACCCCCGTGAGGCGAGGAACGTGGCGGTGGTGCGACCGCACCTTCTCTCCATCGAGCACGAGGACGGATCACATGAGTGAATACGAACTGTCGAAGCTGGGGCCGGTTGACTACCTTGTCATCGAGTTCCCCGAAGGGCAGCAGAGCTTCAGCGGCGAAGTCGTCGAGGAGCTGCTGAAGCTGGTCGAAGCGGGCACAATCCGCGTGATCGACGCCGTCATCCTGACCAAGGACGACGATGGGACTGTCGACGCGCTCGAGCTGTCGGATGCGGGCGATCTCGGAGCGCTCGTCGAACTCGAAGCGGAGCTGGCCGAGCTGCTCGCGGCGGACGATGTCGAACACCTGGCGAACGCGATGGATCCGGGCAGCGTCGCGGGCGTGCTCGTGTACGAGAACACCTGGGCTGCGCCGTTCGCTTCGGCCGCACGGCGCGCCGGCGGTCAGCTCATCGCCAACGGCCGCATTCCCATCCAAGCGATCATCGCCTCGCTCGAGGCTGACGAAGCGCTCGAATCGAGAGGAGCGTGACATGCCACTCAGAGCTGCACGCGTGGGACGGGTCGGCGTGGTCGGCGCACCCGTCGCCAAAGCTGCGGTCGTCGCCTCAGCAGTGAGTCCCGGCCCGTCTCCCGTTGCGAAAGCAGCGGTTGTGGGGGCCGCAGTGACGCCCGGGAGGCGGCGGCGCATCTAAGCGCTCGCGCAGGTCGGACCCGCACACGTCTGCATTCGTGAGAATCGCTCCGAGATCTGATTGGTAGCCGGTGGAGCACGACAGGGGGCGACGACCGCCGGCCGCAGGCCCGTCCCTCGGACTGGTGACAGGCTGACGAGTCGCCGATGGTGACGGCCGAGAACCACGTCTCGTCCGGGATGCCGACCCCCCGCGCACCACGGCGCGCGGGTATTTGGTCCCGTTTCTGGTCCCGGACCCGGTGAGACAGGTCGAGAAGCCTCTAAACGAGGGTGGATTCTGATGCGGAATCCTGCGAAAAACAGTGCTGGGGTACCTGGACTCGAACCAAGAACAACGGTACCAGAAACCGCCGTGTTGCCAATTACACCATACCCCAAGGCGCTCGGTGCAAGCCGGTGCCAAAGGTCAAGTCTAGACGACTCGAGCGCCCCGACCAAACCGAGGCGCGGCCGCCCTCAGCTCGCGCGGAAGGCTTGGAACGCGGCGAGACGCCGGATCGACTCGGCCTTGCCGAGCAGCTCCATCGACTCGAACAGCGGAGGCGACACGCGGCGACCGCTCACCGCGACCCGCAGCGGTCCGTACGCGACGCGCGGCTTGAGCCCAAGACCCCCGATCAGCGCCGATGACAGCGCCTCCTGCACCGCGGCCGCCGTGAACTCCTCCTCGCGGACCTCCTCGAGCGCGCCGACCGACGCCGCCAGCACGACACCGGTATTCTCCGGCAGTCCGGCCAGCGCATCGTCCTCGTAGAAGATGTCATCGGTGAAGAGGAACCGCAGGAGCCCGGGCGCGTCGCCCAGCAGCGGCAGACGCTCCTGGATCAGCGGCGCAGCCTTGGCCAGCAGCTCCGCATCGGCGACGCTCAGCGGCACGGTGAGCACGCCGGCAGACGCGAGATACGGGACGATGCGCTCCGCGAAGTCGGCGGGCTCCAGCATCCGGATGTGGTCGCCGTTTATCGATTCGGCCTTCTTCTGGTCGAAGCGGGCCGGGTTCGGGTTGACGTCGACGATGTCGAAGGCGGCCACCATCTCGTCGAGCGTGAAGATGTCACGGTCGTGGCCGATCGACCAACCGAGCAGCGAGAGGTAGTTCAGGAGTCCCTCGGGGATGAATCCCTTGTCGCGCTGCAGGAACAGATCCGCGCGCGGGTCGCGCTTGGACAGCTTCTTATTGCCATCGCCGAGCACGAGAGGCATGTGACCGAAACGCGGGACGAAGGTGGTGACGTCCGCGTCGATCAGCGCTCGGTACAGCGCGAGCTGCCGGGCGGTCGACGGCATGAGGTCCTCACCGCGCAGCACGTGCGTGATCCCCATGAGCGCGTCGTCCACCGGGTTCACGAACGTGTAGAGAGGGATGCCGCCTGCCCGGAAGATCACGAAGTCCGGAAAGGACCCGGCCGGGAAGGTCACTTCGCCGCGGATGAGATCGACGTAGGTGAGGTCCTCGTCGGGGACGCGCAGGCGGTACGCAGGCTCCCTGCCCTCCGCGCGGAACGCCGCGCGCTGCGCTTCGGTGAGATCGCGGTCGTAGTTGTCGTAGCCGAGCTGTTTTGCGCGGCCGGCCGCCTCGTTGCGCGCGTCGATTTCTGCCGCGTTCGAATAGCTCTCGTACACCGCACCGGCCGCCACGAGCTTGGCGAGCACGTCGCGGTAGAGGTCGTGGCGCTGAGACTGACGATACGGGGCGTGCGGTCCGCCGACCTCGACACCCTCGTCCCAGTCGATCTTGAGCCACCGCAGCGCGTCAAGCAGCTGCAGGTAGCTCTCCTCGCTGTCGCGCGCGGCATCCGTATCCTCGATGCGGAAGACCATGGTGCCACCGGTGTGGCGAGCGTACGCCCAGTTGAACAGGGCGGTGCGCACGAGACCGACGTGCGGAAGGCCGGTAGGCGACGGGCAGAAGCGCACGCGCACGTCGACGCCGGAGGCGGTCGTGGTGCGGGGATCGGGGATAGACATCGTGTCCCAGCTTAGTTCGCGGCGAGTATCGCGTCCCCGCGTCGTCGGTGCTAGCGAAGCACCCGGGTCAGCGCGGCGAGTGTCGTGCGCACGGCAGGGACCCGCTCGGCGCCGTGCGCGGTCACGATGTGGATCGTGCGCGCTTCGGCCGCGGGCAGCGGCGCCGTCACGATTCCCGGCAGCAGCGGGAAGGACTCCACGGCCATCCGCGGCAGGGTCGCCACGCCGATTCCCTGAGCGACGAGCCCTTCGACGGCGACGAAGTTGTCGGTCTCGAACCCGATCCGCGGTTCGAACCCCGCCCTGCCGCAGACCTCGAGCAGGTGACCACGGCAGCGAGGGCACCCGGCGATCCAGTTCTCCTCCGCCAGCGTCGACATGTCCACCACCTCGCCGCCGGCCCCCGCATGGCCGGCCGGCAGGATGGCCAGCAGTTCGTCCGTCCCGATCGCCCGCACCGCGAGACCGCTCGCGCTCGATCCGTGCGGGTCGTCGCGATCGCCCGGATAGCTGAAGGTCAGCGCGATGTCGGCGCGGTCTGCGCGCACCGCTTCCACGGCCTCGGGCGGTTCGGCTTCGACATAGGTGATCGTGACGCCCGGGTGACTCTCGCGGAGGTCTGCGAGCAGCCGGGGCACGACGGTCGGGGATGCGGAGGGGAATCCGACCAGACGCACCCGCCCGGCGCGCAGCCCCTGCAGCTCGGCGAGCTCGCCGGCCGCGGCATCCAGTGCCATGGTCACGGCCGGTGCGTGGCGGGCCAGTACCCGTCCCGCCTCGGTGAGCCGGACGCTGCGTCCCACGCGCTCGATGACGGGCACTCCGAGGCGGGCTTCGAGTCGCTTCATCTGCTGGCTGAGCGCCGGCTGGCTGTAGCCGAGTGCCGCCGCCGCCGCGGTGATCGAGCCTTCGTCGCCGATCGCCTTGATCACGCGCAGGGTCTGCACGTCGAAGTAGGGATCATCCAGTCCGCGATCGCTCACGCCGAAAGCATAACCTCCGCGCATGATTCGCATCGAACACGTGCCCTAGACGCATGCCCGCCGGGCGAGGACCCTGGGTTCATGGCCACTCTCGCCTCGCCTGACCTGCGCGCCGCCCGCGCCGAGTTCGCGGGCGGCCGCTCTTACCTCGCCGCCTGCACCGTGGGGCTGCCGACGCGCAGCACGCGCGCCGCCGTGATCGCCGACTTGGATGCCGCGGGCGCGGGCGGCGCGTCCGCCCGCGCCTACACCGCCACCGTCGAGCGCACGCGCGGCTCCTTCGCCCGCCTGGTCGGCGTCAAGCCGTCGCGGATCGCGATCGGGTCCCAGGCGTCGGTCTTCGCCGGGCTGATCGCCGCATCCGTTCCCGACGGCGCCGAGGTGCTGTGCGCCGACGGCGACTTCTCATCGATGGTCCTGCCGTTCGCGCACGCCGGCCGCGGCATCCGTCTGCGCACCGCGCCCCTGGACGAGCTGGCCACCGCGATCACGCCCGACACCGCCCTTGTCGCGTTCTCGGTCGTGCAGTCCGCCACCGGGGAGGTCGCGGACGCCGCCGCCATCCGTGCGGCGGCACGGCGCCACGGCGCCCGCACCCTGTGCGATGCGACGCAGGCGGTCGGATGGATGCCGGTGGACGCCGCGGACTACGACGCCGTCATCTGCCACGCCTACAAGTGGCTGTGCGCGCCACGCGGCGTCGCATTCATGGCGATCACCGAGGCGTTCGCGGCGACGGTGAAGCCCGTCTTCGCCGGGTGGTACGCCGGCGAAGACCCGTGGGTGTCGTGCTACGGGCACGAGGTCGCCCTCGCCCCGGACGCCACGCGGTTCGACGTCTCCCCCGCATGGCAGGCGTTCGTCGGCGCCGAACCCGCGCTGGAGCTGTTCGCGTCGCTGGACGCTGCGGCGCTCCACGACCACGCGACCGGACTGGCGGCCGCGTTCCGCGATGGTGCGGGGCTTCCCGAGCCGGATCGCGCGAGCGCGATCGTCACGTGGTCCGACCCGGACGGTTCGGACCTGGCTCGACTCGCGGATGCCGGCATCGTCGCGTCCGGACGCGCGGGTCGCGCGCGCGTGGCTTTCCACGTGTTCAACGACGAGCAGGACGTGACGGACGCCGTGCGGGCGCTCCGCGGCCGGCGCTCGGTCCTCAGCCGCTGACGCGCTCCGGCATCGCCACGACCCGGGGCGCCCGTCCGAGGAACGACAGGGCCGTGACGACCGCGACGATCACGAGGGCGCACAGGGCCAGTCCGCCGTATCCGATCCAGCCGAGGAGCAAACCGGCGAGGATCGCGCCCGTGGCGGCGACCAGGTTCATGATCAGGTCGCTGCGGCCCTGACGACGCGTGCGGAGCGCCTCGCTCGAGGACTCCGTCAGGAGGGCGGCGCCGGACACCGTCGACGCGCTCCAGCCGAGGCCCAGGAGGACCAGTCCGACGGTTACTGCGGATGCCGAGTCCTGCCCGATCGCGGCGGTCACCAGCGACGCGGCCAGAAGCACCTGGCCGAGCAGGATGGTCGCGACCCGGCCGACCCGGTCGGCCAGGATGCCGAAGACCGGTGACAGCGCGAACATTCCGGCGACGTGCAGGCTGATCGTCAGACCGATGATCGTCAGACTGGCGCCGTGATGCAGGAGATGCACGGGCGTCATCGCCATCACCGCGACCATCACGCCGTGCGCCCCGGCTATGGCGATGATCGCGTAGCGCGCGGCGACCGGGCGGTCAGTTCTCGCGATGGCCGTCGCTCCGCCCGCGAGCGCCCGGGCGACGCGCTGCGCCAGCAGAAGGGGATCGGGACGCAGGCCGACGAGGTAGACCGCGATCGCGGCGACCTGCGCGACGACCGCGAAGAGGTAGGGACCGGTGAGCGGCGGCATCCCGACCGCCTGGCCCAGAAACTCGCCCGGACCGACGAGATTGGGTCCGAGGACCGCGCCGATCGTCGTGGCCCAGACCACGATCGACAGGTCGCGACCGCGCGAAGCATCCGTCGCGAGGTCGGCGGCGGCGAAGCGGGTCTGCAGGTTGGCCGCCTGCCCCGCGCCGATCAGCGCGAAGGCGAACAGCAGGAGTGGGAAGGACCCGATCGCCGCGGCGACGACGACCACGAAGACCCCGGCAAGTGCCAGCAGCATGCCCGAAGCGAGTGAGATCCGGCGGCCTCGTCGACGCGCGAAGGCAGCCAGCGGCACCGCGAGGGCCGCGGCTCCGAGGGTGATGAACGCGGTGGCAAGGCCCGAGAACGCCTCGTCGCCGGAGATCTCCGCCGCGAGCACGGCGCCCAGCGAGATGGTCGCGCCGAAGGCGATGCCGCCCAGCACCTGCCCGATCGAGAGCACCCAGAGCGTGCGCCGTCGGACGCGGCCCACCTCGTCCGGTGCGATGTCACCGGCGGCGGCATCCTTGTCAGGCATCACGCGCCGTGTTGCGGAGCGTGCCGAGTCCGGAGATCCGGACCTCGATCGTGTCGCCGGCAACGAACGGTCCGACCCCGGAGGGGGTCCCGGTCAGCAGTACGTCGCCCGGCAGCAGTGTGAAGGCCGCCGACGCGTACGCGATGATGTCCGCGACGGAATGGATCATGTCGGTCAGCGGTGCGCTCTGCGCGACCTCGCCGTTCAGGCGCGTCTCGAGAGTCGCGGAGGCGACGTCGAAGTCCGTTTCGATCGCGGGTCCGAGTGGGCAGAAGGTGTCGAACCCCTTCGCACGCGCCCACTGCCCGTCGGTCTTCTGCAGGTCCCGCGCAGTGACGTCGTTCGCGATCGTGTAGCCGAAGATGACCTCCGAGGCGCGCTCGACCGAGACGTTCTTCGCGATCGAGCCGATCACCACGGCAAGCTCTCCCTCGAACGAGGTGAACGTCGACTGCGGCGGACGCACGATCGTGTCCCCCGGCCCGATCACCGCGGTGTTCGGTTTGAGGAACAGCAGGGGTTCAGCAGGCACCTCGTTGCCGAGCTCCTCCGCGTGGGCGCGGTAGTTGCGGCCGACGCAGACGATCTTCGAGCGCGGGATGACCGGGGCCAGCAGCACCACGTCGCCGAGCGGAATCCGCTCCCCCGTGGTGTCGAAACCCGCGAACATCGGGTCGCCCTCGAGCACCACGAGGTCGATGTCGTCGACGATACCGAAGCGGATGGCGTCCTGATGGCTGAAGCGTGCGATTCTCACCCGCTCAGCCTACTCAGGCCGCGGCATCCGACCGGGCTCAGGCGTCCAGACGCAGCAGCCAGCCGTGCTTGTCCGCGGCGCGGCCGTACTGGATGTCGGTGAGCTCCTTGCGAAGCTCCAGCGCGAGGGTCCCGAGGGGCTGCTCGTCGAAGAAATCCTTGCCCTTGAGCACGCCGATCGGGGTGACGACGGCGGCGGTACCGCAGGCGAACACCTCGACGATGTCACCGGATGCCACGCCCTGCCGCCACTCGTCGAACGACACCGCGCGGCCCTCGACCTTGTGACCGCGGTCACGGGCGAGCTGCAGGATCGAATCGCGGGTGATGCCTTCAAGAATCGACGGGGACTCGGGGGTCACGATCGTGCCGTCCTTGTAGACGAACACGATGTTCATGCCGCCCAGCTCCTCGACGTTGCGGTCCTGGTCGAGGAAGACGACCTGGTCGCACTCGTGCTCGTAGGCCTCGGACTGCGGGAGGAGGGATGCCGCGTAGTTGCCGCCGGTCTTCGCTGCGCCCGTGCCGCCCTTGCCCGCGCGCGAGTATTCCTCGCTGAGCCAGATCGACACCGGATTCACGCCGCCGTGGAAGTACGCTCCCGCGGGCGAGGCGATGACGTAGTAGTTGACCTTGTGCGCCGGACGCACGCCCAGGAACGCTTCCTTCGCGAACATGAACGGCCGCAGGTACAGGCTCTGGTCCTCGCCCGAAGGCACCCAGGCCCCGTCGACCGCGATCAGTTCGCGCAGGGACTGGATGAAGTACGAGACCGGAAGCTCCGGCAGCGCGAGCCGACGTGCCGAGCGCTGCAGGCGGCGGCCGTTCTGGTCGGGCCGGAAGGTGTGGATCGACCCGTCCTGGTGCCGGTAGGCCTTGATGCCCTCGAAGATCTCCTGGCCGTAGTGCAGCACCGCCGCGGCGGGGTCGAGCGTGATGGGGCCGTAGGGCTGGACGCGGGGACGGTGCCAGCCGCCGCCGACCGACCAGCAGATGTCGACCATGTGGTCGGTGAAGTTCACGCCGAAGCCCGGGGCCGCGAGGATCTCCTCGCGCTGCGCGGGATTCTTGGCGGCGAGGTTTCGCGTCACGGCGAACTCGAGTGGCGCGAGTCCGGTGTCGGGGTCGGTTCCGATGAGTGTCATGTCACGTCCAAGGTGGGTAGCGCGCTCACGATGTGAGCGATGTCTCAGATTACGCCCGGAGCCGCTCGAGGATCGCGTCGCCGATCACGGATGTCTCACGAGCGGTGCCGTCGCGGGCCTCGATGTCGTCCTCGACAGCGCGGGTGACACGCTGTGCCTCGTCGTGCAGCCCGAGATGATCGAGCAGGAGCGAGACGGAGAGGATCGCGGCAGTGGGATCGGCCTTCTGCTGCCCCGCGATGTCGGGCGCCGAACCGTGAACGGGCTCGAACATCGACGGGAACGCGCCGTCCGGGTTGATGTTCCCGGAGGCCGCGAGGCCGATGCCACCGGTGACGGCGCCGGCCAGGTCGGTCAGGATGTCGCCGAAGAGGTTGTCGGTGACGATGACGTCGAAGCGGGACGGGTTTGTGACCAGGAAGATCGTCGCCGCGTCGACGTGCAGATAGTCTACGGCGACGTCCGGATGCTCCGTCGCCACGGCGTCGACGATCCGCTGCCACATGCCGCCCGCGTGCACGAGCACGTTCGTCTTGTGCACCAGGGTGAGCTTGCTGCCGCGGCGCTCTGCCAGTGCGAAGGCGTAGCGCACGACGCGCTCGATGCCGTAGGCGGTGTTCACGGACGTCTCGTTCGCCACTTCGTGCGCAGTGCCCTTGCGAATCGATCCGCCATTGCCCACGTAAGGCCCCTCGGTGCCTTCACGAACGACGACGAAGTCGATCTCGCCCGGGTCGGCCAGCGGGCCCGGCGCGCCGGGGTACAGCTTCGAGGGTCGCAGGTTGACGTAGTGGTCGAGTTCGAACCGCAGCTTCAGGAGCAGCCCGCGCTCGATGTTCGCGTCCTTGAGCCGCGGATCGCCGGGTACTCCCCCGACAGCGCCGAGCAGGATCGCGTCGTGCGCCTTGATCGACGCCAGGTCGTCGTCGGTCAGCGTGTCGCCGGTGTCGAGGAATCGTCCGGCACCCAGCGAGAAACGCGTCTTTTCGAAGCGGATGCCGGATCCCGCCGTCGCGGCATCCAAGATCTTCTCGGCCTCTGCGACGACCTCGGGACCGATGCCGTCTCCGGGGATGACGGCCAGCGTGAACGCGCGCGACATTGCTCTCCTCTTGTCCCTGCCAGCGTACCGGCGGGCGAGCGGCCCAATTCTCGCCACGTGGCTACGAGGTCAGCGCTCCGCCTTCGCGCGACCACCGAGCGTGAACGCGGCGATCACCGCCGCGACGACGATGAGCCCCGCCCCGATGAGCGCGGTCACACCCACGCCGGCATCGAAGGCGGACGCAGCGGCATCCCGAAGCGCCTGGCCGAGCGCGCCGTCGAGGTCGTGCGAGGCCGCCACGGCACCGGCCAGAGTCTCGCGGGCCGCCGCGGCGGCAGCGCCGGGCAGCCCGTCCGGGAGGGCCAGGTTGGCGCGGTAGAACGCGGCCAGCAGGCCGCCGATGATGGTGGTGCCGAGAACGGCTCCGAGCTCGTACGCCGTCTCGGAGACGGCACTTGCAGCGCCCGCCTTCGCCGCCGGCGCGCTGGCAAGGATGAGCTCGTTCGACACGGTCTCGGCCGCGCCGATGCCGACCCCGAGGGATACGAACGCGGCGATCAGCAGCGGCAGCGCCCCCGCGCTGGTGCTGACGGCCACCAGCACGTACCCGAGGACCGAGAAGCCGAGCGCGAGCGGCACGACGAGACGTGGCGCTGCGCGCTTGGCGATCGGCACGATTCCGATGCCGGCCACGATCATCGCCAACAGCCCCGGCACGAGGGCGAGCCCGGCCTGCAGCGGCGACAGCCCCAGCACGAGCTGCAGGTGCTGCGCGACGAAGTAGAGGAAGCCGACCAGCCCGATGACGCTGAGCAGATTGACCAGCACCGAGCCGGTGAAGGTGCCGCGGCGGAACAGCGCCATGTCGAGCATCGGCGTCTCAAGCCGGTTCTGACGCCGGACGAACAGGACCCCGAACAGCAATCCCGCCCCGATGAGGACGAGCGGCAGCGGGCTCTCTGCGCCGTGGACGGCGAACTCCTTGATCGCGTAGACGATCGGCACCATGGTCGCCAGCGACAGCACGACGCTCAGTGGGTCGAAGCGGCCCGGGTTCGGGTCACGGCTTTCGGGGACCAGGATCGGGACGAGCACCAAGAGCGGTACGAGCACGGGAACGGCCATCAGGAACACGGATCCCCAGGCGAAGTGCTCGAGAAGGATGCCGCCGACGACGGGTCCGAGCGCGGCGCCGGCCGAGAAGCCGGCGGCCCACACCGCGATCGCCATGCGGCGCTGGTCGCGATTGGTGAAGATCGTGCGCAGCAGCGACAGCGTCGACGGCATGAGCATGGCACCGAACACGCCCATTGCCGCGCGTGCCGCGATGAGCCACTCCGCGCTCGGCGCGAAGGCGGCCAGCGCCGAGACCGCGCCGAATCCCGCGGCGCCGATCAGCAGCATCCGCCGCCTGCCGAACCTGTCCCCCAGCACTCCCATCGTGACGAGGAGGCTGGCGAGGACCAGTGGGTAGGCGTCGATGATCCACAGCTGCTGGGTCGCGGTGGGCTCGAGGTCGAGCGCGATCTGCGGGAGCGCGAAGCTCAGGACGGTGTTGTCGACCGAGACCAGCAGCACCGGCAGCATGAGCACCACCAGCGCGGCCCAGCCACGCCAGCCGACGCGCGGGCCGGCCACCGTCGGCATGCGGGTCAGCGTGTCGCTCATCGTTCCTCATTCGTCGTCGGACTCATTCATACCGTCCAGCCGGTATAGTAACAGCGGTGATCCCCTCCCCGCTGACTGCCTGCTGGATACGATCGAGCCCATGAGCCGTCCGCCGCGGGCCAGAGAAAGCGTGCTCGACGCGTTCGAGACGATCCTCATCGACGACGGCGAGCGTGCGGCGACACTGGAGGCGACAGCGCGAGCGGCCGGCGTCTCCAAGGGCGGTCTGCTGTACCACTTCGCTTCGAAGGATGCGCTCGAGGCCGGCGTCATCGAACGCCTGCAGGCACTGGTGGACGAGGACATCGCCGCGATCACCACTGCGCCCGAGGGCCCGATCGCCTACTTTCTGCGTTCATCCGCCCTCGAGAACGATCCGCTCGACCGCGCCCTGGTCGCCGTGTCGCGCCTCGCGCAGGGCGGTCACACCCCTGCCAGCGCGGCGCTGCGCCGAGTGCGCGAGCGATGGGGCGAAGCCATGCGTCCGCACGCGAAGGACGACGCGTCGCTGGACCTGATCCTGCTCGTCAGCGACGGGTTGTATTACAACAACGCCCTCAAAGGCGACGGGATCGCCGGCCCGGTGCCCCGCGACGAGGCCATGGACCGCCTGATCGCCCTCGTGGAGCGTGCCGCCCGCCGGTGAGCGGCCGCCGCTCAGGACTCGGTGATCTCGATCTGACGGAACAGGTCGGCGTGGATCGCGCTCTGCACCTCGTCGAGCAGCTCATCGCTCACCGGTGAGTCCATGGTCAGGATGCTGAGGGCTTGACCCCCGGCGCTCTTGCGGGCGATCTGCATCCCGGCGATGTTGATGCTCGCCTCGCCGAACTTCTGCCCGTAGATCGCGACGATCCCCGGGCGGTCGGTGTACAGCATCACCACGTGGTGCTTCTCAATCGGCAGCTCGAGCGCGTAGTCGTTGATGCTGACCAGCTTCTCGATCTGCTTGGTGCCGGTGAGGGTGCCCGATACCGACAGCTGGGAGCCGTCCGACAGCGCGCCGCGCAGCGTGATCACGTTGCGGTACTCGTCACTGACGTCGTCGACGAGCAGGCGCACGTCGACGCCGCGCTGCTCGGCGAGCAGCGGAGCGTTCACGTACGAGACGCTCTCGCTCACGATGTTGGTGAACAGGCCCTTCAGCGCGGCGAGTTTGAGCACGCTCACGTCGTACTGACTGAGCTCGCCGTGCACCTCGACGTCGAGGCTGGTCAGGGGTGAGTGCGAAAGCGCCGCGAAGATCTGACCGAGCTTCTCGACCAGCGGGATACCGGGACGCACGTACGGATCGATGATCCCGCCCGCGACGTTGACAGCATCCGGGACCAGCTCGCCGCCCAGCGCGAGGCGGACCGAGCGCGCGACCGAAACGCCGGCCTTCTCCTGCGCTTCGTCCGTGCTCGCGCCGAGGTGCGGAGTGACGACGACATTCGGCAGATCCAGCAGGCGGTGCGCGTCCGAGTCGGATGCGGGGGGCTCGGCGCTGAACACGTCCAGACCGGCGCCCGCGATCTCACCCGCGGTGAGCGCGTCGAACAGAGCGCCCTCGTCGATGAGCCCACCGCGCGCCACGTTGACCACGAATGCGGTCGGCTTCATGCGGCGCAGCTGCTCGGCACCGATCATGCCTGTGGTCTCCGGGGTCTTGGGCATGTGGATCGTGATGAAATCGCTCTGCTCGATCAGTTCGTCCAGGCTCACCAGCTGGACGCCGAGCTGCTGCGCGCGAGCGCTCGTGACATACGGGTCGTAGGCGATGACGCGCATGTCGAACGCGTTCAGGCGGGCGGCGATCAGCGCACCGATCCTGCCCAGGCCGATGATGCCCACGGTCTTTTCGAACAGCTCGGTGCCGGTGAACGACGAGCGCTTCCACTGACCCTGCGACAGGGATCCGTGCGCGGCCGGGATGCGCCGGGCGAGGCTGAGGATGTGGCCGATGGTCAGCTCTGCGGCGGAGATGATGTTGGAGGTCGGTGCGTTCACGACCATGACGCCGGCGGTGGTCGCGGTCTTGATGTCGACGTTGTCCAGCCCGACGCCCGCGCGGGCGATGACCTTCAGCTGCGGCGCGGCTCCGAGGGCCTCGGCGTCGATCTTGGTCGCCGAACGCACCAGCACGGCCTGCGCGTCCGCGAGGGCGGCGAGAAGCGCGGGGCGGTCGGTGCCGTCGACCTGGCGGACATCGAAGTCCGGCCCGAGGGCGTCGATGGTTGCGGGTGAGAGTTCTTCGGCGATGAGCACGACAGGCTTCGGCACGGCAGCGGATCCTTTGGAGCGGTGGGCACGCGAGATGCGGCCTGAAGACGAGTGGATGCTGCGCCGCACGCCATCGGGGCGCATACACGTGCCACTCTATCGGCTTGCCTGTATCAGCCCCGCCGCATGACGACCCGACCGGCCTCAGGCCAGCAGCGAGGCCGTGTTCAGCGTGGTGTACGCGACGACGTTGAGCCAGAAGACGGCGACCAACGCGAGTCCGGTCAGCATGACCAGCAGGAGGTGATGCGGCGGACGCTTGTAGCCCAGGGCGAATGCCCCTGCCCACACCAGGAGCGGGAAGACGATGGCGAAGATCCAGACGAACCAGCCCAGGGCGTTGAGCCCGAGCGGAGCGGCCTGGAGCAGGTTGCCGAGCGCGTTCCACGCCGCGTAGGCGTAGAACAGTCCGAGCGCGCCTGCGATGGTGGCGATGAGCCACGTGGGCGTGGTCCGGCGGGCGGATGCCGCGGCACGTGCGTCGGTCTGGCTCACAGTCCCACCGCTCCGATCATGATGAACGGCCAGGGCATCAGCAGAGCGACGCCCGCGATCAGCCACGCGAAGCGCACCCAGGGCTTCGACGCGACCGTCAGCAGGAAGACCGTGCCGAACCACAGCAGCGGGGCGAGGACGGCCAGCCAGAGACTCCCCTGGTACATGACATCGCTGACGAGATACTGCCGCGCGCCCTGCAGGCGCAGCCCGCCGATCAGCCAGCCGATCGCGAAGAGCAGATAGGCGCCACCCAGGATGCCGAGCGTGATCAGGGTCGCGTTGCCCATCGGGACGCGATCGCGCGGCATTGTGACGGTGCCGTCACTGTGGACGCGGCCGACGTCGGCGCTTCCTTTGCCCACCGCGGTGTAGCCGTCCGGCAGTGCAGTGGGGGCGGCATCCGTCGGCTGGTCGATGGGCTCCGTCACCGGAGCGGGCGCGCGTGCATCTCCCGTGGGGGTGCCGAGGTCCAGCGTCGGGTCGTCGTCACCGCCCCACGCAAGGGCGTCGTCGTCTGTGCCGCGGGCCATGAGGCCAGCGTAGCCGCGCGGCAGGGATGCGCCCGCCGTGGGCCGGGCGAGTTCCGGGACGCTGTCCCAGATTCGGAAATGGCCGCCGGAATCGGAAGATCGCACTGGTCGTATCCGAATCCAGTGCGATCCTCCGATCTGCCGCCCGCGGTCGTCGCGGGCCGTGGGATCAGCGCGCGGCTGAACCCTCCGTGTAGTCCTCGTCGGTCTGCTTCCACGCGAACAGCGCGCGCAGCTCCTTGCCGGTCGCCTCGATCGGGTGGTTGGCGCCCTTCTCACGCAGCGCGAGGAACTCGGGGGCACCGGCATCCTGATCTGCGATGAAGCGCTTCGCGAACGCGCCCGACTGGATGTCGGCCAGGACCGCCTGCATGTTCTCCTTCACCCGCGGGTCGATGACGCGGGGGCCGGAGACGTAGTCGCCGTACTCGGCCGTGTCCGAGATCGACCAGCGCTGCTTGGCGATGCCGCCCTCCCACATGAGGTCGACGATGAGCTTGAGCTCGTGAAGGACCTCGAAGTACGCGATCTCGGGCTGGTAGCCCGCCTCGACGAGAGTCTCGAAACCGTACTGGACGAGCTGCGACGTGCCGCCGCAGAGGACGGCCTGCTCACCGAACAGGTCGGTCTCGGTCTCTTCGGTGAAGGTCGTCTTGATGACGCCGGCACGGGTGCCACCGATGGCCTTCGCGTACGACAGTGCCAGATCCCACGCCTGACCGGACGCGTCGCGCTCCACGGCGATGATGTCCGGGATGCCGCGACCGGCGACGAACTCGCGGCGCACGGTGTGGCCCGGCGCCTTCGGCGCGACCAGGATGACGTCCACGCCCTCGGGCGCGTCGATGTAGCCGAAGCGGATGTTGAACCCGTGTGCGAACGCGAGCGTCTTGCCCGGTGCCAGGTTGCCCTTGATCGAGTCGTTGTAGATGCCGCGCTGGTGCTGGTCGGGCGCCAGGATCATGATGACGTCTGCCCAGGCCGTCGCGTCGGCGACGGAGAGCACCTCGAAGCCGTCCTCCTGAGCCTTGGCAGCGGACTTCGAGCCGTCCTTGAGAGCGATGGCGACTTCGACGCCCGAATCACGGAGGTTCTGCGCGTGAGCGTGGCCCTGCGAGCCGTATCCGACGATCGCGACCTTCTTGCTCTGGATGAGCGACAGGTCGGCGTCGTTGTCGTAGAAGAGTTCGGCCATGGAATGTGTCTCCTTGTGTTTTCTGGTCTCTGGTCAGCCGCGCAGGACGCGTTCGGTGATGCTCTTGCCGCCGCGGCCGAGGGCGAGGAGCCCGGACTGCGCCAGTTCCTTGATGCCGAACGGCTCCAGAGCGCGGAGGAACGCGTCCACCTTGCCCTTGTCACCGGTCACCTCGACCACGAGAGCGTCCGAGGCGTAGTCGACGATGGATCCGCGGAAGAGGTTCACGACCTCGAGGACGTTTGAGCGGCTGGCGTTGTCGGCGCGCACTTTCACCAGCATGTGCTCGCGCTGCACCGACGAGGTCATGTCCAGCTCGACGATCTTGATGACGTTGACCAGCTTGTTCAGCTGCTTGGTCACCTGCTCGAGCGGCAGCTCCTCGACGTCCACGACGACCGTGATGCGCGAGAGACCCGGCACCTCGGTGACGCCCACGGCGAGGGATTCGATGTTGAAGCCGCGTCGGGCGAACAGCCCTGCGACGCGCGTCAGAAGACCGGGTTTGTCCTCCACGAGGAGGCTCAGCACGTGGCTCGGCATGACTCAGGCCTCCTCATCGAACGTCGGGGAGTGGTCTCGGGCGTACTGGACGTAGCTGTTGCTGACGCCCTGCGGCACCATCGGCCAGACCATCGCGTCGGCGCTCACCACGAAGTCGATGACGACGGGGCGGTCATTGGTCTCCAGCGCGAGTCTGATCGCGGCATCCACATCCTCTTCCTTCTCGACGCGGATCGCGAGGCAGCCGTACGCCTCCGCCAGCTTCACGAAGTCGGGGATGCGCACGGTGCCGTGTCCCGTGTTGAGGTCGGTGTGCGAGTACCGGCCGTCGTAGAAGAGGCTCTGCCACTGCCGCACCATGCCGAGCGAGGAGTTGTTGATGATCGCGACCTTGATCGGAATGTTGTTGATCGCGCAGGTGGCGAGCTCCTGGTTGGTCATCTGGAAGCATCCGTCGCCGTCGATCGCCCAGACGTGACGGTCGGGCTCGGCGACCTTGGCGCCCATGGCCGCCGGCACCGAGTAGCCCATGGTTCCGGCCCCGCCGGAGTTCAGCCACGCGTTCGGACGCTCGTACTTGATGAACTGCGCCGCCCACATCTGGTGCTGGCCGACCCCCGCGGCGAAGATGCCCTCGGGTCCGGTCAGCTCGCCGATCCGGGAGATGACGTACTGCGGGGACATGAGACCGTCGGTCGGCTGCGTGTAACCGAGCGGGAATTCATCGCGGAGCCCGTCGAGGAACGACCACCACTCCTCGGTGTCGGGCGCGGCGCCGTCGATCTGGCCGCGGAAGGCGGCTTCGAGGTCGACCAGGACGTCCTTGAGGTCGCCCACGATGGGCACGTCCGCGGTGCGGATCTTGCCGATCTCGGCGGGATCGATGTCGACGTGCACGACCTTCGCGTTGGGGGCGAACAGGGCCGCCTTGCCGGTCACGCGGTCATCGAAGCGCGCGCCGAGCGAGATGAGCAGATCGGCATCCTGCAGCGCCAGAACCGCCGGGACGGTGCCGTGCATTCCGGGCATGCCGAGGTGCTGAGGGTGCGAGTCGGGGAACGCCCCGCGTGCCATGAGCGTGGTGACCACCGGCGCACCGGTCGTCTCGGCCAGGGCGAGCAGCTCCTGCGACGCCTGGGAGCGGATGACCCCGCCGCCCACGTAGAGCACGGGCTTCTTGGCCTGTGCGAGCAGCTGCGCGGCGGCCTGGATCTGCTTGCCATGCGCCTTGGTCACCGGCCGGTATCCGGGCAGGTCGACCTTGGGCGGCCAGATGAACGGCACCTCGGCCTGCTGGGCATCCTTCGTGATGTCCACCAGCACCGGGCCGGGACGGCCCGTGCCGGCGATGTGGAAGGCGGCCGCGATCGCGCTGGGGATCTCTTCGGCCCGCTTGACCAGGAACGAGTGCTTCGTGATCGGCATCGTGATGCCGACGATGTCCGCTTCCTGGAACGCGTCGGTACCCATCAGGTTCGAGAAGACCTGGCCGGTGATGCACACGATCGGCACCGAGTCCATGTAGGCATCGGCGATCGCGGTGACGAGGTTGGTCGCCCCCGGCCCGGAGGTGGCGATCGCGACGCCGACCCTGTTGGATGCCGCGGCGTAACCCTCGGCGGCGTGACCCGCGCCCTGTTCGTGGCGGACGAGGATGTGACGCAGCTCGGTGCTGTCCATGAGGGGGTCGTATACGGGCAGGATCGCACCGCCGGGCAGACCGAAGACGTCGGTGACGCCGAGCAGTTCGAGCGAGCGGACGACCGCCTGAGCGCCCGTGAGCACAGGCGCGGATGCGCTGCGAGCGGGTGGCCGGGGAATGGCCGTGGCTGATTCGGCGGACATGATGATGATCCTCTGTCGAGAGATGGGTGTCTGGGGCAGGCCTAACCCGTAACCGCGCCCTCCGCAGCGGAGCGGACGAGTTTCGAGTACTTGGCAAGAACGCCACGGGTATAGCGCGGAGGAAGCGGCTCCCAGCCAGAGCGGCGGGAACCCAGCTCGGTCTCGTCGACGAGTAGGTCGAGAGTTCGAGCCGCGATATCGACCCGTATCAGATCACCATCGCGCACGAAGGCGATCGGACCTGCGTCCACCGCTTCGGGAGCTATGTGGCCGATGCACAGGCCGGTTGTGCCGCCTGAGAATCTGCCGTCCGTCAAGAGTAGTACATCTTTTCCGAGCCCGGCGCCCTTGATCGCGGCGGTGATGGCCAGCATTTCGCGCATCCCCGGGCCGCCCTTCGGGCCCTCGTAGCGGATGACAACGACATCGCCCGCGCCGATCCGGCCGGCCTCGAGGGCGTCCATGGCGGCACGCTCGCGTTCGAAGACTCGGGCCGGTCCTTCGAAGACGTTCGCGTCGAAGCCCGCCGACTTGACCACAGCGCCCTCGGGGGCCATCGTGCCGTGCAGGATGGTGATCCCGCCGGTCGCGTGGATCGGGTTGTCGAGGGTGTGGATCACAGTGCCGTCGACCGGGTCGGGGTTGAGCTCGCGGAGGTTCTCAGCCAGCGTCTTGCCGGTTACGGTGAGTGCATCGCCGTGCAGCAGACCCTCGTCGAGCATCGCCTTCATGATGACCGGGATGCCGCCGTGCCGATCGACGTCGTTCATCACGTACTGGCCGAACGGCTTCATGTCGGCGATGTGCGGCGTCTTGTCGCCGATGCGGTTGAAGTCGTGCAGGTTCAGCTCGACCTCGGCCTCGCGGGCGATGGCCAGCAGGTGCAGCACCACGTTGGTCGAGCCGCCGAGCGCCATCGCCAGTGCGATCGCGTTCTCGAACGCCTCCTTGGTGAGGATGTCGCCGGTGGTGATGCCGAGCCTCAGCAGGTTGACGACGGCTTCGCCGGAGCGGTGCGCGTAGTAGTCGCGGCGGCGGTCCGCGGCGGCCGGTGCAGCGGATCCGGGAAGACTCAGACCGAGCGCCTCGCCGACCGCGGCCATCGTGTTGGCGGTGTACATGCCACCGCAGGCACCCTCGCCGGGCGCGAACGCGCACTCGATCCGCTTGAGGTCGGCCTCGGTCATCCGGCCCGCGATGCAGGCGCCCACTCCCTCGAACGAGTCGATGATCGTGATTTCCTTCTCGGTGCCGTCGCTGAGTTTGACCCAGCCTGGGGCGATCGAGCCGGCGTACAGGAACACGCTGGAGAGGTTCAACCGGGCGCTGGCCATCAGCATCCCGGGGATGGACTTGTCGCAGCCGGCCAGGAGCACCGTGCCGTCCAGCCGCTCGGCCATGACGACGGTCTCGACCGAGTCGGCGATGACCTCACGCGAGACCAGCGAGAAGTGCATTCCTTCGTGACCCATCGAGATGCCGTCGGACACCGAGATCGTGCCGAACTGCAACGGGTAACCGCCGCCTGCGTGCACGCCCTCCTTGGCGCCCTGGGCGAGCCGGTCCAGACTCAGGTTGCACGGGGTGATCTCGTTCCAGCTGGATGCGATGCCGATCTGGGGCTTGTCCCAATCGGCGTCGCCCATTCCGACAGCGCGAAGCATGCCTCGAGACGTCGTGGCCTCGATGCCGTCGGTGACGACGCGACTGCGCGGCTTGATATCGATGCTGTTGTCGGGGTGAGAGGGCATTCGCCCAGTCTATTGCCGCGCGGCGGCCCGCTCCCCAGAGCGGCCCGCTTCCCGCGCGCTGCGGGACGGACCCGCCGAGCAGAGCGGGTCTACTCCCGCGCGGCGGTACGGATCCGCGCGAGCAGCTGCAGAGCGGCTGCCAGTTCCGGAATGCCGGCGACACGCACGGTCGCGGCCGTCTCGCCGCCGCCCACCCGAATGCCGAGGTCATCCGCGCCGAGGCTCGCCAGCGCGTCCTCGTCCGTGACGTCGTCGCCGGCGAACAGCACGGCCGTCGCACCGAGTCGCCGGCGAAGCGTCGCGATCGCGGAGTCCTTGCCTTCGTGCCGGAACGAGTACTCGACGATGTTGTGGCCGGTGCGACGCCGCCAGTGGGGCGCCCGCTTCTCGACGAGCCGGTCCGCGGCATCCCTCGAATATTGCGCGTCCTCAGGGCTGGCCATGCGCGTGTGGATGCCGAAGCCGAATGTCTTCGGCTCCACCCACACCCCGTCCAGGTCCGCGAGCTCGGCCGCCATGGCGTCGCGCAGCTCGTCGCGGAGGGCATCCGCCTCATCGTCGTCCTCGGTGGCGACCGGGCCCTCCCCGGGTATCCAGAACTCGGCACCGTGCGAACCCGCCAGGTGCACCGGCGATTCGTCGGCGTGCTCGGCGATCTCGCGCAGGTCGTGCAGGCTGCGCCCCGAGACGAACGCGACCAGGGTGTCGGGCGTGGCGGCGAGGGCGGCGACTGCGGCGGCCGCCTCGGGAAGGGCGCGGGCGTTCATCGGCTCGTCCTCGAGGGGGGCGAGGGTGCCGTCGAAATCCAGGGCGACCAACAGGCGATCGGATGCCGCCGACCTGCGCAGCGCCTCTTCGATCGCGGTCGGGTCATCGAGTGTGCTCATCAGTCCTTCTCCCTCTTGTTGCGGAAGACCGCGAGTGCGGCGAGGAACTCGCGCGACCAGTCTTCGACGCTGTGCTCGAGCACGCGCCGGCGCGCCGCGCGCATGCGGCGGCCCTGCTCGGCCGGCGGCATCTCCACGGCCCGCATCATCGCGTCCTTGAGCCCTTCGATGTCGTGCGGGTTGACCCGCACCGCAGTGCCCAGCTCGTCGGCCGCACCGGCGAATTCGCTCAGGATGAGCACGCCCCGATTGTCCACACGCGAGGCGACGTACTCCTTGGCGACCAGGTTCATGCCGTCGCGCAGCGCGGTGACGAGCATCACGTCGGCGGCGAGGAACAGCGCCACCATCTCCTCCCGGGGGTACGCCTGATGCAGGTATCGGATCGCGGTGTGACCCATCGTGTCGAAGTCGCCGTCGATGCGCCCGACGGTCAGCTCGATCTCGTCGCGCAGCTGGATGTACGCAGCGACGCGTTCACGACTGGGGCTGGCCACCTGCACCAGCGTGGTCTCCTCGACGTTGATGCGCCCTTCGGCCAGCAGTTCGCCATAGGCCTTGAGCCGGTGGCTGATGCCCTTCGTGTAATCGAGCCGGTCGACTCCGAGGAAGATCCGCTTCGGATTGCCCAGGGATTCACGGATCTCGCGTGCGCGGGCCTTCACATTTTCGTTGCGGGCGAGTTCGATGTACGACGACGCGTCGATGGAGATCGGGAATGCCTTGGCGAGGGCGAGGCGTGTCGTGCCGACCCCGTGCGGAACGGAGATTCCCGACGCCTTGGTGTCGTAGCGGAGCTGGCGACGGACCGCGCGGGCGAAGTTGCCGGCATCGGCCACCCGTTGGAACCCGATCACGTCTGCCCCGAGAAGCCCTTCGAGCACCTGACGTCGCCACGGCAGCTGCGAGAACAGGCCGTATGCCGGGAAGGGAATGTGGTGGAAGTAGCCGATCGTGACGTCGGGTCGCATCTCGCGGAGCATCTTCGGCACCAGCTGGAGCTGGTAATCCTGCACCCACACGATCGCGTTCTCGGCCGCCGCCGCCGCCGACGCCTCCGCGAACCGCTGATTGACGCGCACGTACGCGTCCCACCAGACGCGGCTGTAGCGCGGCTCGGAGATCACATCGTGGTACAGCGGCCAGATGGTGTCGTTCGAGAAGCCCTCGTAGTAGAGCTCGACGTCCTCCGCGGTCAGCGTCACCGGGACCAGGTGGGTGCCCTCGAAGTCGAAGGGCTCGACATCCAGGTCGGGTTGGCCCGCCCAGCCGACCCAGGCGCCGTCCGCCTTCTGCATCACCGGCTCGAGGGCCGTGACAAGGCCGCCCGGCGAACGCCGCCACGCCTCCGCGCCCTCACCGTCAACAGTCCGGTCTACCGGCAAACGGTTGGCGACGACGACGAACTCTGCCTTGGTCACGAGGCTCCTGACGGTGGACGAGACGCTGAGCTCCCAGGCTACCGTCCGGCACTTGCCCCGACCGGCCCGTTGACGCGGGCGGCGACCGATGTCAAGAGGCGGCGTGATTTTCGGCCGCGCGCTAGCGTGGGGGGATGCGCAAGTATCTGTTCGGCACCGGCCTCCTCACGGCGATCACGGGCGGCATCACCCTGCTGAGGGCGCTCCGAGACGATGCCCCGTTCACCTGGCGCACCGCCCTGGGGTGGCTCAGCTGGGGCATCACACTCGCCCTCGCCATCGGCGCGGTCATCGACACCCGACGCGCCTCGCACGGCGCGATCATCGCCAGCGACTCCCCCGTTCACGGCAAGGAGCAGAAGCTGCTCAAGAAGAGGCTGCGGGCGTAGCCGGAAGCGCGATCTCGTACTGCACGAACCCCGAGTGGCGTGCGACGCGATCGTAGAGTTCCCGGGCCCTGCGGTTGTCCGTGCTGGTGAGCCAGTAGACCTTGGCGCATCCGGCTTCCTGTGCCCACGTCCGCACGTGCTGGATCAGCGACGCGCCCGCGCCGCCCCCACGCGCATCCGCGCTGACGAAGAGATCCTCGAGATAGCAGTACGACCCGGCCGACCACGTCGCCGGGTGGGTCAGCCAGTGCACGAGGCCGATTGCCGTTCCGGCGCCGTCGCGCGCGAGCGCGCCGTGCAGCTCGGTGCCGTCGATCAGGCGCGCGAACGTGAGCTCGGTCTGTGCGGCCGGCAACTCGGTCTCGTAGAACTCGAGGTAGCCCCGCCACAGCGCGAGCCACTCGTCGTGATCGGCGGCCGTGAGCGCGCTGATCGTGTTCATAGCGAGAACTCTAGTCCGGGCACCTCGGGCTCCCGTTCCGTTCCGTCCCGCGAGCTCACGGGTTGGCGCCGAGTGCACGGCCCAGCCGCGTCGAGAAGGCGTGCACTCGACGCGAAGTCGTGCACTCGGCGAGAGAAGCGGGGCCTTACGGCTCAGCGAGTCAGGATCAGCGCTTCGCCTTGCCCGCCGCCGCCGCACAGGGCGACAGCCGCGGTTCCGCCGCCGCGGCGCACCAGTTCGTGCACCATGTGGACCACGAGCCGGTTGCCCGACGCGCCGATCGGGTGTCCGATCGCGATGCCGCCGCCGTGGATGTTCACCACGTCGTCGGACAGCCCGAGTTCGTGCTGTGAGCGGGCGACGACCGCCCCGAAGGCCTCGTTGATCTCGACGATGTCGAGGTCGGCCGGCGTGATCCCCTGCTTCTGGCACGCCTTCTCGATGGCGCGAGCGGGCTGCGCGTGCAGCGAGTTGTCCGGTCCCGCGACCTGACCCGAGGCCCCCACGACCGCCAGCACCGGCCAGCCGTTGGCGTCGGCGTGCGAGCGTCGCGTCAGCACGACGGCGGATGCGCCGTCGGAGATCTGCGAGGAGTTGCCGGCGGTGATGGACCCGCCCTCGGCGAACGCGGCGCGCAGCCTGCCGAGCGTGTCGACCGTGGTCTCGGGGCGGATGCCCTCGTCGGTGGTGACGACCAGCGGGTCCCCCTTGCGCTGCGGAATCTCGACCGGCACGATCTCCGCCGCGAACACGCCCGCGTCGGTCGCGCGGGCGGCGCGCTGATGCGAGCGGGCGGCCACAGCATCCTGCATCTCGCGGGTCACCTCGAGTCGCTCGTTGTGACGCTCGGTGGAGGCGCCCATGCTCTCGCGGTCATACGCGTCGGTCAGTCCGTCGTACGCCATGTGGTCCAGCACTTCGACCGAACCGTAGGTCCAGCCCTCACGCGAGTTCATCAGCAGGTGCGGCGCGCGGGTCATCGACTCCATGCCCGCAGCCACCACGACCGTCGCGTCGCCGACGGCGATCATGCGCGCTCCGTCGATGATCGCGGTCAGCCCCGACAGGCACACCTTGTTCACCGATCCCGAGTGCACGTCCCAGGGGATGCCGGCGCCCACGGCCGCCTGCCGCGCCGGGTTCTGGCCGGCTCCGGCAGGAAGCACCTGTCCGATGAGCACCGCGTCGACATCCTCGGGGGCGATCCCGCCCCCCGCGAGTGCTCCGCGGATCGCGGTGCTGCCCAGCTGCACCGCGGTGAGCGGAGCGAGCTGTCCCTTCAGACGGCCCTGCGGCGTGCGGGCGGCAGCGACGATGACGACGTCCTCGGTGTTCATGCGTCCACCTTAACCGTGGTCGTGGTGAGGTGCTCCGCGACGATCAGCGGCGGTTCGGTCGCCGCGATCACCTCGTCGACGGTCACGCCGGGGGCGGTCTCGACCAGGACCAGACCGGCATCCGTCACGTCGATCACGGCGAGGTCCGTGATGATGCGGTGCACGACGCCCTTGCCGGTCAGCGGCAGCGAGCAGGAATCGACGATCTTCGCGGATCCGTCCTTGGCGACGTGCTCCATCAGCACGATGACCTTGGCCGCGCCGTGCACGAGGTCCATCGCGCCTCCGGGGCCCTTGACCATCTTTCCGGGGATCATCCAGTTCGCCAGGTCGCCGGATGCCGAGACCTGCATGGCCCCGAGGATCGCGGCGTCGATCTTGCCGCCGCGGATCATGCCGAAGCTGGTCGCGGAGTCGAAGAAGGCCGCGCCGGGCAGGACGGTGACGGTCTCTTTTCCGGCGTTGATCAGATCAGGGTCCACGTTCGCCTCGGTCGGGTACGGACCGACCCCCAGGATGCCGTTCTCGGACTGCAGGATGACCGTCACGCCGTCGGGGACGAAGTTGGGCACCAGCGTCGGCAGGCCGATACCGAGGTTGACGTAGGAGCCGTCGCTCAGCTCGGCGGCGGCGCGGGCTGCCATCTCGTTGCGGGTGAGGACCATGTCAGTTCCCTTCCGTCGCGGTGACGGTTCGTCGCTCGATGCGCTTGTCGATGTCGGCGCCGACCTCGACGATGCGGTGCACGTAGATTCCCGGCAGGTGGATCTGGTCGGGGTCGAGTTCGCCCGGTTCGACCAGTTCCTCGACCTGAGCGATGCAGATCCGACCCGCCATCGCGGCCAGCGGATTGAAGTTGCGGGCCGCCTTGTTGAAGATCAGGTTGCCGTAGCGGTCGCCGCGCAGCGCGTGCACGAGCGAGAAGTCGGTCTGGATCGCCTCTTCGAGCACGTATTCACGGGGCTCTCCCGACACGTCCAGCGTGCGCACGTCCTTCACCGGGGATGCCACCGCCACTCCCCCGTGGCCGTCATAGCGGCGCGGCAAGCCTCCCTCGGCGACTTGCGTGCCGACACCGGTCTGCGTGTAGAACGCGCCGATGCCGGACCCGCCGGCACGCAGCTTCTCGGCCAGCGTGCCCTGCGGGGTGAGCTCGAGTTCGAGCTCACCGGAGAGGAACTGCCGCTCGAACTCCTTGTTCTCTCCGACGTACGACGAGGTCATCTTGCGGATCCGCTTCGCGTTGAGCAGGATTCCCAGGCCCCAGTCGTCGACGCCGCAGTTGTTGCTGACGATGCTCAGATCACCCGTGCCCTGTGCCAGCAGTGCCTCGATGAGGGCGATCGGATTGCCCGAGAGCCCGAATCCCCCGACGGCGAGTGTCGCGCCGTCCGGGATGTCGGCGACCGCCTCAGCGGCGGACGCGTAAGTCTTGTCGATCACGTGCGACTCCTGTGTCTGGGGGAAACTCGTGCTTCCATCCTGTGCGCGACTGCGGCAGACCGCGACGCATGCTGTCGCCATGTGGATCGCGCACGGCATACTGTCCATATGGTGGACACTCCGCGCGAACGATCGGTGCCCGGCGCGCAGTCGGTGGCGCGGGCCGCCCGTCTGCTGCGCCTCGTGACCGGCGCTGGCGACGAGGGGCTCACGGCGGCGGACCTCGCGCGCCACGCCGACCTGACGCGCCCCACCGCGCATCGGCTGCTGGCTGCGCTGCGACAGGAAGGGCTCGTCGATCAGGACGAGAAGAGCGGGCGGTGGATGCCGGGCCCCGAGCTGTATCTCATGGGAACGGCCGCGGCATCCCGGTATGACATCACCGGAATCGCACGCGACATCGTGCGCTCCCTCGCTGTGCGGACGGAAGAGAGCGCGTTCCTCTCGGTGCGACGCGGAGACGAGACGGTGTGCCTGCTCCGCGAGGAGGGCAGCTTTCCGATCCGGTCGTTCGTCCTCTCCGAGGGCGTGCGGTTCCCTCTCGGCGTTGCCTCGGCCGGCCTGGCGATCCTCGCGTTCCTGCCACCCCACGATGTGGACGCCTATTTCGAGCGGCATCCGGAACTGCCGGCCAAGTGGGGTGCGGCGCACGGCGAGAAGCGCCTCCGCACCCGCCTGCGCGAGACGCAGGAGCGCGGCTACGCCCTGAACCCCGGTCTGATCGTCGAGGGCAGTTTCGGTCTCGGCGCCGCGGTGTTCACGCGCGCGGGCGAGCCGCAGTGGGCGCTCAGCCTGACCGGCGTGCAGTTCCGGTTCGGACCCGATCGGCTCGCCGACCTGGGTCGCACGCTGCTCGCCCACGCGCATCAGCTCACGACGCGCGTCGCCGCGACCGCCCGCTGACCTCGTCAGGACAGGACGGCAGCGGACGCGAGCGCGAGCTGATCGCGGACGACGTCGGCGACGGCATCCGCCCCGCGCTCGGACAGCACGATCGTGTAGTGATTGACGTCGCTGACCGCGACATGGGTGATTCCGGGGTGCGCGGACAGCAGGTCCGGCAGCCGGTCCGCGGCGTAGAGCGCCGGCAGCTGATCCAGCAGCCCGCGCTCGGCGGTCAGCAGGGCCGTCGGATGCCGCAGCCGGGCCAGCGCCTCGGCGATCGCCGTCCCGGTGTTCTGGTCCATCGAGTCCTCTTCGAGGGTCGCATAGCGAGTCGCCGGGCGAAGCTCCGGCTCCTCGCCGACCAGGTCGTACGCGAAGTACGCCTCGAGCGCGGGCGTCCAATCGCGTGTGAACGCCGGGTGCGCACGCCAGAAGTCGAGGTAGGCCTCCACCGAGGCGAAGCGCATCGCGAGTCTCTCGGCGGTGGGCCCGAGAACGAGACGGATGACCTCGTCGGCGGAAAGCTCGTCCGGCACGTCCAGAGGCAGCCCGCCGTCGACGAGAACCAGGCGCGAGACGCGCTCCGGGTACCGCTCGCCGAGCACCAGCGCGACGAACGCGCCCATGGAGTGGCCGACGACGACCGCACGGTCGATTCCGAGCGCGTCGAGCACGGCGACCAGGTCCCGGGCGTGCGCGTCCAGTCCGGCCGAGCCGGTGAGCTCGTTGCTGCGGCCCCGCCCCCGCAGGTCCGGCGCGATCACGCGCGCGAACGGCAGGCGGTCGGCCACCAGCGGCCAGGACAGGTGGGATGCCGTCACGCCATGGATCATCAGGACGGCGGGTGCGGCATCCGCTGTGCCGTTCTCCGGCTCCCAGATGCCTACGTGCAGGTCGCCGCCGGCGACGGGGACCTCGGCGGTGCGGTAGCGGCTCATCGAGCCGTCCACCCGCCATCCATCGTGTAGGACGCGCCGGTGACCATGCCGGCCTTGTCGGAGACGAGCCACCCCACCAGCGATGCGACCTCTTCCGGCTCGATGAGCCGCTTGATCGCATTCTCGGTCAGCAGCACCTTCTCGAGCACCTCGTCCTCGGGGATGCCGTGCACCCGCGCCTGGTCGGTGATCTGGTGCTCGACCAGCGGGGTGCGCACGTACGACGGGTTGATGCAGTTGCTCGTCACCCCGTGCGCGGCCCCCTCCAGAGCGGTGACCTTGGAGAGTCCTTCGAGCCCGTGCTTGGCAGTGACGTACGCGGACTTGAACGCGCTCGCGCGCAGACCGTGCGCGCTCGACACATTGACGACTCGGCCCCACCCGCGGCGGTACATCCCCGGCAGCACGGCGCGGATGAGCAGGAACGGGGATTCGACCATGAGCCGCTGCATCAGCCGGAATGTCTCGGGGTCGAACTCGGGAATCGGGCTCACCCGCTGGATGCCCACGTTGTTGACGAGGATGTCCGCGTCGAGGGCGAGGTCCTCGAGCTGCTTCGTATCGGCCAGATCGATCAGCCACGGGTCCCCGCCGACCTCGTCGGCGATCGATTCGGTCAGGTAGACGTGGTGGTCCGCCACGACGACGTGCGCGCCGCGCGCCGCGAACTCGTGCACGCAGGCGAGCCCGATGCCGCTGGCACCGCCGGTGACGACCGCGCGTTTGCCCGCCAGATCCTGATCCGTCATGGCTTCCCCCCTTGCTCGCGACGCGGCGCGAGTGCGTTGTCGATGAACCTCATCATGTCGTCGAAGACCTTCGGGTCGAGCACCGACGGCGGTTTTCCCTGCGCGTCGCGCTCCCAGAGCAGGAAGCGCATGCCGATCAGCTCGCCCATGCCCATCAGCGCCCACGCGGTCACCTCGGGGTCGAGCGCACGGTCGACGTCGCCGGCCGTCTGCGCGGCGCTCAGCCCTGCCTCATAGCCTTCGACGATGCGCGTGTAGTGCAGACGCAGAGTCTCGGGCGAGACGAACTCGGCCTCGCGCACCACGCGATACAGCGCGGGATGCTCGGCCGTGAAGTGGAAGAACCCGGTGAAGCCCGCACGCTCGGCCTCGAGACGCGAGGACGCGCCGGCCATCGCCTCGGACATGGAATGGCGGACCCGCCGGTTGAGGTCGATCACGAGCGCCTCGAAGATCGACTGCTTGCTGTCGAAGTACAGATAGAAGGTGCCGAGTCCGATTCCGGCCCGCTCGGTGATCTTCACGATGGATGCCTCGTGATATCCCTGCTCGGCGAAGACGACTTCGGCAGCCTCGAGCAGCCGGCGGCGGGTCGCCTCACCGCGCTTGGTCAGCGGGCGTCCGGTCGCAGACGACACCGACCCGGGTTCACCACCGATCAGCTCATCGGGAATCGTCATGGTGCACACCCTCCAGGAGCTGTCGCGCGCGGTCGCGCAGGCGCGGCCGCGCGAGCTTCTCGATGGTCGAGCGCGGCAGCGACTCGACGATTTCCACGTGCACGGGGATCTTGAACGAAGCGAGGTTCCGGCGCGCGTGGGCGAGCACCTCGTCTGTCGAGAGCATCGCGCCGGCGGTCGGAACGACGAAGGCCACTCCCCGCTCGCCCCAGACCGGGTCGGGCACTCCGACGACGGCGGCGGACTCGATCAGCGGATGCAGGCAGAGCGCGAGCTCGACCTCGGCAGGGGCGACGTTCTCGCCGCCCGAGATGAAGATGTCCTTGATCCGGTCGACGACGCGGTAGACACCCGCGGCGTCGCGGTGCACCAGGTCGCCGGTGCGCAGCCACTCCCCGACCATCGCCGCTGCGGTCGCGGCCTCATCGTCCAGGTAGCCCGCGAACACGCTCGGCCCGCGGACCCACAGCTCGCCGGTGGCCTCTCCCTCGAGCGGAAGCCCGGTCGCGGGGTCGGCGATCCGCACAGTGACGTGCGGGTACGGGCGCCCTACGGCGCCGGGATGCGCGGTGGCGTCGTGGGCGGGCAGCTGCAGCACATTCGGCGCCGCCTCGGTGAGCCCGTATCCCTGGGTCAACGCCAGTCCGCGCGCGGCCCACGCGTCGTGCAGTTCGGCGGGCAAGGTCGCCCCGCCGACGAGCGCCAGGCGCAGACACGAGACATCCGTCACGCCCCACTGCCGGTCGCGGGTGAGCATCGCGTACTGCGTGGGCACGCCCATCATGGCCGTCACCCGTCGTTCGTGGATCAGCTGCAGCACCCGCGCCGGCTGGAAGGACCGCTCGAGCACGACCGTCGCACCCACCCACCAGGCCAGGAGCGGCTGGCAGTTCCAGGCGGCCACGTGGAACTGCGGCAGCATCGCGAGGACCACGTCGTCCTGCGTCAGCGGCAGCGCCTGCGAGAGCGCCAGGTTGTTCCAGAAGCAGTTGGCATGGGTCAGCACGACGCCCTTGGGGGCGGCCTCGCTGCCCGAGGTGAAGATGATCAGCAGCGGGTCGTCATCGCGGACATGCCGCATCGGACGCGGCTCTCGCGGGGACGGCACGACCGCCTCGACACCGGTCGAGCCGAGGGGGGCCAGCGGCGGGATGACCTCGAGTGCCCGCAGCGCCTCAGCGGCGAGCGAGCCGTACTCGTCGTCGATGAGCACGAGCGCGGGGTCGGTGCGACGCAGCACCTCACCCAGTTCTCGCGCGGTCAGACGCCACGACAACGGGACGAACGCGACGCCGGCGAGCGCGCACGCGAAGAACGCGACGACGTGGTCGGTGGAGTTGCCCGAGATGGTCGCCAGCCGCGAGCCGGGCCCGTACCCGACCCGGCGGAGCCCGTCGGCCAGGTCGGTCGCGCGCAGGGCGAGGGTCGCGTAGTCGATCGTGACGCCGCGGTCGTCGATCGCGATGCGTGCTGGGGACTGGGCGGCGCGGGCGATGAGCCAGCGCCCGATCGTGTGCGGCCCGTCTTCGACGGCCGTGTCCCCGCTCATACGCGCACCTCGGCGGGAACGTCGGTCTCGGCATCCGCATCGTCCATGCTCTGCAGCGACAGACGCACGCGCTCGCCACGACGGCGACGCCACCACGCATCGATCGTGCCGGCGATGCCTCCCGGCAGGAACATGACCACCAGGATGAACAGGACGCCGAGGAGGAACAGCGGCTCGGACAGCGGAATGCGCAGCACGTCGGGAAGCCCCGCGACGAGCTCCGACCCCGCCACGACCGTGAGGCGCTGGTCCAGCAGTGTGTACAGCACGCCCCCCACGATGGCACCCCACCGGAACCCGACGCCACCGAGGACGACCATCACGAGGATCGTGATCGTCAGGTCGGCCGATACGGAGCGGGGCACGGTGCCGGACTGCAGCAGCATGTAGGCGACTCCGGCCAGGCTCGCCAGCACGCCGGCGATCACGAAGACCAGAAGCTTCGCGCGGTACGGACGCAGGCCGAGCACGCGCACACGCTGCTCGTTCTCCCGCGTCGCGCGGGCCAGGTGCCCGAGGCGCGACGTGTCGACCCAGAGCGTGACGAGGTAGACGATCACCAGCACGGCCAGCGCGAACCAGTACAGGTTGCGGGTGTTCACCACCCCGACCAGCAGATCGGGCACCTGCTCGGTGTTCAGGCTCAGGCCTTCTTCGCCCCCGGTGATGCCGGAGTTGCGGCGCACCAGCACCGACCCTGCCTGCGCGAAGGCGAGGGTGACCATCGCGAACGGGATGCCGGACACCCGCATCGCGACGGCGCCGGTGACGAAGGCGATTCCCATTCCGCCGATGAGGGCGACGAAGATGCCGGGAAACAGCGGCACGCCGAAGTGCTCGAGCGCGATGCCCAGACCGTAGGCGCCGGCGCCGAAGTACAGCGCATGCCCGAAGGACAGCATCCCGGCCGAGCCGAGCAGCAGGTTGTACGACAGCGCGAGGGCCGCGAACACCATGCACAACGAAAGCAGGGCCAGTGTGCCCGGCATGTACGTCGGCGTGGGCAGGATGCCGGGAATCGAGATGTTCAGCAGCGGCAGCACCGCCATGAGCACCACGAGGGAGGCGCCGACGACGACGGGGATCCACTTCCCCGGTCCCTGAGCCTGTCGAAGGGTCATGCCTTCCTCCCGAGGATGCCGGACGGTCGCACCAGCAGCACGAGCGCGAGCAGGATGACGACGATGAAGTCGCCGGTCCCGTTCAGGTACGAGTTGGCGAATTGCTGCAGGACGGCGACCAGCACGGAGGCGATCGCGGCGCCGGTGAGTGAGCCGAGGCCCCCGATCACGGTGACGATGAACGCGAAGATCAGCAGCGTCGAACCGAGGTGCGCCGAGACGAACGTCGTGTAGTGCATCGCCAGCACTCCGCCGATGCCCGCTGCGGCACCGCCGATCGCGAAGACGAGGGTGAACGAGCGCCGCACGTCGATGCCCAGCGCCGTCACCATCGAGCGGTTCTCGACGCCGGCGCGGATGATCATGCCGTAGCGGGTCTTCTGCAGGAAGATCACCAGCGCGCTCAGGACGAGCAGTGCGGCGATCATGAGCACCCAGTACGTGTTCGGGATGCGCGCGCCGAGTACCTCGGTGGTCTGCTTGAGCCACGGCGGCCCGGCGATGTTGACCGGGTCGGTGCCCCAGATCCCCTCGAACAGGGCGACGGCGGCGAAGGACAGACCGACGGTGACCAGCACCTGTTCGATGTGCCTCTCGTACAGCGGTCGGATCAGCACCAGCTCGGTGAGGGTCGCGAACACGGCACCGACCAGGGCGCCGACCCCGATCGAAAGGAGGAACGAGACCCACGACTCCGTGCCGAGCGCCTGCGCCACGAGCCAGCCGATGAACGCGCTGAGGGTGAGGAAGGCCCCGTGGGCGAAGTTGAGCACGTGCATGAGGCCGTAGATGAGGCTCAGGCCCGAGGCGACGAGGAAGTAGAGCGCGCCGAGTCCGACGCCGGTGATGAGGGTGAGGACGAGCATGCTCATGCGCCCACCTCCGCATGCACACCGAGCAGCCGACGGGTCAGGTCGTCGTCGTCGAGGATCTCGCGGGCGCGGCCGGTGTGCACGACGCGGCCGCCGCCGATCACGATCGCACCGTCCGCGAGGCGGCGGACGACCTCGAGGTTCTGCTCGACGAGAAGGATCGGCACGATCTTGGATGCCTCCAGGAGCGCGTCGGTCACCTCCGTGACGATCCTCGGCGCGAGCCCCTTGGTGGGCTCGTCCACAAGAAGAAGACGGTTGTCATTCAGCAGGGCGCGGGCCACCGACACCATCTGCTGCTGGCCGCCCGAGAGCGTGCCGGCCATCTGGTCGCGACGCTGCACGAGGTCGGGGAACAGCGCATCGACGAACTCCCGGCGCGGATTCTTCTGGCGCTCGGCGATGGCGAGGTTCTCGGCGACCGTCAGCTTGGCGAACACCTCACGGTCCTCGGGTACGTAGCCGACCCCGCGCTGCACGATCCGGTGCGTCGGCAGGCCGTCGATGCGTTCACCGGCCAGCGTGACTTCGCCGCGGCGGGAGATCAGGCCCAGGATGCCGCGCAGCGTCGAGGTCTTGCCCACCCCGTTGCGTCCGAGGACCGCGGTGATGCCGGTCGCCGGCACCGAGAACGTGACGTCCTCGACGACCTGCTGTCCGGCGATCGAACAGCGCAGGTTGCGCACCTCCAGGATGCTGGTGGCGGCGGTCATGCGGCCGCCGTTCCGAGATAGGCGCTCTGGACGAGCGGGTTGTCCATGATGTTCTGGGGAGTGTCGTAGGCGATGATGCTGCCGAAGTACATCACCGCGACCTTCTGCACCAGGCCCATGAGGACATCGATGTGGTGCTCGACCATCAGCACCGTGCAGCCGTTCTCGCGCTGCATGTCGCGGATGTTCTCGACGAGGCCTGAGACGTCTCCCGAGCCGACGCCGGCCATCGGCTCGTCGAGCAGGACGATGCTCGCGTTGGTCACCAGCAGCACGGCGATCTCGAGCTTGCGCTTGTCTCCGTGCGAGATGTCACCGGCCGCGTGGTCGAGCTTGTGCGTGAGCCCGACGGCCTCGAGCTTGGCCCGTGCCAGCTCGGTGGCGGCATCCGTTCGTCGCGGGAATCGCAGCAGCGAATAGTCGCCGCCGAGCGAGACCTGCGCCGCGAGGCGCACGTTCTCGAGGACGCTGAGCCTCGGGAACAGGCTCGAGGTCTGAAAGGTGCGCCCCAGCCCCGCCCGCGCCCGGGCGGGCACGGACGCTGAAGTGATGTCGTTCCCGTGCATCAGGACGCGTCCTGACGTGGGCTTCATCAGGCCGGAGATCACGTTGAACAGCGTGGTCTTGCCGGCGCCGTTGGGCCCGATGACGCCGACGAGCGAGCCGGCGGCGACATCGAGTTCGACATCCTTGAGGATCGTCGCGCCGCCGATCTGCAGGCCGAGGCCGTCGATCTTCAACGCGGACGGGGCGGGGGTGCTCATGCTGCTGCCGTCGCTACTTGGCTTCGGCGGGAGCGACCGCGTCGGCGGCGGCCGTGTCCACCAGCTCGGCGACGAACGTCGCACCGTCGGCGACGAGCTTGGCCTGGTACATCTCCTGGATGAGGGCGTGGTCGCCCGCGCGCACGGTCATCGCGCCCTTCGGGCCCTCGAACTCGAAGCCTTCGAGTGCCGCGATCATCGCATCGACGTCGCCCTTGCCTTCCTTGATCGCCTGGACGATCATGATGGCCGCGTTGAAGCCGTCGGGACTGAACAGGTCGGGCGTGCCGCCCGCGTCCTCGATGAGTTCGATCATCGCCTCGTTCACGTCGTTGTCGTTCGCACCCGGGAAGTAGTGGTTCAAGAAGCTGATCTTCTCGGATGCCTCGCCGTACGCCCCGAACGTCGCGGCGTCGCCGAGGCCGGTCACGACCGGGATCTCATCCAGCACGCCCTGCTGGCTCATCGCCTGCCACATCGCGCCGGAGGTCGCGCCGGCCCACGCGACGAACACCAGATCGGGGCTGCCGGCGAGCACCTGCTGCGCGAACGGCGTGAACTCCGTCACGTCCTCGGCGACGAGCACAGAGTTGACGGTGGCGCCCTGAGCGCCCAGGATCGCCTTCACAGCCGCCTCGTTGCCCTGACCGAACGCGCTGTTCTGTGCGAACACGGTGATGGTCTTGCCCTCGATGTCGTCGAGGAACGTTCCGGCGGTCGCGACGTCCTGTGCGCTCTGGCGGCCGGAGCGGAACGTGTACTCGTTGATCCCGGTGATCGCATCGGCAGCGGCCGGGCCCGACACGAACAGCACCTTGTTCTGCGCGGCCTGCTCGGCGACGGCGAGCGCGACCCCCGAGGAGGCGCTGCCGCCGATGATGTTGACGCCTGCTCCGATGAGCTCCTTGACGGCGGTCACCGCCTTGTCGGGGTCGCCCGCGTCGTCCTTGTACTCGACCGTGATCGCGGTGCCGTCCACCTCGTTGGTGCCGTCGGTCGCGTAGTCCATGCCGGCCTTGAACGCGTCGAGGTACTGCTTGCCATAGCCGGCGAGCGGTCCTGTCTCGCTCGTGACGATGCCGACCGTGATCTCGGCCGGGCCGCTCGGCGTCTCCGAGGCGTCACCGCCCGGGGCAGCAGCCTGCGGCGCGCAGGCGGCCAGGACGAGCGCTGCCGTGGCGACCACGGAGCCCAGGAGCAACTTCTTCGTAACCCGCATGTGCGTGCCTTTCACCGTTGGAAGGGATTACCTGAAACCTGATTCAGGTAATGGCAACCGTAGGAAGCGGCGCGACCGCTGTCAAGCCGAGACGCGGGCGGGCTCGCACTCGTTACCGATTCGGGACACTCGCAGCGCTCACGCGTCGGACGCGGCGGTCCGCTTGCGCCTCGGCTTGTCGCCGCCCGCTTTGGGCGCGTCGACGGTGACGTCGAGCAGCGCCAGACCACGGTCCGTGGACCAGATCGCCCCGAGACCCCGGTCGCCGTGCTGCGAAGCGCGCACCGCCCGCTCGTCGGCCCAGCCGTTCAGGCGGTGGCCGGCGTGCCCCTTGACGTGTTCGAACGTGACGTCGGGCAGATTCGCCGCGCGCCGGGCGTCGCGGGCCTCGATCAGCGCACGCAGGATGTCCGCGTTCTTCGTGGGCTGTCCCGTGCTGGTCTTCCAGCCACGCCGCGCGTGCGCGTCCATCCAGGACTGGTAGGTGTTGATCGCGTACATCGAGTCCGCCTGGATGTGCAGCTCCGCCAGCCGCGCGTGATCGCGAATCGCGTAGAGCACCGCCAGCAGCTCGCCGATGTTGTTCGTCCCGGCCTCGAGCGAACCCGCGGCCCAGCGTCCGTCCTCGCCCACCCACGCCCATCCGGCCGGGCCCGGATTGCGCATGCAGGCACCGTCCGTCGCGACCGTGTACCGGCTCATGACTCGGTCCTCCCGGGTGCGATCACGCAAAAAAACGAAGGGCCCCGGAGAGGGGCCCTTCAGCAAAACGTGCACCCCCTGGGACTTGAACCCAGAACCCACTGATTAAGAGTCAGTTGCTCTGCCGATTGAGCTAGAGGTGCGTGGTTCACGAGGGCGAACCGAGGCTAAACGTTACCATCACGATTGCGTCACTCGGAAATCGTGATGGCGCCGCCCGGTATCGTGGACACCGTGACCTCCCCCTCCTCTTCGGTGTCCTTCAACGCACCCTTCGACGGGGATCTTCGGGCCGATCTGGCTTTGGCCCTGCAACTCGCGGATGCCGCGGACGCGGTCTCGATGGCCCGATTCGACGCCGCCGACCTCGACGTGCAGCTGAAGGCCGACTCGTCCTACGTCACCGAGGCCGACCTGGCCACCGAGCGCGCGATCCGCTCGATCCTCGAGACCGAGCGTCCCACCGACGGCGTCTTCGGTGAGGAGTACGGCATCTCCGGCGACGCGGCCCGCCAGTGGATCATCGACCCGATCGACGGCACCGCCAACTATCTCAAGGGCATCCCCATGTGGACGACCCTGATCGCGCTGTCGATCGACGGCGTGCCCCGGATCGGCGTCGCCAGCCAGCCCGCTCTCGGCCGCCGGTGGTGGGCCGCGACCGACCTCGGCGCATGGACGAACACACCGGACGGACCCCCGCGGCGGCTCGCCGTCTCATCGGTCGGCGCGATCTCCGATGCCAGCGCCAGCTTCCAGAGCATTCGACAGTGGGACGAGGCAGGACAGCTGGACGCGCTGGTGCGTCTGTCCCGCTCGGTGTGGCGGGACCGCGGGTACGGCGACACCTGGCCGTACATGCTGCTGGCCGAGGGACGCCTCGAGTTCGTCGCCGAGTTCGGCGTGCAGGAGTACGACATCGCCGCGCTGGTACCGATCATCACCGAAGCCGGCGGCCGCTTCACCTCGTACGCCGGGAACGACTCCATCGCGGAGAGGTCCTCACTGGCCACCAACGGCGTTCTCCATTCCGCATTCCTCGATCTGCTGAGTCCGACACCACCGTCGGAGAGCACTCGATGAAGCACGCCCGGCACCTCTTCGGAGCCTCGATCCTGCTCGCCACGACGCTCCTGTTCGCCACCGCGTGTGCGAGCACACCCGCAGGACAGCCCGACGCGTCGCAGACTCCTGTCCCGGCAGCGACGTCGCCGACTCCGACGCCCGAGACCGAGGCGCCGACGGCGCCGGCAGCCGATCCGACGTGCGAGACGATCATCCCCGCCCAGACCGTCACGGCCTTCGAGGCGGTGGGGTGGACCGCGAGGGCCGAACCCTTCCGCGTCGGCGAGCTTGAGATCCCCGAAGGCGTCCAGTGCATCTGGGGCGACTTCTCGATCGCCACCGATCACGTGCAGATCTACGGCTGGGCGCCGATCACGGCCAAGCAGGCCGCGGACGCGCAGAAGTACCTCAAGAACATCGGCTGGCGCGCGGAAGAGGTTCCGGAGGGCGTTGTGGTCACCGAGAGCTCGGAGACGACGGTCGCGACCGACGAAGACGGCTACGGTCTCACCTATCTCTTCGGCGACGGCTGGGTGAAGTACGCCGACACCAAGCAGGGCCTGCTGCTGGTCGTGTGGCCTTCGTCGTGAGCGCGCTCCCGAGCGGGCTCTAGATGCGGGGTGCGGCCACGACGACCACGTTGTCGGCATACCGTCCGGTGGAGCTGTCGAAGGCTCCCCCGCACGTGATCAGGACCAGTGACCTCGTGCCCATGCGAGCGAAGATCTCGTCCGTGGGCAGGTCCTGCTTCGGGTAATAGGTCACCGACGCCACGTCGTAGACGGCGGCGGCGCCGTCCTGTCCCAGTACGGTCACTTCGCTGCCGGGCACCAGTCCGCGCAATTCGGCAAAGGGCCCGATCGGATACTCCGGCGCATCGATGTGTGCCGAGATGACGGTGTTCCCGTCCGGGCTCCAGGGGTCCGACCCGAATCGGTACCACCCGGCGATCGCCGGGTTCTCGGGCAACTCCATGAACCCGCCGGCTTCGACGCCCACCGGGATCACGTCGATGTCGATGCCCGCCGCACCGATCTGAACGCGCACCGGCGGGACGGCCGCACGTACCGGCGGCAGCGTGCTCTGCACGACCGGCACGTCGTAATCAGGTGTCGGCGCCGGTGCGGGGGTTGCCGACGGCGCCGGCGAAGAGGGGGCACCCGCCCCGGTGGTGGCCGGGGCGGGTGCGCACGCGGAGAGCGCGAGGACGAGCGCCACAGGTGCGATCAGTCGTCGAAGCACGGGTATCACCCTCCGCGTGGTCGGTCGGTCGCTCAGGACTCGACGCTCGCTGCGCGGGCGCGGCGGGCGGTGACGACGCCGAGCGACGCGAGGGCGGCGCTGAAGGCGATCCCGAGGATCCACAGTGCCGGGACGATGGCGTCCCGCTGCGCGGCGTAACCAGCGGTGCCCGAGTTCACTCCTCCGGGCGCGGTGTGCCCGACGGTGATGTTCTGGACGGCAAGGGCGAGACTCTCACCCTCGGCGCTTCCCCATGCGTAGACGATCGTCAGGACGCCGTCCTGGACGGCGACATCGGCCGGGCCGAGCACGGGCTCGGTCGTGCCGGCGAGGGCGACGGATGCCGAGACGGTGCCGGCCGGGATGTTCAGCGTCGCCTCATTCGGGTTGACGAGATCTTCGACCACGGGCGCTCCCCCGGCCAGGATGTCCACAGCGGGCGCGGCCGCGACGTGACGCACGGTCAGCCGGCCCTCTCCGGCGGCGGTGGTGCTGATGTCGTTCGTGAACAGCTTGGCGGTCGGGTCGCCCGCCTCATCCAGGAAGGCGACAGCCGTGTAGCTGCTGCCGGCAGCCAGTGTGAGCGTGATCGGTCCGAGAATCGGAGCACTGGCGTCCGCGGCATCCGTCGCCGTGAGAGCGACCTCGTAGTCCCCGGCGGGAAGGTCGAGCGGACCGGCCAGGTCGCCGGGCTGGAAGTCATCGAGCGTCAATTCGCCGTTGACGTAGACGTCCACCGGGGTGTCCGGAATGCCATGGAGCACCGAAAGGTCGGCCGTTGTTGCCGAGATGGCCTGGGCGGGGGCGATGAAACCCGCCGCGAGGGCAAAGCCGGCGACGACGCCGGCTGCGATTGTCTTGCGCACTGTGTCCTCCTTCAGAGGGGCGGCTCTTTCCGCCCTGCAAGGAGTACTTCGGTGCCGACGCTAATTTGGATGCATCTGCATGGAAAAAAGTTTGTGAGGTGCGGGATCCCGCGGAATCTCAGGCCTGACCCTCGCGCACCGGACCGGGTTCCATGTACCACTCCACGAACGAGGTCGCCCGACCGTCGTCGGCGAGGTGGACGACCCACAGGTTCGCATAGACGTTGCCGTCCTTGTATTCGGTGTGGCCCTCGATGACACCGACGCCGTCGGAGTACGCGATCGGCTCGCCGCTGAAGGTCCACTCGCCGGGTTCGTCCTTGTGGGCGATCCAGCCGTCGACGATGGCGTCGCGCCCGATCCAGGGGTGCGGGTCGAAGGGACCACCGGCGTAGGTGCCGTCCTCGACGAAGAGCGCGCGGATGTCGTCGGGCTCGTTCGAGGACCACGCGGTGAGATAGCGATCGAGCCAGTTCTGCAGTTCATCGGCCATCCCCTACGACTACCGCGCCCGCCGAGTCCGGTCAAGACGTCGGAGGGACATGGCAGGGTTGTGGCATGCGACGCGTCGGAGCGATCTTCACCCCCTCCTTCCCGCCTGAGGCACTGCGCGACGCCGCGCAGACCGCCGACGAATCGGGCGTGCCCGAACTCTGGTTGTGGGAGGACTGTTTCCGCGAGTCGGCGTTCGCCACAGCATCCGCTGTCCTGGCCTGGACCACGCGGATGCGTGTCGGAATCGGCGTCGCGCCGATCCCGTTGCGCAACGTCGCCGCCACAGCCATGGAGATCGCCACGATCGAGCGGCTGTTTCCGGGGCGGCTCATCCCCGGCGTGGGCCACGGGGTACTCGAGTGGATGGGCCAGGTGGGCGCACGGGCCGCATCGCCGCTCACCCTGATGCGCGAGTACGTGCCCGCCCTGCGTGCCCTTCTGGCCGGCGAAGAAGTCAGCGCCACGGGCCGCTACGTCTCGCTCGACCGCGTGCGACTGAACTGGCCACCGGTACAGCCGCCCGGCGTGGTGGTGTCCGGCGAAGGCCCCAAGACCGTACGACTGACCGGTGAGGTCGGCGACGGCACCGTGCTGCCCGCCGGAAGCACTCCCGATCGCGTGGCCCGGACCCTCGCCCTGGCTCGAGAGGGTCGAGCCGGTGCGGGACGCGACGGCTCGCACGAACTCATCGTCTTCGTCTCGACCGGTTTCGGCGGCGCGGCGGCGCGGGCTCGGCTCGCCGAAGAACTGGGCCGCGCCGCGGGGACCGTCGACCCCGCGTTGATGGTCGTCGGCGATGCCGTGGACGTGACGTCGGCGATCGACCCGTTCTTCACGGCCGGCGCCACCACGGTGGTGCTGCAGCCGCCTGAGGGCGAGACCGACCTCACCGGCTTCATGCAGAACGTCGGCGCCGTCGCCCGGCTGATCGACGCCGGCTGAGGCGCGGTCGCAGTCTCAGCGACCGCCCTCGGCGCGCCACGCCTGCGCGAGCCGGGCCACCCCCTCGCGGAGGGACTCGACGTCGGGCTCGGCGAACGACAGCCGTACGAAGCCGCGGAATTCCTGTGCACCGGCGGCGAACCACTCGCCCCGCTGGTAGGTGACCCCGAGGTCCTGCGCCGCCTCGAAGACACGCGCGAAGTCGAGGTCGCCGCCCAGACGCGCCCACACGAAGAAGCCGCCGGTCGGATCGGTCAGCTCCACGCCATCGCCGAACTGCTCGCGCAGCGCCGAGGTCAGCACCCGCGCCTTGTCCTGGTAAACGGCACCCGCTGCGGCGATCGCGGGATCCAGGCGCGGGTCGGTCAGCATTCGGCCGACGAGATCCTGCAGGACGCCGCTGGTCTGACCGTCCAGCCGGTTGCGCAGCTTGGTGAACCCGGCTTCGAGCGCGGTCGGCACGGTCAGCCAGCCCAGGCGGAGCCCGGGTCCGAGGGTCTTCGAGAACGAGTTCACCGCGATCACCCGGTCCGTCTCGCGCAGCCGCGGACGCGCGGGAACGACCGTGCCCGGAAACGCGATCTGCCGGTACGGGTCATCCGAGAGGATCAGGAACCCGTACTGCTCGGCGAGATCCACCAGCGCCGCCGACTTCTCTGCGGTGAGCGTGGTACCGGAGGGGTTCTGGAAGGTCGGCACGGTGAACAGCGCCTTCGGGCGGAGCCCCGCGCGCAGCCGCGCGGCCAGGGCATCGACGTCGATGCCCTCGCTGGTGACCGGAATCGCCTCGACGTTGACGCCGACGAGGTCGAGCACGCGTAGGAAGAGCGGATACACCGGGTCATCCACGACGATCGTGTCACCCGGATCGAGCGTGCCGAGGGCGGCCAGCGACAGCCCGTGCGCTCCCCCGTCGGTCACGATGACCCGGCCCGGGTCCACGTCCTCGCGGGCGGCGATGGCGGCACGGAACGAGGGGAGGCCGGCAGAGGCCGAGTAACGCAGCGTCTCGGCGAAGCCCGCACTCTCTGTCACGGCGGCCGCGGCATCCCGGTAGAGGTCCGTCGGAAGCACGTCGGTGGACGGATTGCCGCCGCCCAGGTCGATCGAACCCTCGGAGAGTCTGACGAGCGTCGCATCGCCGAACCCTTTCCGCTCCGGCAGGTGCGCGAGAAGCGCACTGGCGCCCGCGAGGGATTCGGGTGAACGCGCGTCCTGCAACGTCTCAGTCATGTTCAGCATCCATTCGGGGTCAGGGGCGGTAGGGGGCGCGATCGCTGAGGACATCGCGGTCGACGACGACCCCGTCATCGGTCGATGAACCGGCGGGCGATCCGGTTGCCGAGGAACTGCACCAGCTGAACGAGACCGATCAGGACGAGGATGATCAGGATCATCACGCCGTAGTCGAACCGCTGGTATCCGTAGGTCAGCGCCAGGTTGCCGAGTCCCCCTCCACCGACGGCGCCGGCCACCGCGGTCGCGTCGATGAGCGCGACGAAGATGAAGGTCAGCGACAGCAGGAGGGGTCCGAACGCCTCCCGGACGACGAATCCGAACAGGATGTGCAGCGGCTTCGCACCGACGGCTGCGGCGGCCTCGACGACACCGGGATCGACGGCGACGAGGTTCGTCTCGGCGACGCGTGCGATGCCGACGGACGCGGCGATCGTGAGCGGAAGGATCGCGGCGGCAGGTCCGATGCTCGTGCCGATGAGCGCGCGCGTCAGCGGTGTCAGCGCGATCAGCAGGATGATGAACGGGATCGGCCGGAGCGTGTTGACCACGATGTTCAGCACCGTGTGCGTGGCGCGGCTGTGCAGCAACTGGCCGGGCCGGGTGGCGAACAGGAAGATGCCGAGGATGAGACCGATGATGGCAGCGAAGAAGAACGAGACCGTCACCATGAAGAGGGTCTCGCCGAGGGCTTTGGCGACCTTGGGGACGACGACGTCCACGTCGATGAACTGCGGGATCACCACGCCGTAACCTCGGTCTGGGCACTGAGGTCGGCGGTGAAGCGGTCGATGGCGACGTCGTCGCCATACAGGGCGAGGCTCAGCTGTCCATATGGCTGATCCTTGACGCGGGCCACACCACCCTGGATCACGGCGAAGTCGACGCCGTTCTCGCGTGCGAGGCGGGACAGCACCGGGCTGTTGACCAGCACGTCATCCACCGCGACCGAGATCTTGCGCCCGCCGAATCGATCCCGCAGCGCGGTCTTCTCGGCGTCGGTCAGCGCTGTGCGCGTGTACGAGCCGACGAGCCCTTGAGTGACCGCGTGACTCGGGCGCGCAAGGATCTGATGGATCTCTCCGGACTCCACGACGCGTCCCTGGCTGAGGATCGAGACCCGGTCGGCGAGACGACTGATGACATCCATCTCGTGCGTGACGACGACGATCGTGATACCGAATTCGCGGTTGACCGATCGCAGCAGGTCGACGATCTCGGTGGTGGTCTGCGGGTCCAGCGCGCTGGTGGCCTCGTCCGCGAGCAGGATCGAGGGCCGGCTGGCGATGGCACGGGCGATGCCGACGCGCTGCTTCTGTCCGCCTGAGAGCTGGCGCGGTCGCGCGAAGGCCTTGCCGCCGAGCCCCACGAAATCCAGCAGCTCGCCGACGCGACGGGAGATGTCGGCATCCTTCCAGCCGGCGATCTTCAGCGGAGTGGCGATGTTGCCGTAGACCGTGCGTGAATTCCAGAGGCTGAATTGCTGGAACACCATCCCGATGCCGTGACGCAGGGTCCGCAATTCGCCCGGCGAGAGCGTCTGCACGTCCACTCCGTCGACCAGCACCTGCCCGCTGGTAGGAGCCTCGAGTCCGTTGATCATCCGCAGCAGCGTCGACTTGCCGGCGCCGGATCGTCCGATGAGGCCGTACACCTCACCCGCCTCGATCAACAGGTCGATGCCATCCAGCGCGAGCGCCGGGGTCGCCTTCTTGTTCGCGACGTACTGCTTGGATACCTCGGTGAGGCGGATGCGCTCTGACATTCCAGACTTTCGATCGGCGACGCACACAGGACGAAGCGACGGGCGACGGCCGGAGCCGCCGCCCGTCGCGGACGACTACTGCGCAGTCAGTTCGGCGAGCGCAGCGCGCAGGTCTTCGACCGGCAGCTCGACGATGGTGGCCTCGCCGCGCTTCTCCGTCTCGAGTGCCGACACGACCCGCTGATCGCGGTAGGTCTTCTCCAGCAGCACCCACGCCGGGTTGTCGGCGTTCTTCGCCGTCGTCGCGACGACGATGACGTACGGGCTGGATGTCGAGGCCGAGGAGTCCTCCAGTACGAGAGCGTCGCCGCTGGTGATCTTCAACGCGGGGTCGAAGTCGTCGGTGGCGACGACGACCGCGTCGATGGTCGGATCCGTGTACGCGGTCTGCACGGATTCGTGTGCGAGGCGCACCAACTCGATGTTGTCAGGGTTGGCGATGATGTCCTCTTCGGTGGGGAAGACTCCGGCGTCGGGGTCGACCTCGAGCACACCCGCGGTCTGCAGGATGAACAGCGAGCGCGAGAAGTTCGCCGGGTCGTCGGGGACTGCGATGCGTGCACCGGCCGGGACGTCGTCGACCGAGGCGAGCGTGTCCGAGAACAGACCCCACGCGGAGATGACGGTGGAGAACACCGGCGTGATGTCGGCGGCGTTCTCCTTGTTGAACTGGCTCAGCCATGCCACGTGCTGGAAGGAGTTCGCATCGACCTCACCCTCGATCAGCGCGGTGTTGGGCAGGTACGGGTCGTCGAAGTTGATGAACTCGATGTCCAGGCCGTTCTCGCGCCCGACCTTGACGATCGCGTCCTGGAAGTCGCTCTGCGCGGTGTCGGCGATCGTGAGCGGGATGAGCTCGGTGTCGCCACCGGCGGTCGCGGAGGAGTTCTGCACGAGAATCGGGATGGTGATCGCCGCGACGATGGCGAAGACGGCGACGACACCGACGATGATGCCGATGCGGCGACGGGACTTCTTCTTTGCGAGGTGCGCGTCGATCTCGGCGTGGGTCGAGTTGTCGTTGCTCAAGAGCTTCTTCTCCGAAGGGGGTGGGGGGGATGCCGAGCAGGACGCGCAGGTCATCTCATCCCAGCCTGAGCGCACCGCGGCATCCGCTGAAATCCCGCGACCCGGGGCGTAACACCGCGACGCACCCGTGCCGGCACAGCAGAACGCGCCACCCGGTGCGATCCCGGATGACGCGTTCTGTGCCGTGGGTGTGGACGCTAGCTGCGCTGTGCGCTGCGACGACGGGCCTGAGTGATCAGGAAGCCACCGCCGATCGCGACGAGTGCGGCTGACAGCAGGATCCACATGCTCGATCCGTCGCTGCCGGTCTTCGCGAGCGTCTTGCTCGCTACGACGCGCGTGGTGCCGTCGACGGAGGGGTTGACGACGGTGTCGCCGACCACTGCCGGGGTGCCGGGTGCGCCCGGTGCGCCGGGAGCGCCGGGCAGGCCCGGGGCGCCGGGCGCGCCAGGCTCACCAGGAGCACCAGGCAGGCCAGGCTCACCGGGCGCGCCAGGCTCACCAGGAGCACCAGGCAGGCCAGGCTCACCAGGCTCACCGGGAGCGCCGGGAGCGCCGGGCAGGCCAGGAGCACCAGGCAGGCCAGGCTCACCAGGAGCGCCAGGCTCACCAGGAGCGCCAGGCTCACCAGGAGCGCCAGGCTCACCAGGAGCGCCAGGCTCACCAGGAGCGCCAGGCTCACCAGGAGCGCCAGGCTCACCAGGAGCGCCAGGCTCACCAGGAGCACCGGGCTCGCCAGGAGCGCCGGGCTCACCAGGAGCGCCAGGCTCACCAGGAGCGCCAGGCTCACCAGGAGCACCGGGCTCACCAGGAGCGCCGGGCTCACCAGGAGCGCCGGGCTCGCCAGGTGCTCCGGGCTCCCCGGGAGGGCCAGGCTCGCCGGGCTCTCCGGGAGGGCCCGGCTCTCCGTCGCAGCGCGGGTCAACGAAGACATTGTTGTCGAGCGTCACAGCGCCGTTGCGTGCAAGGGCACGGCCTTCGACTGTTGTGCCGGTCGTGACCGTAACCGAGGTGAGCGCCATGATGGTGCCGACGAAGTCGGAGTCGGTTCCGAGTGTCGCGGAGCTACCGACCTGCCAGAAGACGTTGCACGCCTGCGCCTCGTTGATCAACGCGACGACGCTGCTGGAGGCGGTGGTGAGCTCGGAGCCGATCTGGAACACCCAGACCGCGTCCGGGTCGCCCTCCGCGTCGAGCGTGAGCGTTCCGGTGATGGCCGCCGTATCGGCCGAGAAGTACACGCGCGCAGGCAGCGTCCGGCCGCCGAGGTCAGCGCTGATCGTCTCATCCGGGGCTTGTCCGGCCGCATTGTTGTAGGCCGTTATCAGGTCGACGTGCGCCTGCTGAGCATGTGCGTCCGTCGTGTGAGTGGTGCCGCCGACGACGATGCCGGGCGGGAAGCCGGTGATCGACGTGCCCGGGTGCAGACCCAGGTCTCCGCGGAGCACGCTGGGGCCGGTGTTGGTCACCGTCGAAGCGCCGAGCACGACGTACGAGTCTGCTGTTCCGAGGCCGACGGGGGTCGCGATGGCATAGGCGCTCGGGATCACAGCGGTCAGGCTGGCCAGAGTCACCCCGAGTGCGACGGCCGCAGCGGCGCCGGTTCGATAGGGTCGCCGGGCGTGTGTTGACCGGGAGGGTTTGGACGTGTGGGCTCCCATGGGAACCGCCTTCTCATCCCCAGAGATGCGGGGGGCACGGCCCGAAGTGAGCCATTTTTCACAGTAGATACATAGAGAAGGTTTACCTAAGGAATCCTTAATGTTTTCTTTGCTTATTCAGTGGAACTGAGAATATGCCTCGGTAATCGACGCTGAACGCGGATCGGTACGGACCCGGTCGGCGGATGGCCTACCTTCTATGCACCTCGAAACGCCGATTCCCCCCAACCGACCCCGAAAGGAACGGGGTCTGTCCCGGGTGCGCTCCGCCGTCCGTTCGGTCTACCGTGCCGTTATGGAGACGGATCCGCTGCCGCCGAGCGTCGACGAGATCCTGGAATCCATCGGCGCGGCCGCCGCCCCGAGCGGACGGGTACGCCGCCGCGAGGAAGACCAGCTCAAGGCCGACATGATGAATGTCCGCGAGCGGTGGATGCCGGTTGACCCGCGCGCCTTTCAGATCAAGTGCTACGAGGCAGGACTCACTTCGGAGTCCGCCGGCGCGCTCGTCGGCTTTCTCCGGCACGTGCAGCAGGGCGGGAACCTGCGCCCGCGCGACAGCGGCTTCCGATTCCCGCAGAGCCCTGATTCGCTGAATCCGAGTTAGCCCGTCGCGAGGACCCGCATCCCCGGCAGCCGCGCATTCGCATCGGCCCCTCGGAGCACGCATCCGGATGGAGTTGGACGGCCGGCTCGTCGGGATCGTGCGCCTCACCGTCGAGGCCTGCCGCGTAACGCACGTGTACTCGATCGCGAATCCGGACAAGCTCGGATGGCTCGACGAGGAGGCGACGGTCACCCGCTGACCCGCGGGGCGATGTGCGGGCGGTGTCGCGCTCAGCGGAAGCGGTCACTAGCGTCGTAGGCGCGCAGACACCCAACCCCGGAGGAAGCACGACCATGTTCGACACCATCGTGATCGGGGCAGGCATCGCAGGCCTGACCGCCGCCCGCCTGCTGAACAGTGCGGGCCATCGTGTCGTCGTGATCGAGGCCCGCGACCGGGTCGGCGGCCGGGTCTGGACCGATCGCACCGGTGAGCTGGTCACCGACCTCGGTGCCTCGTGGATCCACGGCATCAACGACTCCCCCGTCGCCCAGGCGGCCGAGGCCTTCGGCATGCGCACGGTCGAGTTCACCGTCGGCGGCTACCAGCCCGACAGCCGCCCGATCGCCTACTACGATCCCGACGGCAAGAAACTGTCGGATGCCGCGACACAGCGCTTCGTGGAGGACATCCACGCCGTCGACGCCGCACTTCTCGTGGTCGTCGCGGCGTCCGCCCCCGCGGCATCCTACCGAGACGTCACCGAACAGGCGCTCGCGGCCCAGGGCTGGAACCAGGAACGCGTCCATCGGGTGCGCGAGTACCTGGAGCACCGCTCGGAAGAGCAGTACGGCGCGTGGATCGAGGATCTCGCCGCGCACGGACTCGACGACGACTCCATCGACGGCGACGAAGTCGTCTTCCCCGATGGTTACGACCGCCTTCCTGCGCGGCTCGCGGAGGGCCTCGACGTTCGCCTGCAGCACGTCGTCTCACGCGTCCAGTGGTCGACCGAGGGCGTCGTCGTGACGACCGACCGCGCCACCTTCGCCGCCGACACCGTTGTCGTGACGGTACCTGTCGGAGTGCTCCAGTCGGACGGCTTCGTGATCGACCCGCCGCTCCCCCCGTCCGTTTCCAGCGCACTCGGCCGGCTCACGATGAACGACTTCGAGAAGGTGTTCCTGAGCTTCCCGACGAAGTTCTGGGACGACGGCGTCTACGCGATCCGGCAGCAGGGTCCGCAGAGCCGTTGGTGGCACTCCTGGTACGACCTCACCGCTCTGCACGACACCCCGACCCTGTTGACCTTCGCCGCGGGCCCCGCGGCCGTCGAGATCCGCGGCTGGTCCGCGGAACGGGTCGTCGAGTCGGTCCTGGAGCAGCTGCGGCGGCTGTACGGCGACCGCGTCGAGCAGCCCACGCACGTGCACGTCACCGCGTGGCATGACGACCCGTTCGCGCTCGGGTCGTACGCCTACATGACGGTCGGCTCGACGACCGCCGACCACGACGATCTCGCCACACCGGTGGGCGGGAAGCTGCACATCGCCGGCGAGGCGACGTGGACGGATGATCCGGCGACCGTCGCGGCGGCGATGTACTCCGGCCACCGCGCCGCATCGCGCATCCTCGACCACGACGTCCCGATCGACGGAGCGTGGTCCTGACCCCGAACTCGGAGTAATCCATGACTGACGTGATCATCGCCGGCGGGGGTCCGACCGGCACGATGCTGGCGAGCGAGCTGCGGCTCCACGATGTGGACGTGCTCGTGGTGGAGAAGGATGCCGAGCCGAGCCGGCTGGTCCGCTCGCTGGGCCTGCATCCGCGCAGCATCGAGATCCTGGATCAGCGCGGGCTGCTGGACCGGTTCCTCGCGCACGGGCAGCCGTATCCCGCGAGCGCGCGGTTCGCGGGGATCGACAAGCCCTGGCCGCCGGATCTGGACACCGCGCACGGCTACGTCCTCGGCATCCCCCAGCCGATGACCGACCGCCTGCTGGCCGAACGCGCCGCCGAGCTGGGTGCGCACATCCGCCGCGGCCAAGAGATCACCGACCTCGAGCAGGATGACGGCGGTGTCACCGTCGCCCTCGCAGCCGGCGAACGGCTGCGCGCGCGCTGGCTGGTCGGCTGCGACGGCGGCCGGAGCGTCGTCCGCAGGCGGCTGGGCATCGAGTTCCCCGGCGAGCCGGCTCAGACCGAATGGCTTCTCGCGGAGCTCGAGGTGACGATGCCGCCCGACGAGCTGACCGCGGTGATGAACGAGGTCCGCAAGACCCACCGGGGATTCGGCATCGGTCCCGCCGGCGACGGGCTGCACCGTGCCGTGGTGCCCGCCGCGACCGTGTCCGAGGACCGCACCACGCCGCCGACGATGGAGGAGCTTCGCACGCAGCTGCGCGCATACGCGGGCACGGATTTCGGCGTCCACTCCCCGCGGTGGCTGTCCCGATTCACGGACGCGACCCGACTGGCCGAGCGCTATCGCACCGGTCGGGTGTTCCTCGCCGGCGATGCGGCGCACGTCCACCCGCCCTTGGGCGGCCAGGGTCTGAACCTCGGCATCCAGGATGCGTTCAACCTGGGCTGGAAGCTCGCCGCGGAGGTGAACGGCTGGGCGCCCGACGGGATGCTGGACAGCTACGCCGCCGAGCGACGGCCGATCGCGTCCGACGTACTGACCACGACCCGCGCCCAGTCCGTGCTCATCTCTGCGGAACCCGGCCCGCAGGCGGTGCGGAAGCTGCTGACCGAGCTGATGGACTTCGATGACGTGAACCGCTTCCTGATCGAGAAGGTCACCGGGATCGGAATCCGATACGACTTCGGTGCGGGCGACGAACGGATCGGCACACGGCTGCGTGACATCCGCCTGTCGCGCGGTCGACTGTACGAACTGATGCACCGCGGACGCGGGCTTCTCCTGGACCAGACCGGTGCGCTCTCGGTCGCGGGCTGGGAGGACCGCGTCGATCACTTCGTCGACACCAGTGACGAGTTGGCCCCGCCCGCCGTGCTGCTACGGCCGGACGGCCACGTGGCGTGGGCCGGCAACGATCCGCGCGAACTGCTCGCGACACTGCCGCGGTGGTTCGGGAACGCTGCGGACTAGTCAGGCGGGACCGCCCAAGGCCATCAGTCCGCGCAGCACCGACAACTCGGGGGCATCGGACACGATGAAGCGCGGCATCGGCAGCACCCGCCAAATGTGCTCGCGCACATACTCCTGAATAACCGGGACAACGTGTCCGGCCGCGCGGGCCACCCCGCCGGCGATGACGATCGCGCTCGGTTCGACAAGGTGGCAGCACGTCACGGCGACGACCGCCCACGCTCGAATCGCCTGATCACGCGCGAGCACGGCGATCGTGTCCCCCGATTCTGCGCGGTCGAGCAGCTCCGCGAACCCGAGGGGTGCGGCATCCGCGAACCTCTCCCGCCACAGGGCACGCGAGCCCCCGTCGGTCGATATCTCGACCAGGTCAGCCACGCGGTCGCGTAGCGCCCAGCTGCCGCCGAAGACCTCGGCGCAACCGATGTTCCCGCAATTGCACGCCGGCCCGTTCCAGTCGATGGTCACGTGCCCACCGAGGTTTCCGCCCGCGCCCGACGCGCCCCGCAGCATCTGTCCATCAACCATGGCCGCCGTCCCGATGCCCGTCCCCAGCACGAGGATGACAGCATCCGTCTCGCCCGCCGCGCTGCCGGATGCGACCTCGCCGATCAGGGCAGCCCGCGCATCGTTCTCGACGATGCCGACGGCGCCGAAGGAGCGTTGCGCCCACTCAACCAGGTCGGCGCCGATCATCCAGTCGTACTTGCCATGCGCCAGTGCGAGGCGTGTGCCCGCCGCGTCGATGAGGCCAGGGACGGCCAGCGCCACGACGTCGATCTCGCCCGGCTCCGCTCCGAGCGACGCGGCGGCAGCGACCACCGCGTCGAGGTCGCCCGCAGCGCCGCCTACCGGGAACTCGCGCGTGGAGGTCAGCACACCGTTGCGGGCCAGGCCCATCTTGATGTTGGTGCCGCCGAAGTCGACGCACAGTCGCGCCATTCGAAACCCCCTCGGTTCAGACGACAAACGAGAAGTCCCGGCCCGCCTCACGGACGTGGACCGGGATGGCCTTGACCAGTCCTGGCAGCCATGCGAATCCTTCCGACGCCGTGCTCGGAGGATATCAGCGCGTCATCGCGGATCGTCGATCGCGGTGGACGACGCGGGTTTCGTCGACGTGAAGCTGAGGTCACGCCGCAGCGTCGGTGCTCGCCGTCGCCGTCGGTCGCCGTGTCGACTGGTCGCGGATCATGCGGGCGATGCCCGAGCGCAGCTGCACGAACTGGTCCAGCTCGCGGGTCGAGACCTGGTCACGCGGACGTGGCAGGTCCACGTCGATGGTCGCGACGATCGTCGACGGCGACTTCGAGAGCACCAGCACACGATCGGCGAGATAGACGCTCTCGTCGATGTCGTGCGTGACGAACAGAATCGTCATGCTGAAGCGTTCGCGCACCGCGAGCATGAGGTCCTCGAGCTCGGCGCGTGTCTGCGCGTCCACGGATGCGAACGGCTCGTCCATGAGCAGGATCTTGGGCCGGTAGGCCAGTGCGCGAGCGATCGCGACGCGCTGCTGCATGCCGCCCGACAGCTGCCATGGGTACTTGTCCGCCGAGCCGGTCAGGCCCACCGCATCCAGGCTCTCGTCGATCCGCGCCTTGCGCTCCGCGGCGGTCAGCCCGCGCCGGGGCAGCACGAACGCGATGTTTCCCGCGACGGTGCGCCACGGGAACAGCGAGCGGCTGTAGTCCTGGAAGACCAGGGCGAGGTCGCGCGGGACGCCGAGCACGGGCTCGCCCTGCAGCAGCACGGTGCCCCGCGTCGGCTTCATCAGACCCGAGAGGCAGCGCAGCATCGTCGTCTTGCCGCAGCCGGACGGTCCCACGATGGAGATGAACGCCCCCTCGGGCACGGTGAAGTCGAGCCGGCCGATCGCCTCGTGACGCTGGCGGCCTTCGTAGACGTGACCCAGCCCCTCGATCGTCAGCAGGTCGGTGGCGGTCGTGGTGATCGTCATGACAGTCCCTCTCGTGCGCCCCGGTGCCATCTGGTCACGCGTGATTCCACCAGGGCGAGGATCGCGTTGAGTACGTAGCCGAGGATGCCGAGCAGAAGGATGCCTGCCCACATGTCCAGCATTCGGAAGTTGCGCTGCGCGCCGAGGATGACGAAGCCGATGCCGTCGGGCTTGCCCACCATCTCGGAGATCACCATGACGATGAGCGCGACCGACAGGCTCACGCGCAGGCCGGCGAAGATCTTGGGAGCCGCGCTGGGCAGAACGACCCCGAAGAACACCTTGCGTCGATCGAATTCGAAGACGCGTCCGGTGTCCAGGTGCAGCGACTCGACCGAGCGCACACCGTCGATCGTGTTCAGCAGCACCGGCCAGATCACCGCGAAAGCGATGAGCGCAACCCGCATCTCGTTTCCGAATCCGAGCAGGATCAGGAAGATGGGGATGAGGGCGGGCGGCGGGATCGCCCGCACGAAGTGGATGATCGGCTCGACGTAGTCCCCGAGGACGCGGCTGCGTCCGATCGCGACACCCAGCACGATGGCGAAGACCACCGCGATGGACCAGCCGCCCAGCATGCGGACGAGGCTCGGCACGATGTCGGTCCCCACCCGTTCCGTGAGGAACAGCGAGGACGGAGACCCGGAGAACCAGATCTCCACGAAGCGCTCGATGATGGCCGAGACCGGAGGGAAGAACGGCGACTCGGCGATGCGGGCGGCGAGCTCCCACACGAGCCCGAGAGCGAGCAGAGCGCCCCAGCGGATGCCGAATTCCCGGACTCTGCGGTAGTCCCGGCGCGGGCGCCGGACCACGCCCATCCACGTGGTCTTGGTGGTCGCCTCGGTCATTCCGAACCCTTTCCGGTCGGACGGAGCGCCGGCTGCCATGACAGGAAGCGGCGCTCGATGAGCACGAGCACTCCGTTGATCGCGAGTCCCAACAGGCCCGCGATGATGGTCGCGGCGTACACGAGGTCGGGTCGGTTGCCGGTGGCGCCGGCATCCAGCATCCATCGGCCGAGTCCGTCGGATGCCCCGGCCAGCAGTTCGGCGCTGACCGCGACGATCAGTGCGACGGACGCGGCGATGCGGATGCCGGTGAAGATGAAGGGCGCGGCGCTCGGCAGCGACACCGAGAACAGCGTGGCGATACGTCCGCGTCCGAAGCTCTGCGCCGTCAGCTTGGCGATCGGGTCGACGTCGTGCATGCCGTAGATCGTGTTGAAGAGGACGGGCCACAGGGTCGAGAAGACGATGAGCGCGATCTTCATCTCCGCGTCGTTTCCGAACACGAGGATGGCCAGCGGGATGAGTGCGACCGACGGGATCGGGCGTAGGAACTCGATGACGGCGCGACTGGCCGAGTAGGCGCCGCGCGAGGAGCCGAGCACCACACCCAGCGAGACCGCCACGACGATGCAGATCGACAGGCCGATGGCCCACGCTTGCAGGGTCGCCAGCACGGCGCCGATGAAGCCTGGGTCGACCAGCAGCTCGCCGGTGCGGACGAGCACGAGGGAAGTCGGGGGGAGGAATGCCTCGTCCACGATGCCGGAGCGCGAGATCAGCTCAGCGACGACGAAGAGCACGACGAGCCCGATCATCCCGCGGATGATCGACGTGCGTTTGGCCGAGCCACCGCCGGCGCGGGAACGCCGAGCGCGCGCGGGCTTCGGGGTCTGGGTCAGGACCGCCAAGGGTCACCGCCTCCGTGGTTCTGGTGGGCGAAATCCGGCGTGACCGGAATGGTATGCCGGACGGAGACCCGGGAGTCCCGGCCTCCGTCCGGATGCGTCACTCGCCTTGCCAGGCGTACTGCGAGAGGTCCTCGAGCGGCTCCTCGAGCAGGCCGTACTTGAGCATCAGCTTCATGGCCCGTTCGGCTCCGTCAATGTTGGGCGTGCCGTCCTCCACGAAGCTCGGGGAGGTGATGGCGGCGGCCAGGTCCGGCGTCAGCGTCGTGAACGTCGGCAGGATGTCGATGAGCACCTGCGGGTCGTCGATGACGAGCTTGGTCGCCTTGTCCATCGCACGCACGAATGCCGCGACCACCGCGGGGTTCTCCTCGGCGTAGGCACGCGAGGTGTTCCAGGTCACGATCGTGCTGTTGCGCTGAGTCTCGTTGCACACCGATGTCGCGAGGATCGAGCTGAGCCCCTGCGACTTGCCGATGGTGATGAACGGTTCCGGCACGAATCCGGCGGCGATGCGACCCTGTGTGACCGCCGCGCCGACTTCGGGGAACGGCACCTCGACGAGCTCGTAGTCGCCCTCATCCAGCCCCGCTGTCGCGAGGCAGTCGCGGATCTGGGTCTCGGTTGCGGAAGCCAGCGTGTTCACCGAGAGCGTCTTGCCGCGCAGGTCCTCGACGGACTCGATGCCCGAGCCGTCAGCGGCGATCAGGCCGTTGATGCCCTCTTTGTTGGAGTCGGAGCCCTCACGGACGACCTGGAGCTCCAGGCCCTGCGACACCGCGCTGAGCACGTTCGTCCAGGTGGCCGAGCTGAACTGCAGGTCGCCCGATACGAGCTGGGTGACACCGACCGCGCCGCCCGCGATGATCTCGATGGTGACATCGAGGCCCTCTTCTTCGAAGTAGCCCTCGGCCTCGGCGACGTAGAGCGGCGCGTAGTCACCGGCGGGCAGAGTGCCCACCGTGATCGCAACCGGCTTAGCCGGATCCAACGTCTGCTTGGCGTCAGGACCCGCCCCGGGCGCGGCGGAGCCGGAGCATCCGGCGAGCAGGCCGACAACGGTGATGGCCGCAGCGACTGCTGCGACGCGCGTGCGTTTGCGTGGGAACGTCATTGGTGTCCTTTGATCTCTTCAGCGAGATGGTGCAGTCCGGGATACGGGAGTAGATCCGGAGTAATTACAGGCTACCTGAATACCATGTCAGCGACAATGGTGCGCTCAGGAAAACGCGGAAGCCTTGCGGACCGGAAACCACACTTCGGTGCGTGACGAAGCATTGCCGTCGTAACGTGTTTTTCATGACAACACACACCTACGCGAGCACGCTGCAGTGGAGCGGACGGACAGACGACTACGACGGCTACAGCCGCCGGCACGACCTCACTCTGAGCGGGACCGCTGTCGCGGTCAGCGCCGATCCGGCGTTCCGCGGAGATGGCGCGCTGCCCAACCCCGAGCAGTTACTCGTCGCCGCGGCGAGCTCGTGCCAACTGCTCTCGTTTCTCGCGGTGGCGGCTCTCGCCGGCGTTCAGGTTCTGGAGTACCGGGATGAGGCCGAGGGCGTCATGCCGGACGATCAGCGTCCCCTGCGGCTCACGACGATCGTGCTCCGACCCCGAATCGTCGTCCAGGGCACGACGGTGGAACGAGTGGAGAGGCTCCTGCACAAAGCCCATCAGCAGTGCTACATCGCGAACAGCCTGACGACCGATGTGGCGCTCGAACCCGTCATCGAGGTGCGGTGATGTTCGACATCGAGATCCCGGCGCCGGACGGCGCGGGCTCGCTCTCGCGGATCGGCCGCGCGTTGGGCGAAGCCGGGGTCGGGCTTGAAGGTGGGGGCATGTGGTCAGGTGTCGCGCATTACCTCGTCGCCGATGCCGACGCGGCAACGCGGGCGCTCATCGCCGCCGATCTGGGCGTCCCGACCGTCCGCGAAGTGGTGCTGGCAGACCCTCGACGCTGACGTACCCGGAGCCCTGGGACGAATGATGCAGCGGCTGACCGCCGCCGGGGTCGTCTTGCATGGCCAGTACAGCGACCATGGCAACCGCAAGGTTCTGATCGTCGACGACGTTCAGGCCACTCGGGCGGCACTCCGAGAAGCCCGGCAAGCATGAGTGGCGAGCCTGATGTTTCGGTTCCAGCCCGGGCCCTGGGCGATCCGGCGCGCGCCCGCATCGTCAGCGCTCTGCTGGGTGACCGGGCGATCCCCGCGGGCGAGCTCGCACGAGAGGCGGGTGTCTCCGCCTCCACGGCGAGTGAACACCTGCGCGTTCTGCTCGACGCGGGAATCGTGGTTGTTCAGCACCGCGGTCGCAATCGCTTCTTCCGGCTCAGCAATGCCGAGGTCGCCCACGCGATCGAAGCCCTTCAATCGATCGCACCGCGAGCCGAGGTGCGATCACTGCGGCAGCACGGAGTTTCAGAAGCCCTCCGCGCGGCGAGAACGTGCTACGACCACCTCGCCGGAGACCTCGGGCTGCGAATCGCAGACGTGCTGATCGCCGCCGGAGTGGTGAGCGAACTGCAGATCGGGGAACCCTCCTCTCCGCCCGAGCCGTTCCCGGACGGACCGATCGTGGCCGCATTCGGTATTCAGCGTCCGGAGGGCCATCGCCCGTGGGCGAGAGGCTGCCTGGACTGGACCGGCCGGCGTCCGCACGTCGCCGGGCAGATCGGAGCTCAGATTCTCGGGGCGCTCGAGTCACAGGCGTGGATCACGCGACGACCGGGTAACAGGGCTGTTCGTCTCACCGACGTCGGCGCTGCGCGCCTTCGAGAACTCGAATCGATGTTGTGACAGGCCGTCGGCCGTGCGGTCTCTCGGGCCATCAGCCCGGCTGAAGCTAGAACGGCGGACGATGGCTCGCGTGAACGCCCGGGTCGTTCCCGGAGACCGTGAAGACGGGGACCCGGCGCTCCGGCGCGACGACGTATCTTCGACCGGTGGGTGAGGTCCATTCGACAGCACCACCGCTGTCGGGCAATTGTTCGAGATGCCAGCCGCCGTGATGTTTCACCTTGTGATGGCCCCTGCACAGCGGCGCCAGATTCTCGAGTGAGGTCTCGCCGCCGTCTTCCCAGGCGATCGTATGGTCGACGTCGCACCGGGATGCCGGCATCCCGCATCCCGGCCCCATGCACCGGTCGGCCCGCCACTTCACCAACCGTTTCAGCGCCGCCGGCGGTGCGTACTGCGTCCGCCCGACGGAGAGAATCATGCCTGTCTCGGGATGGGTGAGCACCCGCATCCATGACGCATCTCCCCCGCACAGCTCGCGAGCCCGTGCGATCGGGATCGGCCCGATGCCCTCGATGGTTGCCGGGTCCGCGCCGGTCGCTGCGACCGCTTCATCGGATTGCTCCAACAGCGCCAGCGCGGGTACGGTCACGACGACCGTGGCGCGGATGCCGCGTGCCTCGCTGGGATGCGCAGCCATCGTGCCCTCGATCAGGAGGTCCGCCATCACGTCTGCACGTATCTGATCGAGGGTGCGGGTCTCGCCGTCCTGGGCGAGGATCGTCTTCGCGATCGCGGTCGCCCGACCGTACGCGGCGTGAGCCTCGACCTGGGGCCCGAACAGGTGCGTCCATGCCATACCGTCCCCGACCGGCTCGACATGAACGCGGCGTTGCGACAGCGCCGCCTCGTGTCGCTCGGCAAACGTCACGACTCGTGCGGAGTCGACGAGCTTGCGGAGGGATCGACGGAACTCGCCCAGCGGTTGCTCTTCGGCGAGCGTCAGCGCCCGATCGAACAGGCCGGCGCGCAGCTCGGACTCCAGTTCGTCGAGACCGCCGACCAGGATCTCGGCATGCCGCTCCGTGATCGAAGCGCGTTCGAGGGCGCTCAGGGCCTTCGGGTAACGGTTCACCATCGCGTCCGCGAATGCGATCAGGTTGCCCGCCGCGTGCTCGGTGATCCGGCTTGCCGCGGCAAGCTCCAGTCGCAGCCCGCGCAACACGACGTCGGTGAAACGTCGCCCGGCCACCGCCGCATCCGCAAGATACGCGCGGCGAAGCAGCTCGATCTGCCCCAGCCGCTCCGCCGCCCACATCGCCATCGTCGCTTCGAGATCGACCACGACGTCGAGCGGGCTGGGATGCGGCGAGTCGAGCTCTGCCGGGCCTTCGAACATAGAACCAGATTAGTAAATACCTACGACATCGGGAGCTGCTCTCCACAGGCCACGACGGCGTGATTCTGCGCTCCACGACACGTCAGAAGCGCAGGAGGATCTTGCCCGCTCGGCCGGGGACGGCGCTCGCGGCGGCGGCGGCACGGACTTCCTCGAAGGGGTACACAGCTTCCACGGGCAGCGCGACCTCACCGGACCCGATGCGCTGAATCAGCTCGCCGAACAGGGCGCCGCGGGTGGCGGCATCCATCGTCCTGATGACCGCGCTCGCCCAGAAGCCCTTCACCGTCGCGCCTTTGAAGATCAGGTCGCCCGAGGAGATCTGGAGCGTCTCTGACCCCATCGCTCCGAACGATACGAGTGTCCCTCCCTCGCCGAGGAGTGAGAGCAGTTCGCCCGCCGCCCTCCCGCCGACCGAGTCGACCGCCGCCCGCGGTTCAGCGCCGCCGAGGATCTCGACAGCGCGATCGCGCCAGTCCGCCCTCTCCGTGGAGACGACGTCGTGGATGCCCAGGGCGGCGAGCTCGTCAACTGCCGCGTCGCGTCGCACCAGGCCCAGCACACGGATGCCGCGAGCCGGGGCGAACTGGGCCACCAGCTTGCCGACGGCTCCGTTGGCGGTGTTCTGCGCGATCCAGTCGCCGGATTGCACGTCGAGCGAGTCGAGCAGGGCGAGCGTGCTGAACGGCATCGACATCAGCTGAGCGGCCGTTTCGTCGCTCAGCGCCTCGGGCACGGGGATCAGCCCGGCCGCCCTGGCCAGGAAGTACTCGGCCCACGCCCCGAAGGCGCCGCCGGTGACGCGCTGGCCCACCTGCAGCCCTTCGACGCCCTCGCCGAGCGCGTCGACGATGCCGACCGCCTCGCTGCCGGATGCCGCGGGCAGTTCCGGTGTGAATCCGTAGGTCCCGCGGATGGTCCACAGGTCGTGATTGTGGATGGGTGAGAGCAACGTGCGCACGCGCACCTCTCCCGGCCCGGGTTCGGGCATGGGGCGCTCGGCCACGTCGAGCACCTCGACGGGATCACCGAACGTGGAGTGGATGAGTGCGCGCATCGATTGCTCCTTCGCGTCGTCGCGGGTTACGGAACCCAGTCTCACCGCTTTCGAGCGCTGCCGCGCCGGTTCGTGCAGCCGCGTCGCCGCCCATGTCCCGTAGCGAACGCGCGGCGTCGCCCGACGCGCTACCGCTCGCAGGCGTATCCATCGCCGTTTCGATCAAGTCCGTAGATGTCGGTGCCGACCACTCGAGCGACGCCGTCGAGGTACGCGGGACCGTCGCCGGTTCCCCACGCGCAATCGGAGCGATCAGGCGCGCGGGAAGGAACACCGGAAGCACCGCGACGGCGCCCCGGGGTCTAGCCTCAACGCATGCCCGACCTCGCCGCCGAGCCCCTTGTCATCGGATCCCTCGTCGACCCGGGCGGGGTGAGTCGCGCGAAAGCCGTGCCTGCGTCGCGCGCTGACGCATTCGCAGCCACGGGAGTGGGCGCCTCCCCCAGTTGGAACGTCTTCTGCGCCGATGACCGCCTCGCCTTCACCGAGCGCTTCTCCGTCATCGGGGACCTCAGGCTGCGGATCGATCCGGCGGCGATCAGGGATATCGGCGGCGGGCTGAGCTGGGGCCCGGTAACGGTGGGGACTCTGGGCGGAACGGTCGCGGCATCCTGCACCCGCACCGCCCTGGTCCGCACCGTCGAGCGTCTGACCGCCGCGGGCGTCACGGCATCGGTCGGACACGAGCTCGAATTCCAGCTGTTCCCCCGCAGCGAGCCGCCACACGGGTCCGAGCCGCCGGAGGTGTTGAGCCCGGAATGGTCCGCGTACGGTTTCGGCGCCGTCGTGGATCACGCCGCCTTCCTGCAGGGCGTCGTTGCGCGCGCTCGCTCCGCCGGCCTGGAAATCCTGCAGCTGCATGCCGAGTGGGCGCCAAGGCAGTTCGAGATCTCGCTGGCGCGGCGTCCTCCTGTTCAGGCGGCCGACGATCTGGTGCTCGCACGCATGATCGTCCGCCTCGCCGCTCGTGACACGGGCTTCGCGGCATCCTTCTCCCCCGTGCCGATCGCGGGCGGTGCGAGCAACGGAGCGCACGCCCACCTCTCGCTGCACACCGCTGGTGGACCGCTCTTGTCCGGTGGCACAGGCCCACATGGAGTGACGGATGCCGGAGCCGCCGCCATCGCCGGCATCCTGGCCGCGCTCCCCGGTGTCGGTGCCGTGCTGTCGGGCTCGCCGCTCTCAGCCGAGAGACTGAGGCCGGGCATGTGGGCCGGCGCGCACGCGTCGTGGGGTCTGGAGAACCGCGAAGCCGCCCTGCGGTTCGTGGCGGCCACCCCAGGAACCCCCGACGGGGCGAACATCGAGATCAAGCCGATCGACGCGTCCGCCAATCCGTATCTGGCGACGGCGGTGGTGCTCGAAGCGGCGCTCATGGGAATCGAGACGTCCCCTCCTCTGCCCCCGCCCGTCGACACGCACAGCGACGACTCGGCTCCCCTGCTGCCGACGTCGCCGGAAGATCAGGTCGCGCGGCTGGAAGGGTCGACCGCAGCGCGGCGGTCGCTCGGGCCCGATCTGATCGAAGCGATCGCAGCGGTGCGGCGCATGGAGCACGCCACATGGGGCGATAAGCGGGTCGAGGAGCGGGTGGAGCGGTTCCGGTTCACGTGGGGGTGACCGCGGGCGCCGGGCGCAGCCTCCTTCGCGCGGAGGCTGATATCAAGCATCGGCGAGCGTCGCCTTAGCTTTCCCTCATGATTTGGCGCATTAGTCCTCGAATGCCTGATCTTGCCACTAACCGTCATTCAGCGCGCGCTACGGTGAGGTGATTGCGCAGCCCCATCGAAAATGCGGGTTCTGTACCGCGGTCGACTGGGGAGTCGCCAACGGTCATTAACGAATTTCATTCGTGCGCCTTGACTAAGCCCGATCGTCCGGGCAAGGACATTTCTATCAAGGAGGATTTTTATGTCGCACGATCCGAACACGCCTCCCTATGCCGCGGGCTGGTACCCCGACAACTCGAACCCCGGCACCCAGCGTTACCACGACGGCACCATGTGGACCGAGCACACGAGTCCGCTCGCGGCTACCGCACCCGCACCGATCACGGCGACTGTAACCCCGCCGGGCACTGCGGCGGCACCCTCATTGATCGAGCCAGCTTCCAAGAAGAAGCGCAAGTGGCCGTGGGTCGTGGGCGCCGCAGTGGCCGCACTGATCCTGATCCCCGCGATCGCCACCGCCGCCGGCGCAGGCGGCTCCGCTGACAAGAAACCCGCCACGGTGGTGGCCGAGACGATCGAGCAGAACGACGAGGAAGCTACTGAGACCACGGTGCCCGACGTTGCCGGCATCACAGCCAAGGAGGCCGCCGCCCTGCTGGAGAACGCCGGCCTCAAGGTAAATTTCCAAACCGCCTCCGGCGTGGTGCTGGACCGGGACAACTGGACCGTCACCGGCACCACGCCGACCGCCGGCGCGAGCCTGAAGACCGGCGACACGGTGGTCGTGCAGGTCGTTAAGACCAAGGATCTGAAGGCCGCGGGCGCCCCGGCCGAGCCGGCCGAGCCTGCCACTCCAGCCGCCCCGGTGTACTCGCTGGCCCAACAGAACGCAATCCGTCAGGCCCAGTCGTATCTGAAATACACGGGGTTCTCCCGCCCCGGCTTGATCGGCCAGCTGGAGTACGAAGGTTTCTCCACTGACGAGGCGACCTTCGGCGCGGATAACGCCGGAGCCGACTGGAACGCCGAGGCCGCGGAGTCCGCTGCAGATTATCTGGCGTACACATCCTTCTCCCGCGATGGACTGTACGAGCAGCTCGCATACGAAGGATTCAGCGACGCCGAGATCCTGTTCGGTTTGGCAGCCGTAGGGTACTAACTCTTCTGCGCCGGCGCAGCAACGAATGAGAAGGGCCCGACCCCCGCGAATCAACGCGGCAGTCGGGCCCTTCACACGTGACAGTGGAGTGGTGGAGATGGGGGGAATCGAACCCCCGTCCATCGCTGTGTCTCTGCGCCTTCTACGGGCGTAGCCTGTGCAGACGTTCTACTCGGCCCCAACCTTTGCCACAGGCATCTAGGTCGACAGGCCCAGTCTGGAAAAAGTCCCGCGTGACGTCCAGACGCCGTCACGAAGCAAGTCCCCTAGATGACGCCAGGTTCCGTAGCGGGAACGCCTACGGTCTGACGGAGTTCAGGCTCGCTTATGCAGCGAGGGCGAACTCAGTGCGCTTAGTTTCGGCACTTGTAGTTTTGCAGAGATCGTTTACGAGATAACCCTGCATCCTCGGCCCGCTTCTCGCAGGAGCTCAGGCGATGTCGAAACCGATCATCCCCATGAACCCTCATGTGCAGAGGGCCACTGTCACGCGCTGTTGAATTTTCACTCTCGGAACCGCGAGGTGCCGAGCATCACAGTCTACAACGGATGCCGCGCCCCGACCATTCCGCACGCCTCCCCGGTGCAGGCCCTCGTCGCGGATAGGTTCGACGCGTGTCGACAAAACGCCTCTGGGTGATCGCGGGGAGCGCGGTCGCGCTCGTGGTCCTTCTCGTCGTCCTGGCGAGCGTCTTCGCCCCGAAGGAATCGGACGCCGCCCCGACACCCACACCGACGGCGGCGGCATCCGTTCCCGCACCGTCGGCCCCCGCCACGATGGCGCCCTCCCCGACCCCCTCTTTGACGGGCACCGCCCCGCCGGCAGCGCTCACGACGTGCGATGACATCGCCACCGCAGTCTTTCGTTCGATGATGACCTCGAACGGCTGGGCGTCATGGCCGACCCAAGACCAGCAGACCGGCTCGCGCCCGTTCGATGTCTTCTACGACGGCGCCCCTCCCGGCGCGATCGTCTGCCGGTGGGGTGCGGATCCTCAGCGTGCAACCGACAACATCATCGATCTCGCGTGGGCGCCGATCGATCCGGAGAACGCCGTGGACGCGATGCTGACGCTCGCGGAACGCGGCTTCACCCGGATCGACGCGCCCGAGGGCGTCTACCTCTCAGCGCAGGGACCCGCCGGACTCACCGATCCCGACGGCTGGGGCGAGTCCTACTTCTTCACCCCCAAGGACGTGCGGTGGGCGGCCACCAAGGCGGACGTGGTCGCGTACGTGAAATCCCCGAACCACGCCGACTGACGACCGGTCAGAGCGTGGGCACGAGTCCTTGCACTTGCGCCTCGTCGGGAACGACCTTCGCCGGGTAGTCGGCGCCCGCGGTCTTCGCCAGCGCGGCGGTGAACGCCTCGATCACGAACTCGCGGGGCGGGGTGGGCGACCCCGACAGCCCCGTCGCCAAGACCACGATGGTCAGGTCCGCCGTCGGCTGGTACCGCACCATCGTGTTGTATCCCGGCATGTTCCCGCTGTGACCGATCCAGCCGGCCTTGCACATCAGCGCGTCGCCGTAGAACTCACCCGGCGCCAGGTCGGAGGACCCGAAGGATTCCAGCCGCCGCACCTGGGCTGATTCCGGGAGCACGCCCTGACCGGTAGCCAGCACCCGGCCCCAGACGAGCATGTCGTCGAGGTCGCTGGTCATGGCACCGGCAGCGCCGGCCGAACTGGGGCTCCACTCGGTGGCATCCACCCACTGGCCGGACCCGCCCGCCACGCTGTGGACGACAGCGGGAAGGGTGTAACCGGTCAACCGTGGCACCGGCAGCGTGTTGTCGGTCGGATAGCTCGTGTCGGTCAACGCCAGCGGTGACAGGATGCGCTCGTCGATGACGTCAGCGAGGTTCTGCCCGGTCACCTGCTCGATGACCAGCCCGAGGAGGACGAAGTTCGCATTCGTGTACTCCATGTTCGAGCCCGGTGCGAACGAGGGCGGCATCGACCACGAGTACGCCAGCAGCTGCTGCGGTGTCCACTCCGCCTCCGGTGCGCCGATCATCTGAAGGGCCCAGGCCGGGTCATCGGAGTAGTTTCCCAACCCGCTGGTCATCGTGATCAGCTGTCGCAGCGTGATGCGGGTGCCGTTCGGCACGTCCGGGACGTAGTCATCGACCGGATCATCGAGCGAGAGCGCGCCTTCGTCGGCCAGCTGCAGGATCGCCGTCCCCACGAACGATTTGGTCACCGAAGCGACCCGCTGGTGATCCTCGACCCCGGCGGGCGCGCCCGTGACGAGATCGGTCCCGTAGGCACCGCTCCATGAGCCGGCGGGGCTCCGCACGCCGACCACCACCGCCGGCGCCGCTTCGCGCACCCGTTCGAACACCGCGGCGACGGCGATGTCGTACTGCGCGGCCAACTCGTCGGCGACCGGCTCGGTCGACTGCGTGTTCTCGGATGCCGCGACACCTTCAGGGTCGGGCACGCACGTCGCAGCGGAACCCGCGACCGGTTCGTGCGCCGCCGACGCCACCTCGGTCGAGGCCGCCGAACCGGATGCGAACGTGCAACCGGTAACCGCGAGCACCGCCGTGATGGCCAACGGAAGCACCACCCACCGCGCGCGTCGTCGGCCGCGACTGATCATCGACGACTCCGCCATCAGGCTCCCCTGCCGATCCCCAGACCAGCGCGCGTCGCCGTCAAACCGACCCTAGCGCCCGCGGGGCTCCGCGTAGAGTCTGATTTCATGAGCGAAGTGACCATCACCGTCCGCGGCGAGCACGAGCAGCGTGTCGTCCCCGAAGAAGTCGTTGCGCACCTCTCCGTGCGCGCCGAGGGGCCGCAGCGAAACAGCGTCGTCGAGCGGATGGCCGGGCTCGCGGCACCCCTGCAGGAAGATCTCACGACCCGCAAGGACACCGGCGGTGTCAGAGACTGGTCCAGTCAGCGCATGTCCGTGTGGGCGAACCGGCCGTGGAACAACGAGGGCAAGCAGCTCGCGCTCGTCCACTACGCCTCGGTGGAGATCTCCGCGACGTTCACCGACTTCGCGGCGCTGTCGTGGTGGATCACCGACGTGGCTGAGCGGGAGGGCGTCCAGGTGGACGGCCTGACCTGGCGACTCACACCCGCCACCGCGAAAGCCACCGAGGCTCAGGTCGCCGCGCACGCCGTCCAGGTCGCCGTCGATCGGGCCACCGCGTACGCCGGCGCGATCGGGCTGACCTCGGTCACACCCCTCGAGATCGCCGACCTCGGCCTGCTCACCCGCGCTCCGGATAACAGCGCGCCGGCGCCGAAGATGATGCGCGCCATGGCGATGGGTGTGATGGATGCCGGAAACGGCGGCCCCGCCGTGCAATTCCAGCCCGAAGACATCGTGGTCACCGCCGCGGTCGAAGCGCGCTTCGCCGCCCGCTGATCCGCATGACGGTCGACGCCACAGAACGGCCCCCGCTCGTCATCCCTCGACCGGGAGTCGAAGAACGCCTGTCCCGCATGATTCAGCTTCCGACGGTGAGCGCCGAGCTGGAGACCCGCGGATCACCGCCGTTCGAGGACTTCGTCGTCCTCCTGGCCGAGATGTACCCGCTCGTGCACGCGAACCTCGAGCTCGAACGCATCACGGAGTTCGGTCTGCTGTTCCGGTGGCCCGGGGCGACAGCATCCGACGCACCACTGGTGTTGATGGCGCACTACGACGTGGTGCCGGTCGACGAGGACGACCCGTGGACCTTTCCGCCCTTCGAGGGCCGGATCGCGGACGGCTGGGTATACGGACGCGGCGCGCTCGACGACAAGGGTCCGCTGGCGGTGATCCTCGAAGCGGTCGAGAACCTGCTGTCGGCCGGCTTCACGCCGAGCCGTGACGTGTACCTGTCCTTCGGGGGAAACGAAGAGACCTACGGCGACGGTGCTGCCACGATCGCGATGACCCTGCAGCAGCGCGGCATCGTGCCGTGGCTCGTCCTGGACGAGGGCGGTGCGGTGGTCGACGCTCCGCTGCCGTTCGCGCTCGGAGACGCCGCGATGGTCGGCGTCGGCGAGAAGGGCGTGCTCACCGTTCGCCTCACCGCGCGCAGCGACGGCGGCCACGCATCGGCCCCGCCGCGCCTGACGGCGGTGGGCCGCATCGCCCGGGCGGTGGACCGCCTGGGTCCGCGTACCTTCCGCGCCCGCACCCCGCGCGGCATCACCCGCATGATGAGCCTCTTCGCCGATCGTGCGCGCGGCTGGGGCCAGCTCGTCCTGCGCACGCTTGCGACGTTCCCGTGGCTGACTGCCCGCGCGTTCGCGCTGATGGGCGGCGAACCGGCCGCGCTGGTGCGCACGACGGTCGCCGCGACGATGCAGCAGGGCGGAACGGCCGCGAACGTCCTGCCCTCGCAGGCCTCGGCGGTGCTGAATCTGCGCATCGCGCTGGGCGAGACCGTCGCCGGGACCGTTCGGCGCGTGCGCCGCCGGATCGCGGATCCGCTGGTCGAGCTGACCGTGCTCGAGGCGAGCGAGCCCTCTCCCGAGTCGCCCACCGACAACGCGCAGTTCGCACTGATCACCCGGGCGGTGAAGGAGTCGTACCCGGATGCCGCGACCGTCCCCTACGTGATGATGGCAGCCACCGATTCCCGCCACTTCCACCGCTTCTCCCCCGCCGTGTACCGCTTCGCCCCGCTGGAGATGACGAGCGCTCAACGCGCCTCGATCCACGGCGTGGACGAGCGCGTTGAAGTGGCGTCGCTGCAACGCGGCGAGAAGTTTCATCGCGCGCTCCTGCAGCGACTACAGTGAGCGCACCCGAATCCTGGATGACAGCATCCGGAATCACCGCACTCGGAACGAAGGAGCCGCGATGAAGCGCGCCGCCGCCCTGGGCACCCTCGCCACCGTCGTCGGCTTCCTCGCGTTCGTCGAGTTCACCAGCGGAGTACTGCAGGGCTACTACACGCCCATGCTCACGGACATCGCCCGGCACCTGGACATCCACGACGCCGATGTCAACTGGCTCGAAGGCGCGCAGCTGATGCTGTCGGCGCTGGTGGTGCCCGCGTTCGCGAAGCTCGGCGACATGATCGGCCACAAGCGAATGCTGCTGATCTCGACGGCGCTGACCGCGGCGGCCGCGCTCGTGCTGCCGTTCACCGACTCGTTCGGCGTCTTCCTGGCAGCGTGGGCGCTGATGGGCTTCTACGTCGTCTGGCTGCCGCTGGAGATCGCGCTGATCTGGTCTCGGTCGCGGCGGATGGAGGGGCGCTCGATCATCACCGCGCGCGCGGCGGGCCTGCTCGTGGCCGCGCTGGAACTGGGCGCGATCGTCGGCGCCCTGGTCGGCGGCGCACTCATCGACGCGCTGCCGCTGACCGTGGTGCTGTTGGTGCCCGCCGTGCTGATCGTGGTGTGCTTCTTCGTGATCCTGTTCGGGGTTCAGGAGTCGCCGGAGCCCACCGGCGGCCTGTTCGACACCGTCGGCCTGGTGCTCATCTCGCTCGCGTTGATCTGCTTCACCGGCGGACTCGGGATGCTGCGCCTCGAGGGCGGCATGGCCAACCCGTGGTCGTGGGGCGTCGTCGTGCTCGGCATCGCGCTCGTCGTGCCGTTCGCACTGTGGGAGCTGCGCCACGAGGACCCGCTCATCGACGTGCGGATGTTCCGCTCCCCCGCCCTCGGTCCGGTGTTCCTCACCGCCGGGCTCTTCGGAGTCAGCGTCCTGGGCGCCCAAGCACCGCTGTCCACGTTCGCACGCACGGATCCTGGCCAGTACGGCTACGGGCTGGGCACCACGGGCTTTGCGACCTCGCTCATCATCGGCGTGTACCTCATCGCGATGATCACCGGAGCGCTGCTGTTCCCCCTGATCGCGCGTCTCACCGCCCCGCGGCTCACCCTCATGGGCGCGTCGACACTGGTGGGAATCGGCTTCTTGCTGTTCCTGCCCTTCCACGACACGTACGTCCAGGTCATCGTGAACATGGTGATCGTGGGTCTGGGCTCGGGTGCGCTGGTGGCCGCGCTGCCGGCGGCCGCGGCATCCGCTGCTCCTGCGACGCAGACCGGGGTCGCGACCGGCCTGACCAACTCGGTCAAGACCGTCGGCGGCGCGATCGCATCGTGCGTGTTCGGCATCGCGCTGCTGCAGGGTGCTGTTTCCGGCGTGAGCGAAGACACCGCCGGATCGCTCGCCGGATACTTCACGGTATGGATCGTGTGCGGCCTGACGGCGCTGGTCGCGGCCATCGCCCTCGCGTTCGTGCCGAAGACGGCGTTCACCGATCGGGCGGTCGCCGAGGCCGCATCGGAGCCGGCGGTGCCGTAGGCGCGGTGCTGCCTCAGCCGGCGGGGCGGTCGGTCAGTCGCCGAGGCGGTTCTTCGAGCGCATCGCGCGTTCGGCCTCGCGCTTGTCCTGCCGCTCGCGGAGGGTCTGACGCTTGTCCCACTCGTGCTTGCCCTTGGCGATCGCGATCTCGACCTTGGCCCGGCCGTCGGAGAAGTACAGCTTCAGCGGCACGAGCGTGTAGCCGCCGGCCGAGACGGCGTGCGAGAGCTTGACGATCTCGTCCTTGTGCAGAAGCAGCTTGCGGACACGCTTCGTGGCGTGGTTGGTCCAGTGCCCCTGGGAGTACTCGGGGATGTGCACCGCGTCGAGCCAGGCTTCTCCGCCGTCGATGTAGGCGTACCCGTCGGAGAGATTCGCACGACCCTGCCGCAGCGATTTGACCTCGGTGCCGGTCAGGACCAGTCCGGCCTCGTACGTCTTCTCGATCGAGTACTCGTGACGAGCGCGACGATTGGTCGCGACGACCCTCTCACCGCGTTCCTTGGGCATGGCCACTCCTGGCTTCGACGTTGGGGCACCGGCGCCGCATGTCGCGGGTCGGCAGCCCACCAGCATACATCGGACGAACGGCCGGGCAGCGTGCGGCCGCCGGGGTGGGCGTGCACAGCGTCGCGAATCCGTGCGCCCGGAGCCGCGAAGCCGCGTGATGCGGCCCACGCGGCACCGGAGTGGCGACGTTGTGCTCTGGCATCTCGCGGACCGGCCCGCGAGACCTCAGGCCCGGAGCCACCTGCGGATGGCGAAGCCCGCCGAGAAGGCGGCGAGCACCCCGCCGATGAGGATCAGGAACGGCACCACCAGCCACGCGTCGCTGACACCGACCCACGTCGTGACGAAGTCGACCCGCTGACGCAGGTACTGATCGACACCGAAGTGCACGCCCGCCAGCACCGCCACCCCGGCCAGCATGGATCCCAGGAGCGCCGCGAAGACGCCCTCCAGGATGAACGGGGTCTGGATGAAGCGGTTGGACGCGCCGACCAGGCGCATGATGCCGATCTCCCGCCGTCGGGCGTATGCGGAGAGCCGGATGGTGGTCGCGATGAGGAGCACCGCGGCGATCAGCATGAGTACCGCGATCCCCACCGCGATGTACGTCGCCACCGTCAGCGCTGAGAAGAGAGGCTCAAGATATTGGAGCTGGTCCTTGACCTCCTCGACCCCGTTCATGCCCTTGAACGCTTCGACCAGCACCTCGGATTGGCTCTGGTCGACGAGGTTGATCCAGTACGTCTCGTTCAGCTGCTCGGCCGTGATGACGCTGGCGTAATCCTCGCCGAGCAGGTCGATCACGTTCGCGTACGCCTCGTCGCGGTTCTCGAAGCGCAGATCGCGGATCAGCGGCGCCAGTGCGGGACCCTCGAGCTTCGCGTTGACCTCCGCCAGCTGCTCCTCCGAGGCGACGCCGTCCACGCAGGTGGGCGATTGCGAGATCGCGGTGCACATGTAGATGGCGACCTGGGCACGGTCGGACCAGTAGTCCTTCATCTGCCCGATCTGCATCTGCATCAGAATCGCCGCGCCGACGAACGTCAGCGAGACGAACGTCACCAGGACGACCGAGATCACCATCGACGCGTTGCGGCGAAGACCCGACAGCGCCTCGGACAGAACCAGACCGACCCTCACGATGTGGGCCCCACTTCGTCTTCGGGAGGCGTCTGGCCAAGACCCAGCCGGTCTGCCAGTCCTAGCTCGGCGACGTCGACTTCGGCGATGTCCGCGATCGGAACCGGCTGCGTGCGCGGAGCGCGCGTCTCAGGCGCGGGTTCGGGATCGGGCTCGGGCTCGGGCTCGGCGTGCTGCGGAGCAGAGGCGGACTCGGCGGAGGGCGCGGGCTGTTCGACCGGCTCGGGAGCGGAGGGAGCGGCATCCACCGGAATCACCGGCTCTTCGACTGCCACGGGCGTCACATCGTGGCCGTAGGCCGAGGAGACGGCCGCGGATGCCGACATCGCCGTCTCGCGCTGCACTTCCAGCACCGCGGTCAGAGCGGCGACCGCCGCGGCGCCCTGCTCGGGTCCGGGGGCGAGGCTGGGCAGACTGGAGGTGTCGCCGTAGCCGCCGTGCCGTTCGTCGCGCACCAGCTCGCCGTCGACGAGCTCGATGACGCGGCGCTTCATCTGATCCACGAAACCCGCCTCGTGCGTGGCCATGACCACGGTGGTGCCGCTCGAGTTGATGCGCGCGAGCAGCTGCATGATGTCGACGGATGTCGCAGGGTCGAGGTTTCCGGTCGGCTCATCCGCCAGCAGCACCTGTGGCCGGTTCACGAGCGCGCGGGCGATCGCCACGCGCTGCTGCTCACCGCCGGAGAGCTCGTGCGGGAACCGCTTCTCTTTGCCGGCGAGACCGACCAGGGCCAGGACCTCGGGGACGGCCTGCTGGATGAACCCCCGCGAAGAGCCGATCACCTGCAGCGTGAACGCGACGTTCTGGAACACCGTCTTGTTCGGCAGCAGCCGGAAGTCCTGGAACACCGCGCCGACGTGCCGGCGGAAGTACGGAACCTTGCGGTTCGAGAGCGAGCGCAGGTCGCGGCCGAGGACGACGACCCGGCCGTCGCTCGGCGTCTCTTCGCGCAGGATGAGGCGCAGACACGACGACTTGCCCGAGCCTGAAGCGCCGACGAGGAAGACGAACTCCCCGCGCAGCACTTCGAAGTCCACGTTGCTGAGGGCTGGCTTCGCCGTGCCGCGAAAGCGTTTCGTGACGTTCTCGAACCGGATCATGGCCTACTGAGCCTAAGCGGGCCGGACGCGTGCGCGACGAGCGACACCCGCCCTGCGGCATCCGGTTCGTCAGTCGTCGGTGGGACGCTTGCGCCAGCGGATGCCGGCCGCGATGAAACCGTCGAGGTCGCCGTCGAACACGGCGGAAGGGTTGTTGACCTCATAGTCGGTGCGCAGGTCCTTGACCATCTGGTACGGCGCCATCACATAGGAGCGCATCTGGTCGCCCCAGCTGGCGGTGATCACGCCGGCGAGGTCCTTCTTGATCGCCGCTTCCTGCTCCTTCTGGAGGATCAGCAGGCGCGACTGGAGGACCCGCATCGCCGCGGCGCGGTTCTGGATCTGCGACTTCTCGTTCTGCATCGACACCACGGTGCCGGTCGGAAGGTGCGTCAGGCGCACGGCGCTGTCGGTCGTGTTGACCGACTGACCACCGGGGCCGGACGAGCGGTACACGTCGACGCGAAGGTCGTTCTCGGGGATGTCGACCTCGACGGCCTCGTCCAGCAGCGGGATGACCTCGACCGCGGCGAAGCTCGTCTGACGCTTGCCCGCCGAGTTGAAGGGGCTCATCCGAACCAGTCGGTGCGTGCCGGCTTCGACGCTGAGCGTGCCGAACGCGTAGGGGGCATCCACCTCGAAAGTCGCAGATTTGATGCCTGCCTCTTCCGCGTACGAGGTGTCCATGACGGTGACCGGATACTTGTGCTGCTCCGCCCAGCGCAGGTACATCCGCAGGAGCATCTCGGCGAAGTCCGCGGCATCCACTCCACCGGCACCTGCCCGGATCGTGATGACGGCCGGCCGTGCGTCGTACTCGCCGTCCAGCAGCGTCTGCACCTCGAGCTGGCCGACCACGTCTTCGAGCTCGGCCAGTTCGTGACGGGCTTCTTCGGCGGCGTCCTCGTCGTCCATCTCGTTGGCCAGTTCGACCATGACCTCGAGGTCGTCGAGGCGACGATCGATGCCGTTGATGCGGGCGAGCTCGGACTGCCGGTGGCTGAGGTCGCTGGTGACCTTCTGCGCCTTGTCGGTGTCATCCCACAGATCGGGGGCGCCGGCCTCGTCGCTGAGCCGCGCGATGTCGGCGGCCAGCGCGTCGACATCGACCACCGTCTTGATGTCGGTGAAAGTGGAGCGCAGCGCCTGGATGTCGGCGGAAAGATCGAAGTCAAGCATGACAGTCCAGACTAACGTGGATGCAGTGACAGACCGCGCAGCCTCCGTTCTTCTGCGCTTCGGCCCCATGATCTACGGCCCCACGGTGCTGTTCGCGCTCGGCGAGGGCGCCGTCATCCCCCTGATCCCCATCATCGCCGCGCGGCTGGGCGCCGATATCGCGCTCGCCGCCCTCGTCGCTTCGGCCCTGGTCGTGGGTCAGCTCTGCGGCAACCTGCCGGCGGGGTGGGCGGTCGCTCGCATCGGCGAGCGTCTCACCATGGCCATCGCCGGCACGCTCTCGCTCCTCGGGGTGGTGGGCATGGTCTTCGCGCCCGTCCTGGGCGTCTTCGCGGCATCCGTGTTCCTCATCGGCTTCTGCGCGGCGGGCTTCGGGCTCGCGCGGCACTCGTTCATGACGACCCGCGTGCCGCTCGCGTTCCGCGCTCGAGCCCTCTCGCTGCTGGGCGGCACCTTCCGGCTCGGCATGTTCCTGGGACCCTTCGTCGCCGCCGGCCTGCTCGCCCTGTTCGGCGACGAGCACGCGGCGATCTGGTTCTTCGGCGGATGCCTGGTCGCCACGGTGCTGCTGGTCCTGTTCGGCCCCGATCCTGAGAAGCAGGTGCCGGTGCCATCCCGCGCCAACTTCGACTCCGGCGCGTCGCTCGCCGAAGACACCGGTGAGGCGGTCACCGGTGCGATCCCGACGTTCGAGCGCGTCGGCGTGTTCCGCACGATGTGGCTGTTCCGCCGCGTACTGTCCCGGCTCGGTCTGGCTGCGGCATCCCTCTCCGCCGTCCGCTCGGCACGGCAGGTCGTCCTGCCGCTGTGGGGATTCTCGATCGGCCTGGACGCCCAGACGATCGCGCTGGTCGTCGGCATCTCGGGCGCGATCGACTTCGCGCTCTTCTACGCGAGCGGTCAGGTGATGGACCGGTTCGGACGCCTCTGGGCCGCGCTGCCGGCCATGGTGCTGATGGGGCTGGGCTTCCTCGCCCTCGCCGTCACGCACGACCTGGGCTCCTCGGCGATGTGGTTCGCGATGTTCGCCGCGGTCCTCGGCGTGGGCAACGGGCTCTCCAGCGGCATCCTCCTCACACTCGGGGCGGATGTCGCGCCCAGAGCCGACCCGGCACCCTTCCTCGGCTCGTGGCGGACTCTGACCGACGCCGGCGGCGCGCTGTCTCCGCTTCTCGTGTCGGGAATCACGGCGGTCTTTTCCCTGTCGGTCGCAACCGGCGCGGTGGGTGTCATGGCGTTGCTCGGCGCGGTCGCGTTCGTGCGGTGGGTTCCGCGGTTCGTGCCGCGGGTGCGGCAGTGACACCACGGCGTCAGCGCCCGCAGTCCGGGCATCTCCTGCTGACCGTGCGGGCACCTATACTCGGGGGTTGACGATCCGGCGGAGGGGAAAGCCATGCTGTTCGTGTTTCTCGCTCTGTACGTCGCTCTCGGCGTCGGGTGCATCGTCGTCGGGGTCACACGGCGCAAACGGTCAGCGGTGGTGTGCGGCATCAGCGCCGTGGCGATCGCGGCGGCGTCGTTGGTCGCGTGGATCCTCTACACCTCTGGCGCCACGCACTGGACGACCTCTGCGCTGCAGGCGCTGCTGTCGCCGATGCCCGAGTCGCTGGTCCAGCCCGGTTCGCTCGAACCCACCGGACGAGGCATCGGCGTTCCGGGCTTCGCCATCGCCGCGTTCGAGCTGGTCGTCTCCATCGTGATCTGGGCGATCCCGGTTCTGGGGATCGTGGCTGCCACGCGCGCACCGCGGGTCCGCTCGACGCCGCAGAGCGAGATGGTCTAGCGCAACGCCGTTCGGCTGGTCGCCGTCGCCTCCAGCGCGACGCCGTCGGGCACGAACAGGGTGATCACCGGCGGCCGCCAGGTTCCGGCGACCGTCACCCGCGCCGACACGCCGTCGGGAGTCCCTGCGTCCACCACCACGACGTCGCCGCCCAACTCGCCGACGACAGCCTCCGCCTGCTCGCGGACACCGTCAGCCGTCAACTCCGCTTTCGGCTCGTCTCCCTCGACCAGGAACGTGAAGCCGTCCGCGCCGGCGAGGGCTGCGGCATCGGCGAGCGCATCGAGCCGCTTCTGTGCGAGGTACAGGCTCGTCGCGTCCACGCAGATGAGGACGACCACGATCGCCAGGACGGCGTAGCCGAGGGTCAGGATCAGGATGCTTCCCTCATCATCGGCGACCCGGGTCCGCAGCATCCGCACCGTCGGGGACTGCCGCCGCGCTCTCATTCCGCCTCCCAGAAACGCGACACCTTCTGCACGGCGGATGCCTGAACCGGAATCGCCGCCAGTCGATCCAAGCCGAGCACGGGTGGCACCAGCGGCAGCGCGACGCTGGTGGTGAGGCTCACCACCAGCGTCGCGCCGGCTTGCGGGCACGCCGCGCCGGCCGGCCGGCACTCGATCGAAATGCGCACCGAGTCAGGATCCAGCGCGTATTCGTCGACCACGGACCGCAGGATCCGGTCCGCGCTCACGCGCGCATCATCCGCGTCCTCGGCGGTCGAGAGGGCGCGTGCGATGTGGCGGGCACCCGCCTCTGCGCCGAGGGACTGTCCTTGGATCAGGCCGAGCGAGACGATCAGGTACACGAGCGGCACGAGGAGCAGCATCCCGATCATGATGAATTCCAGCGCCGCCGACCCCCGGTCGTCGTCGCACGGCTCGACGGCCGCACCGCCCGTGCACGTCCCGCTGGGCGCGAAGCCCCGGGTGTCAGTCGAAGGACTCCGTCGGTGCATGCGCGCTCACCTCCATCATGCGGGGAAGGCCGAGCAGCCCGACGAGGGGCAGCGTCGTCCGGACGCTGATCCGCACCGCCGCTTGTCCGAGTTCGCTGGTCTCGCGCACCGCGATGTCTGCGGCGTAGTCGCTGCCGACCGTGCGGCTCACGATCTGCCGGGTCCGCTCGATGCCCTCCTCCAGCGAGGTGTCGGCCAGAGCCGCGTGATACGCGCCCTCGACCGCGGCGTCGTGCACGACGTTGCGGACGTACACGGCGAGCCCGAACTGCATCACCGCGAGCGTGAGCAGCGTCAGCAACGTGCCGACGAGGACGAACTCGACGGGGCTCGACCCGTGCTCGCCCGCCACCGCGGCGGCGAACCGGCGACGGATGCCGCCGCCCCCGACTGCAGGCACGGGCTAGAGGCCCGATACCCGCTCGATCGCCTGCTGGAACAGGTCGGCGAGCGCAGGACCGGCGAGAGCCCAGATCACGACGACCAGCCCGGCGGTCATGAGCGTGATGAGCACCCAGCCGGGGACATCCCCGGTCTCGTCGTCGTGCGCGTCCTGTGTCACAGCGCGCAGCCGATGCACGGCGCGTGCGAGAGCGGTGCGAAGCATGGTGTTCTCCTTCCGGCGTCAGCCGATTCCGAGTCGAAGCATGAAGATCCCCGGAAAAACTGCGAACAGCACGCTCAGGGGAAGGATGAGGAAGACGAGCGGGACCAGCATTGGATAGTAATCTTTATTCATGAGCACAACACCCCCCGCCGGAGTCCCTCACCACGGCCGCCACGCTCTGGGGACGGACGACCGCCTCATGCACGGCGTCATTTACGCGCGGATCAGCGACGACCCGACCGGCAAGGCGGCGGGTGTCGAACGCCAGACCGAGGAGTGCCGAACACTCGCTGAATCGCGCGGCGTCACCGTTGTCGAGGAACTGATCGACAACGACCTGAGCGCGACCAGCGGCAAGCGCCGCCCCAGCTTCGAGCGCGTCCTGGAACTGATCCGCTCCGACCTCATCGACACTGTCGTCATCTGGCACACAGACCGCCTGTACCGGCTCCCCCGCGACCTGGAGCCCCTCATCGAGCTGGCCGACACTCGCCCGCTGCGGTTCCTCACCGTCACAGCATCAGAGATCGACCTCAACACGTCATCCGGCCGCATGGTCGCGCGCATTCTCGCCGCTGCCTCCGCTGCCGAGGTCGAGCACAAGGTGGAGCGGCAACGGTCCGCGTCCGACCAGCGGGCATCCCGCGGCACACCCACCGCCCGCCCCGGCTACGGCTACCGGCGCGTCGACGGTCGGGACGTCATCCACGAACCCGAGGGGGCGGTGATCCGCGAAGCAGCCCGCCGAGTCCTCGACGCCGAGTCCCTGCGTGCGATTGCCGCGGACTTCAACGCGCGCGCTATCCCCTCCCCCGCGGGGGCACCCTGGCAGGGCGTCACGCTTCGACAGCTCATCCGCCGCCCTTCACTTGCGGGGCTGCGCGTCCACCGCGGGCACGTCGTCGGAGAGTTTGACTTCGAGCTGCACCCGGCGATCCTCGACCGCAGCACCTACGACCGGCTGACCGCCCTGTTCGACGACCCCACCCGCTCAGCCAGCAGTCGCGTCGGCCACCCTCCCAAGCACCTCCTGTCCGGAATCGCCTGGTGCGGACGGTGCGGCGCGACGCTCGGCGGGCGAATGGTCCGCCTTGCCCCGTGGACGCCGAAACCCGGGCAGAAGTCCAAGCCCGTAAAGGCCGCGTACGCTTGCGGCACCTGCCACAAGGTGCGCCGCCTGCAGGCCCCCGTCGATGAGCTGGTAACGGAGTGGCTGCTGCAGCGACTGGAGCGCGACGATACCGCGGACCTGCTCACCACCGGCGACCCCGAGGCGGTCCGGCAGGCCCGCGAAGCAGTAGATGCGGTCACGGCGCGTCTCGCGTCCGCTGCCGACCTGTTCGCCGCGGGCAGCATCGACGGCAACCAGCTCGCAAGGATTACTGCCGCGGGTCGCGCCGAACGCGAGAAGCTCGAAACACGGCTCACAGCTGCCCTCCCGACGGTGCTCCCAAGCGGTGCGGTCGGGTCAGGGGCGCGGGCGGCGTGGGCAGACTTTGACATCCACCGTCGTCGCCTGATCATCTCGACGCTCATGCGGGTGACGATCTTGCCGACCGGACCGGGTCGCAGCTTCGATCCCGACTTGATCCGAGTGGACTGGCTGACTGCCTGAACAGCATGGCGGCGATCTGAACCCGCCGCGACGGGCCCTGACTGTTCGTACGGAGTTGCGAATAATGTGAGAAATGTGACACACTAAGTGTCGTAAAGTAGTGATAGTTATACCCAAGTAGAAGCCCTGGTCCACGGACCGGGGCTTTTTGCTTGCCCACAACTGAACATGAACCAAGCCCCGTGACGGGGCGACACCCACCTTCCGGAGTCTCCCTGTCACCACGGGGGGACTCTGCCCAACCAGGGGCGCAGCTCACAGCTGCGCCCCTTTTGCGTTAAGGAGCCAACGCATGGAAGCATCCGCAGAGCCCCAGTGGGGATCGGTGGCAGAGGCCGCGCGCCATCTCGAAGTCAACCCCGCCACCGTGCGCCGCATGATCGACCGTGGCGACGTCTACGCCGAGCGCGTAGGCCCGCGCCTGATCCGCGTCGACCTCGCGAGCGTCAAGCGGCAGCCGCTCGGGCCCGCCGCACCGCGCACGATCAAGCGTTCCGAGTCCATTGACGAGCGCATTGTCGCAGGAGTGGACGAGTGAGCGCCATCAGCCGCGAGACGATCGCCGAGCACGTCGCTCGCCGCATGGTCGAGAACCCGCCGCCGCCGCTCACGCCCGAGCAGAAGGCGAAGCTGCGGACGCTCCTTCGCGGAGGTGCCTCGTGAATGCCGAACGCCGCCCCAGAGGAGCGGCGCACGGGACTGCTGGGCGGCGGTCCTCCACGAGCGTATTCCAGCCCGTAGACATCCCCGGGTGCATCCGCGTAGATGTGTCCCGCCCGCAGCGCGGTGACAGCTTCGAGCTGGGCGAGGTCGGCCGACGCATCTATCGCGCCTGCGTCGGTATGCCGCCCGACGTCACACTCCAGCTGATCGTCGGACCCGAGACACCGCTCTACGACCCGCGCATCCCTCACGGCGTGAGGGTGCAGATCGTCGCCTCCGACGCTCAGACTCTCATCCGCTGGCGCTCTGCAGCAGCGGAGGGCCGCGCATGACCTGGGAACCGATCGACCTGTCCGGAATCACGGACGAGGTAGCGGCCGGGATCGACGGTCGCCCGGAGCCCGCACTGCTCACCCGCGAGGACGGGGCCGGACTGCTCTACCCCGGCATGGTCAATGGGCTGCACGGCGAATCCGGGTCCGGCAAGACGTGGCTTGCACTGCACGCTTGCGCGCAGGAGATGCGGGCAGGGCACGCGGTCGCGTACATCGACCACGAAGGCGACCCGCGCAGCATCGTCGCACGGCTCATGGATCTGCAGGTGACCGCAGACCAGATCGTCCGACACTTCCGGTACTCCCAGCCTGAGACACCTTTCTCAGACGGGGCAGGCCTGCTTCTGACGGGCTTGCAGGACGAGGAGGTCCGATTGGTCGTCATCGACTCCACCGGCGAGGGCCTGGCGCTTGCAGGCGCGAAACCGAACGCAGATGACGAGGTCGCCCGCTGGTTCCGGGAGGTGCCTCGCCGGATCGCGGATCACGGCCCCAGCGTTCTGCTGCTGGACCACTCGGCGAAGGCCGCGGGCGGAGAGCTGTGGCCGATCGGGTCACAGCGGAAGCGGGCCGCGGTAAACGGTGCTCAGTACTACATCGAGACGCTGTCGCCGTTCGGGCGGGACCGCCCTGGTGCCGCGAAACTCGTCTGCGCGAAAGACCGGCACGGGCGGTACATCGTGGGACAGCAGGTCGCTACCCTGCACGTCACGCCGGGCGACCGCCTCCGCATCACGCTTGCTGCCCCGGAGCCAACCGAGCGTGCCGATCACGGTGGATTCCGTCCCACGATGCTCATGGAGCGAATCAGCAGCCTGCTGGAACGAGAAGGAGCGCTGTCAAGCGCCCGCATCGAACAGTCGGTGACTGGGCGGCGGGAAGTCGTGCGTCGTGCGTTGACGCTCCTCGTGGATGAAGGGAACGTGACCCGCTCGCATGGCGCTCGTGGGGCGCTGGTGCACACGCTGTCCCGACCCTTCACCACCTCGCCCCGAACGCGGGGCGAGGTCATCAACGGCGACCTCGACTGGCCGGTCACGGCCGGGGCGAGGTCGAACGTCGAGGAACCCCCGAATCACATGGACTAGGGCGACCTCGCCCACCTCGCCCCACCTCGCCCAACCTCGCCCCGGGCGACGTCACCACGACCTCGCCCCTCGCCCCACCCCTTAAGGGGGGGCGAGGTGGGCGATGTGCCCGCCCCGCAGCCCGCCAAACCAGCATCCGCAACCACCCGTCCGACCCGATAGGAGACACCATGAACCTTCAGCGCGACCTCCGCCTCACCTACGATCACGCCCACGGCGCGGTCTACCTGAACGTCGAACGCAGACGCCGTCGCGGCCGTAACCGCGGCCGATACCATGCCCCGCTCGAACGGATCGCTCGCGGCGACCTCCGTGCATTGTGCGACCTGCTCCATGACTACGCCGACCAGCTCGACCGCCACGACAGGGAACTTGGCGCAGCAAGCCCCAGGGGTAAGGGGGTTCACGCTTCCACAACCCCCGCGCAGCGCCACCCGCCTCGCAGTGAATCCTCCCTCCCCGGAGGGGGTACCCCATCACGCGCGCACGCGCGCGAGGCGGTGGCCCGTGGCTGACGTGAAGCAGGTCGCAGGGCGGCTGATCTACGCCGCCGCCGATCAGGACATGGGACAGGTGCTCGACGCGCTGCGCGGGTTCGCCCCCTGCGGGAACGTGGCGCTGATCCTCGCCCTCGCGGACACCGCAGCCGCGGCACTGGAGGAGCTGCACGGCGAGGACTGGCGAGATGCGCTGAACATGGCGATGCTCGCCGCCAGCGTGGAGGAGGTGGACGGTGGAGCAGCCGAGTTGGGACGATGACGCCGTCGCGTGGAGGCGGTTCGCTGGTGGGCTGCGTGAGCGAATGGGCGAAGCAAACCGGCGTGCGGCTGACGCAGAGGCACGCGCGCTCGATGCGGAGGAGCGCGCAGCTCTTGCCGAGGCTGAGGCAGACCGCCTCACACGGCGGTCAAAGCGCAGCAGGTGGCAGCTGACCCGGTTGGAGAAATTGCTTGCGGAAGGCGATGTGGCGGCCGCTGTCGACCTCCTGGCCTACCGCCGCGCCGGAATCCGCTCCATCGGAGGCCGCCATTCAACGCCTGACTGTCGGCTTGTGGGCGGAGATGCGGCCCTCCGCGGCGTGACGCTACGGTCGAAAGCATGAACCGTGCAGCCAAGATCGCCCTCGGCGTATCCGGTCTGACCGTCGCCGGCCTGATCGCGCTCGCCGCCGTGCCGATGATCGCGAGCGCCGAGTCACCGACCACGGAGGCGACCCGCGAGGCCGTGTCCACACCGACGCCGACACCGACGCCGGTCGAGCCGACGGCGACACCGGCACCCGAGCCCGCCGGGACGCAGTCGACCGAGCAGTGCACCTTCCCGCTCGCCTACGACGGCCTGTCTGTGGGCGTCAGCCTCATGGACGGGGTTGTGCTGCACGACCACGGCGCGCAGCCCGGCGCGACTGGGCAGACGGTCCTCGACGGTAGCGGTGACCCGGCCGCATACGTCGTCGCGGACGGCGACACGCAGACCGGCATCGAGGCGCGGTTCTGCGCGGCTCCCGGCTACCTCAGCCTGCTCAACAGCGTCCGTCGCACGGACGTGTACGTGGAGCCCCAGACGGTCGAGGGCTACGTGTGGCCCGACCCGTTCCCGGAGGGCACCGGCTGGATCATGGACCTGTACGCGGGCGACACCCTGAACCTCAACCCGCACACGGTCCTCACCGTGGGCGACCAGGAGGGCGTCGTGTACCAGCATGAACCGGACGTCCAGATGCCCGAGCAGTGGTGACCGCCACCGCCTAGACCACGCGCGCCGAACGGCCCCGCCTCCACACGGAGACGGGGCCGTTCCGCGCGCACCAACGAACCAGGAGGACAGCGCAGTGCAGTGGCCCGTCTCACCCGCAACTGCGCAGTGTTGGGTCGACTCCCCCTGTGTCGGCGCGTCGTGTTAATGTCTGGGCACGCCTTCGGGACGTGTCGGGTGAAGAACGAGGAGCCTTCGGGCCAAGTTCGAGCGGTCGACATGGGACGGGGCGAGTGAAGACCGGCGGTCAAGCCGGGCGCAGCGGCGAGGTGCTTCGAAACCTCCCCCGTCAGCGCCTGCAGCGTCAGCCCGACCCGTCCGAGCGCAACGTCACCAGCGGTCATCCGGCGAGACCCGCGAGGGTAAGCCGACCTGCCCGCCTCTGTGGTGCCGTGCTCACATTCACCGGCCCGGCAGGCGCTTCGCACAGCGCCCACGGCCACACACCACTAGGAGTAGCCCAGTGAACCTCAAGGAACAGCTCAAGTCCCTGCAGACGTCGATGCAGGGCATCGTGGACGGCGCGAAGGAGGCGCACCGCGACCTGACGGACCCGGAAATGTCCACCCTCGAAGCGAAGGCCGCAGAAGCCGTCGAACTGAAGGCCAAGATCGAGCGCGCGGAGAAGTCCGCCGAGCTGCTGGAACGCATCGGCGGGCAGAAGTACGACGCCTACGACATGGACGGCAACCCGGTCGAGTCCAACACCGGCAACCGCTGGGCACAGAAGGCCGTCGACGGCCTCTCCCTCCTCGCCCGGAGCGCGGGCGGGGTGAAGTCCCTCACTTCCGGGTCCGTGTCCGTTCCGGCGATCCTGTCGCCGGTGCTGATCGACACCCGACCGCGCACGCTGCTCGACCTGATCCCGGTCCTGGACCCGCGCCAGAGCAACGGCTCGATCAGCCGCCCCGACCAGAACGACGAGCTCGGCTTCATCGGTCGCCCGTCGATCGGTCGCACCGGCAACGGGTTCTCGTTCATCCGCCAGAACGTGCGCACCAACAACGCCGGGGCCGTCCCTGACGGCGGCGCGAAGCCGACCTCGCAGTACACCTTCGGACAGGTGGATGACACCTACCGCGTGTACGCGAACAAGACCGAGCACCTGCCCTGGCGCTACCTGGACGACTTCCGCGACCTCGTGGACATCGTCAGCGTGCAGCTGCGCGAGGACACGCTGGCCGCGATCGAGGCCGACGTGCTCTCCGGAGACGGCGAGGAGGACCGGTTCACCGGCATCCTGGAGACCTCCGGCATCCAGTCGCAGGCGTTCACCACCGACCTGCTCACCACCCTGTCGACGGCAAAGTACAAGCTGCTCGCGCAGGACCGGAAGCTCACCGGGTGGGCCTTCAATCCGTTCGACCTGCAGGCGCTGGAGATGCTGCGCGAGAACGGCAGCACAGGCGCGTTCCTGTTCAAGTCCCGCGCCGAGATCGAGGACTTCCTCGCCGCACCGATCGTGACCTCCCTGGGCCTTCCCACCGGTGAGGCTATCGCCGCCGACTGGAACCAGTCCGAGCTGCTCCCCCTCGGGGATGACGAGCTGGTCTTCGACGGCAAGAAGCGCACCGACGACAACACATTCCTGCTCATGTTCGAAGGCCGCTACGGCTTCCGCGTCAAGAAGCCCTTCGACTTCGTCAAGGTGAGCCTCAGCGCCTAGCCTGAACCGTAAAGACACGGCCGTCCGCTTTCCAAATGGGAGCGGACGGCCGTCTTCGTCGCCCGATCTTGCTGGCCTGCGTCGCGCAACCGCTCATGGCTGCCGCGCGGCGGCAATCCTCCGTCCGCGCGCCGGGGCGCCAGCCGAAGGCGCAAGGGTGCCCTGTGTTACATTTCGACCATGAGCGCAGGGACGGAGCGGTTCGGCACTTTTGTGCTTGACGGCCCGCGATTCGGCGCGAGGGGCGTGCCAGTTGAGGCGCTGGAAGAACTGGTCGTCTATCGAGAGATTGTGGTTGACGTCGCCCGCCAGTTGTACTTGAGGGACCACCCGGACCGAGAACGGTCGCTTAGGAACCTCGACAAGAAGCTGGACCTTCGTTTGCTCGAGGTGAAGGAGGGAAGTGCTGACCTTCTCCTGACACGTGCCACCGCTGATGACGAGCTCGCAGGCGACGATGGCCGGCCCATCTCCGACTTGCTGGAGGAGAGCCGCGACCTCGTAACCGAAGCGATTCGCAACGTGTCGAAGGCGTACGAACTCCCAGCCCGGTTCCCGAGGAAGTCCCTTCCTCGCTTTCGAGCGTTCGGTCGCTCCCTCTCCCGCGCCGACACACTTCGCGTCGGCGACCTAAACGGGAACACCGCGACCTACACGGAGAGTGTGCGGTCAAGGTTTCTCGACCTCATCGCAGACAACTCGCGGGCCGTCCGTCAAGAAATTTCCGGGCGCATAGTGGAGTTGGATCCGGAGCGTTCTATCTTCCATTTGCGAACCGCCGAGGACTACCGTGTTCCCGGTTTCTATGGGGTTTCGGACGTCAGCATTCCGAGTATTTGGCTTGTGGATGAGTCGGGCGAGGGCCCGCTCGTGAGCGTTATCGGTTCGGCTCTCGTAAGTGACGACGGCGAGATTCAGCGGTTCCTTTCCGTTGATCAGGTGCGTCCCGCTGGACTGGAAAACCTGCTTGACAGCGTCGATCGTCTGCGTGCTCTGCAGGACGGGTGGATGGGTGCAGAGAGCGTCGCTATCCTGCCCGAAGCCATTGACTTCGCATACAAGGCACTCCAAAGGCTGCAAAGCGTGCCAGCCGGAATCTCTCCCGCACCCTTGCCGGATGGCGGAGTCCGCCTCGAGTGGACCCGCGACGGAATCGACTTCGTGGTCGAGATCGAGGCCGACGGTGGCCTTTACCTGTGCAGGCTTGGAGCCGATTCGGTCAGCGACGCCGATCGCCAGCTCGATAGCTATGACGATCGCGCGCTCATCGATTTCTTCCAGGGGGTGCTAAGTGAGTGATGAGGTTCTTCCGCTCGGTATCCCGCGCCTGACCGCGCCCGACGACGTGCTTCTACGGAATGTCATTCCTCAATGGACGAATGAAGACGAGACGCCCAAGTCGGTCGCCTTCAGGCCCACGCCGAAGGACGAGGATCACTTATCGACGGACTACGGAATCAGTGCGGCAGATGCGTTTGCCAGTTATAAGAAGCGGGTCGGACACGCGCCCGAGGGGACGTGGGGTCTCGGTGTCGGTGCCATCCTGGAGTGTCATGAGGAGATCGAAGTCCTGAAGGACGGCGGCACAGGCGACCTGCCTGACTCCCACGCCTCAATCGTGTTCCCGGCAGCTGGTGACTCGAAGACGGCGTCACGAAAGGTTCACGAGCGCATCGCGAGGGACCTGAAGGCGGAAGCTATCAGGCGCAAGCGACAGCACCCTCCTGCCTAGCCGGCGCGGGCAACTCGTCCTTAGATCTGCCGCCGGGGGCCACCTCTCGCAGTATGCCTATCCAATACTGCGCGGGATGAGCATGTAGATCTCTTTGCGCCCTGCACGCTCGATGAGTCCGCGTTTGGCGTCCTCACGCGCATCGAGCGCTTGGGAGTGCAGGACGTGCGCGAGGGGGGCGCCACGATCGATCGCTGCGACGAGCTGGTCGATGCTGCGCGCGAGCGCGGGGATCTCGAGTCGCGCCGCGAGCCTGCTCAGCGCTTCGGAGAGCGGCGATCCGGTGCCGACGGCGAGCACGACGCCGCGCAGTTCCGCGGCCAGCTCGCCCACGCCCGCGACGCTCACCCGGCGGAGAGAATCGAGGATGCCCTCGCCCGCGGAAAGGCACAGTGCCAGGAACTCCAGCACCGTCGGCAGCTCCTCCTGGATGCGCCCGACGCGAACTCGCGCCGCCCGCGTGAGCCGCGCGTCGTAGAGGAAGGCGGCCGTCACGCCGACCACGGGCGGCAGGAGAGCGACGGTGCCGGACGCACGACCCAGGAGGATGAGGACGACCACGCCTCCCCCGCCGATAGCGACGCCGGCGATGGACCACGCGAGCTGTCGGCCGCGGAAGGCCGTCGCATCCATCGTCCACCCCGCCTGGTGAAGACGCCGGTCGACCGAGGCGGACCCGCCCGCGATGCGCGCCACACGGCTCCGCAGCCCTTGCCACAGCTCGCCGAGCGCGGCGCCGCGCGGGTCGAAACTCGGTGTCAGGCCGCGCGGGTCGGTCACGTCGCGGATGTACGGCGCGATCCGCCGGGCCAGCGAAGGCGCGCCCCACCGCGGTGCGAGCGAGAAGAGCAAGCAGACGCCGAGGCCGAAGGCGCCGCCGAGCACGACCGCGAACGCGATATCGGTGCCGCCCCACGGGCTCACCCGAACCACCGCCGCGGCTCGGGCAGACGGCCGATGCGCAGCATCACGCGGTACGCCACGAACGACACCGCCGCCCCGGCCAGGATGAGGGCGACGCCCTCCGGACTGCTGTACGCCCGCGCACCCTCGGGTCGCATCGCAAGGAGCGCGAGGATCACCCACGGCGCCGCGACGCCGAGCACGGCCGCGCCGCGGATCCACGACTGCCGCGACTCGACCTCGGCACGCAGCGCGGCATCCGCGCGGACCGAGGCGGCGAGGGCGCGCAGCACCGGGGTCAGTTCGGTGCCGCCGACCTGACGTGCCATCCGGAGTGTCTCGACGATCCGATCGCCGACCGGATCCGCGAGCGCGTGCTTGAGCCGCTGGGCGCTCGAGTCGAAATGCCCGGATGCCGCGACGTCGCGGGCGAAGCCCGCGAACGGCGGTCGAAGCGGGGCGGGAGCGGACTCGGCGAGGCTGGCGACAGCATCCGGAAGGGACATCCCGGCGCGCATGGACGCGATGAGCAGATCGCAGACGTCCGGCCAGAGAGCGCGACGCGAACGCATCAGGCGCGACCGGCGCGCGCGCAGCCACGCGAACGGCGCCAGGCCGCCCACGACAGCCGCGACCAGGACGAAAGCTCCGACCTGCGTGAACAGCCACGCGGCCGCGGCGAGCAGGGCCGCGCAGCCGGCGGATGCCGCGATCGCTCCGGCGGGCGGGACCCGCACGAGACCTGCCGACTCGAGCAGGCGCGCGAGGTGGCCGGATGCCGGGACCCTGGGCGCGAGCGCACGGGACGGCCAGACCCACGGCGAGACGAGGAGCAGGATGCCGGCGGCGAGGACGGCGCCCCAGACGAACGTCACGACGGCTCCGCACGGTACACCGTGGCCGCCTCGACCGCCCCGCCCACGACACCGGTCGGCTCGACGATTTCCACGACCCGGCGTCGGCCGGAAGCGTCTCGCTCGCAGTGGGCGACCAGATCGACGGATGCCGCGACCGCGGGCAGCACGAATCCGGAGTCGATGTTGCGCCCGGCCAGCAGCGGCAGTGCGGCGAGCTTGGCGAGGGCCTCACGTGCCGAGTTCGCATGAATGGTCGCAGCACCGGGGACCCCGGTGTTCAGCGCCAGCAGAAGATCGAGCGCTTCGGCATCGCGCACCTCGCCGACGACGAGCCGATCGGGGCGCATGCGCAGCGCCTCCTTGACCAGACGGCGCAGGCTCACCTCCCCGGTACCCTCCAGACTCGGCTGCCGGCCCTGCAGAGCGACCAGGTCAGCGGCGTCGACGGCCAACTCGAACGTCTCCTCGACCGTCACGATCCGATGCTGCGGCGGGCATGCGGCGATCAACGCGCTCAGCAGCGTGGTCTTGCCGGCGTGCGTGGCTCCAGAGATCAGGATGCTGCGTCCGGTCTCCATCGCCCGCCGCAGCACCCGCGCGGCGGCGGGCGCGATGGAGCCGACTTCGACCAGCCGCTCGAGGTCCCGATAGGCGGGCAGGAACTTGCGGACGTTCACCGACCAGTGTCGGCGCGTGATATCGGGGATCACGACGTGCAGCCGACTGCCGTCCGGAAGCGAAGCATCGACGAACGGCTGACTCAGGTCTACTCGGCGGCCGGTGGCATGCAGCATCCGTTCGACGAGATCTCGCACCGCGGCATCCGTCAACGCCAGCGGCACGCGTTCGGCGACGCCCCCTCGGGCGATGAAGATGCGATCCGGGGCGTTGATCCACAGCTCCTCGACGTTCGGGTCATCGAGGTAGGGCTGGAGGGGTCCGTATCCGGCCACCGCGGCGAGCACCTCGCGGACGCACGAGGCCTCGTCATCGACCGGGGCGAGTCCGCGGGCGAGGGCGAAATCGTTGTGGCGACGCACCTCGGCGCGGGCGATGCGTGCGGCCGACTCGGGGTCCCGAGCGGGGTCGGTCAGTTCGGCCCGCAGCCGGTCGCGCACGCGCTCGGCCACAACCGCAGCGGCGGTGCCGGCGGGAGCGTACGCGAGAGTCACCCGAGCATCCTCGCAAGCACCCGCTGCCGGCCGGGGAAGTTATCCACAGATGCGGAGTTGCGCGCAGAAGGGCAGGATGGGGAAATCAGCGAAAGGGGCACCATGACCACGCTCAGCAAGAAGGAGATCGAGCCCGGCCGGCGGGTTGCACTCGGCATCCTGGGGGTGATCCAGGCGGCGTACGCCTTTCTCGCGTTCTGGGATCTGGCCCATCGGCCCGACGACCAGGTGCGAGGGCCCAAGCCGATATGGATACCGGTGATCCTCATCAACTGGATCGGCCCCACCGCGTACTTCTTCGTCCACCGGGCCCGCTGACCCCGCACTGCCCTCGCTCCGCTGTCACAACACGCCGGGCGGGTCCGCATTCTGCGACAGCCGAGCGGGCTCGAAAGGGCTCGTGCTGGCCAGCCGGCGCTGGGGTGGCAGCCCCCCAGCGACCCCCCAGCCGCGCCGATAGACTGATCGCACCCGCGGGAGTGGTGAAATTGGCAGACACGCAGGATTTAGGTTCCTGTGCCTTCGGGCATGTGGGTTCAAGTCCCACCTTCCGCACGCGTATTCGCACGCGATCCACCTTCGTGGGCTGCGCATCCTGACCGCCGACCGAACGACCGACGGGACCCCTCTTGCACCCCACCGCCCTCATCCCCTGGCTCGACCCCGAGACGATCATCGCCGCGGCCGGCCCCTGGGCACTGCTGGTGGTGTGCTTCATCGTCTTCGCCGAGACCGGTCTGCTCATCGGCTTCCTGCTGCCCGGCGACACGCTCCTGGTCATCGCGGGTCTGCTCACCAACACGAGCAACATCTTCGGCATCAACATCTGGGTCGTCTCGCTGCTGATCGCGCTGGCCGCGTTCGTCGGCGGTGAGGTGGGCTACCTGATCGGCCACAAGGGCGGTCCGGCCGTCTTCGAACGCAAGGAGTCCGGCCTCTTCAGCGTCAAGAACGTCGAGCGGACGAACGCGTTCTTCGAGCGCTTCGGCGGACTGACGATCATCCTCGCGCGCTTCGTTCCCATCGTTCGCACCTTCGCCCCGGTCGCGGCCGGTGTCGGCCACATGCCGTGGCGCCGGTACACGCTCTACAACTTCATCGGCGCCATGCTGTGGGGCTTCGGTCTCACGATGCTCGGGTACCTCATCGGATTCATCCCGTGGGTCGCGGACCTGGTCACCGAATACATCGACATCATTCTTCTCATCGCCGTGGGTGGCACGGCGCTGGTGACCGTGTGGCACTACTTCAGCGAGCGGCGCAAGGCGAAGAAGCTCGCCGCAGCCGGAGTCGACATCGTCACCGACCCCGAAGAGGCCCGCGAGCTCGTGCTCGACCCCGAGGTGTTCGAGCGCGGCCCCGAGCAGCCCGAGGACGGCACGCCCGGCGCCCCCAAGGTCTGACGATCGGATGCCGCGACCGCGGCATCCGGACCGGGTCTCAGGACGCCTTGGCGGCCTTCTTGGCCGGAGCCTTCTTCGCCGGCGCGCTCTTCGCCGGTGTGCCTTTCGCCGATGCACCCTTGGCCGTCGTCTTCTTCGCCGGGGTCTTCGCCGTCGACTTCTCGCCGCCACCGGCCGACGTCTTCGCTGGGCTCTTGGCGCCGGCATCCTTTCCCCCGCCGGACCGTGCCGCGCGGCTGCGCTCGACGCTCGCGCGCAACGCCTCCATGAGGTCGATGACCTCGCCTCCCTTTGCCTCCTCCTCCTGCTCGCCGAAGGTCTCGGACGTGTCGAGCGCATCGCCCTTTTCGAGCTTCGCCTCGATCAGCGTCCGCAACTCGTCCTGGTATTCGTCCGAGAACTCGGACGGATCGAAGTCCGCCGCGAAGCTCTCCACGAGGGATGCCGACATCTCCAGTTCTTTCGCCGAGATTCGCACCGGCTCATCCAACGCCGGGAACGCCGCCTCGCGCACCTCGTCGGCCCACAGCAGCGTCTGCAGGACGAGCACGTCCCCGCGCACCCGCAGTGCCGCGAGGCGCGTCTTCTGTCGCAGCGAGAACCGCACGATCGCCGTGCGGTCGGTCTGCTCGAGGGTCTTGCGCAGCAGGACGTACGCCTTCGGCGAGGTCGAGTCCGGCTCGAGGTAGTACGCGCGATCCAAGGTCAGCAGATCGACCTGCTCGGTCGGCACGAACTCGACCACGTCGATCTCACGACTGCGCTCGGCGGGGAGCGAATCGAGGTCCTCCTTGGTGAGGACGACCGTGCGCTCGCCGTCGTCGTAGGCCTTGTCGATGTCGGAGTACGGCACCACCTCGCCGTCGATCTCGCAGATCCGCTGGTAGCGGATGCGCCCCCCATCCTTGTTGTGCACCTGATGCAACGACACGTCGTGGTCTTCGGTCGCGGAGTACACCTTGACCGGGACATTCACGAGTCCGAACGTCAGCGCGCCCTTCCAGATCGCTCTCATCGCACCAGTACACACCTGCCACACCCGTCGCGGCTAGTCGGGGCCCGCCACTTGCGCTTCACCCGCGGGTGTGAGCGGGCACTCGCAACCAGAGCCGCGCGGCCGTAAAGTCGGCTCGTGCCGCCTCCCCCTGCCCTGGTCCGGCGCCTCGGGTTAGGCGACGCGGTCTTCATCGGTCTCGGCTCGATGATCGGCGCCGGTGTGTTCTCGGTGTTCGCCCCGGCCGCCGCGGCGGCGGGGGCAGGGCTTCTGGTCGGCCTGGCGATCGCGGCGGGCGTCGCGTTCTGCAATGCCACCGCGTCCGCACAGCTCGCGGCCGCCTACCCGACCTCCGGGGGAACGTACGCGTACGGCCGCGCCGAGCTCGGCCCGTGGTGGGGGTTCCTCGCCGGCTGGTGCTTCGTGATCGGCAAGCTCGCCAGCTGCGCCGCGATGGCACTCACTTTCGCCGCCTACGCTGCTCCGGCGGGCTGGGAGCGGCCGGTCGCCATCGCCGCGGTCGTCGGTCTCGTCGCGGTGAACTACTTCGGCGTCACTCGCACCGCCCAGCTGACCCGCGTGATCGTCGTGGTCGTGCTGCTCTCGCTCGCGGTGGTCGTGGCCGCGGGGGTCGCCGCCGGGGCATCGCCGGATGGGGTCGGCGGCGCCGCGGCGTCCACGGGCGGCGGCTACGGCATCCTGCAGTCGGCTGGCCTGCTGTTCTTCGCGTTCGCCGGATACGCGCGGATCGCGACGATGGGCGAGGAGGTGCGAGATCCCGCCCGGACGATTCCCCGCGCGATCGTGCTCGCGCTGATCGTCGCAGTCATCGTGTACGCGATCGTCGCGGTCACGGTGCTGGCCGTTCTCGGCCCGGGCGGCACCGCGGACTCGACCGCGCCGCTGGCCGATGCGGCCGCTGCGTCGGGGTGGGGCTGGACCCAGCCCGTGGTGCGCGGGGGTGCAGCCGCGGCATCCCTCGGTGCGCTCCTCGCGCTGATCGCCGGAGTCGGCCGCACGACGCTCGCCATGGCGCGTGAGGACGACCTGCCGCGATTCCTGGCCGCCGTCCACCCGAGGTATCGCGTGCCGCATCGCGCCGAGCTCGCGATCGGAGCCGTGGTGATCGCGATCGTGGCGGTGGCGGACCTGCGCGGAGCGATCGGATTCTCGTCGTTCGGCGTGCTGATCTACTACTTCATCGCCAACGCGGCGGCATTCCGGCAACGGCCGGGGGCGCGCCGATACCCCCGCGCCCTTCAGCTGGTGGGCATGCTCGGCTGCACGGTTCTGGTCATCACCCTGCCGATTGCGGCGGTGATCATCGGGACCGGAGTCGTGCTCGTCGGTGTCGCATATCGGCTCGCGCGCCTGCGAATCCTGCGCGCACGCCCGCGATGACGGCAGGATGAAGGCATGGGGGATGCCGCGGCCAAGAGCCGGCCGAACGTGCGTGGCACGAACGACCAGCTGGTGAACATCGGCGGCCGACGTCTGCGCATCACCAACCTCGACAAAGTCCTCTATCCCGAGACGGGGACGACGAAGGGCGAGGTGATCGACTATTACACCCGCATCGGCCCGACGATGATCCCGCACGTCATCGGTCGCCCGGTGACCCGCAAACGCTGGCCGGACGGCGTCGGCACCGAGGAGCACCCGGAGCAGTCGTTCTTCGCGAAGGACCTCGAGCGCGGCGCGCCCGAGTGGGTGCGGCGGCTGCCCATCCCCCACTCCGGCGGGCCCAAGGACTATCCGCTCGTCGGAGACGTGCCCACCCTGGTGTACCTCGCCCAGGTCGCGAGCCTCGAGCTGCACGTCCCGCAGTGGCGGTTCGCTCCCGACGGCGAGCGGGGGGATGCCGATCGCCTCGTGCTGGATCTCGACCCCGGACCCGGTGTGGGGCTGGCCGAGTGCGCGCAGGTGGCTCGGTGGGCGCGGGAGATCCTGGCCCCCATGGGTCTGGAGCCGTTCCCGGTCACCAGCGGCAGCAAGGGCATCCAGCTGTACTCGGCCCTGCCGCCCGGGCAGAGCAGCGAAGCGGCGTCGACGATCGCACACGAACTCGCGAAGGCGATCGAGGCCGATCATCCCGATCTCGTCGTCAGCAGCATGAAGAAGGCGATCCGCGGTGGCCGCGTGCTGATCGACTGGAGCCAGAACAACGGATCCAAGACGACGATCGCGCCGTACTCGCTGCGGGGGCGCGCGCACCCCAACGTCGCGGCTCCCCGCACGTGGGAGGAGCTGGATGATCCCGATCTCGCGCAGCTGTCGTTCGAGGATGTGCTCGACCGCGTCGAGCGGATCGGCGACCCGCTGTCCGAGCTCGGTTATCACGCCGGTGGCCGGAGCGCCCACGAGGGGCCGCTCAGCACGTACATCGCCAAGCGCACCGCGGGCAAGACCCCGGAGCCGGTGCCCTCCGACCCGGCTGCTGCCGCGACGGCGGCCGGCGAGCTGCCCGTTTTCGTGATCCAGGAGCACCATGCAACGGCGCTGCACTGGGACTTCCGCCTCGAGCGGGACGGCGTGCTGGTCAGCTGGGCGGTGCCGCGCGGCGTGCCGCCCTCGTACAAACGCAACAACCTCGCGATCCAGACGGAGGACCACCCCATGGACTACGCGTCGTTCGAGGGCGCGATCCCCGCGGGCGAATACGGCGGCGGAAGCGTGACCATCTGGGACGACGGCCGCTACGAGCTGGAGAAGTGGCGCGACGACGAGATCATCGCGACCCTCGAAGGTCGCCCCGGGGGCCCGCTCGGTCGCGTCCGCCTCGCGCTGATCCGCACCGGGGGCGAGGGCGAGAAGTCCAGCTGGCTCCTGCACCGCATGAAGACCGACCTCGACGGTCACGTGCAGCCGGACGGTGCACCCGTCGAGGCGTCGGCTCAGGCGGACGAACGACGGATGCCGCGGCGCGACGCCGCGCGAACCGCAGGGTCCTCGCGCCCCGGCGCGGGGGCGGGGGCGGGGTCGGGGGGCGATACGCGGTCAGGGACCGGCGGGCCCGCGTCGGGGGCGCCGCGACGCACGCGTGTCGAACCGGCGGTCGACGTGCCCCTCGCGTGGCCGCCGACTCCCGAATCCCTGCGGCCGATGCTCTCCACGAGCGCGACCCCGGAGCGCGCCACGCTCGCGGCCCGGCAGTGGGGCGACCCGGCCTGGGCAGAGGCGAAGTGGGACGGCATCCGAGCAGTCGGGGTATGGGACGGCAGCAGGCTCACGCTGTTCGCGCGGAGCGGCAACGACGTGACGATGAAGTATCCGGAGATCACCGACGTCGACGCCGGGCTCGGCGCCGACCCGGCGATCCTGGACGGCGAGATCGTCGCGTTGGACGAGCGCGGGCGGCCGAGCTTCCCGCTGCTGCAGACGCGGATGAATCTGCAGCGCGCCGGTGATGTCGCGCGGGAGGCCAAACGAACCCCCGTGCAGTACTACGTGTTCGACGTGCTCGGCGCGCATGGCCTCGACCTCACCGCGCGGCCGCTTCGGGAGCGTCGACGGATCCTGGAGGAACTCGCGGCGGCGGCAGCGCCGCCGATCGTCGTCCCGCCCGTCTTCGACGACGTCGCCGGCGCACTCGCGACCAGCGAGCAGTTCGACCTGGAGGGCGTGGTGGTGAAGGATCCTGCCTCCACCTATCGCCGCGGCATCCGGAGCGAGTCGTGGTTGAAGGTGAAGCTGACGCGCACCCAGGAGGTCGTGCTCGCGGGCATCCGGCCCGGTCAAGGCGGTCGGGCCGCGACGTTCGGGTCGTTGCTGCTCGGCATCCCGGGACCGGGCGGCCTGCAGTACGCGGGCCGGGTCGGAACGGGATTCAGCGATTCGACCCTGCGTTCGCTCATGCGTACCCTCGCACCGCTTCACAGTGCCGAGAACCCGCTGGTCGGCGTGCCCTCGCTGGACGCGCGGGGCGTGCAGTGGCTGCGGCCTGAACTGGTCGGCGAAGTGGAGTTCGGCGAGTTCACGCCCGGCGGGATCCTCCGCCACTCGCGTTGGCGCGGCCTGCGCCCTGACAAGTCGCCGAACGAGGTCGCGCGCGAGTCATAGGTCCCGCCGCCGGGATGCTCCCCCGTCGCAACCGTCGAGCCAGGCCGCAGAATGCGACAGGCGAGCCCCTTGCCCACCCCGCCCCCTTCGCTCCCCTGTCACAACACGTCGAGCCGGGCCGCAGAATGCGACAGGCGAGCGGCCCTACGTGGGGGCGCAACGTCCAGGGCCACCGAAACCCTGCCGCCTGAGGGCTCAGGCGTGCGCGTCGTGCTCGACGTGTCCCGCGGGCTCCAGCTGGAACGTGGAGTGCTCGACGTCGAAGTGCTCGCTCAGGCACGACTGCAGTCGCTGCAGGATGGCGCCCGCACGGCCGTCGGCGAGCGCTTCCTCATCGACGACCACGTGCGCGGTGAACACCGGGGCTCCCCGGGTGAGCTGCCACACGTGGACGTCGTGGCAGTCGACGACTCCGGGCGTGGAGAGGATGTGGTCGCGGATCTCGGTGACGTGCATCCCCTTCGGTGTCGACTCGCTCAGCACCGACATCACCTCCCGCAGCAGCGAAACGGCCCGCGGGATGATCATCGCGGCGATGAACAGGGATGCGATCGCATCGGCCTGCACCCACCCGGTCGTGACGATGATGATGGCCGCGGTGATGACCGCCGCAGACCCGATCAGATCGCCCATCACCTCGAGGTAGGCACCGCGCACGTTGATGCTGGTGCGCTGCGCGGCGCTGAGCAGCCACATCGCCACCGCGTTCGCGACGAGGCCGACGATCGCCACGACGAGCATCAGCCCGCCCGCGACTCCCACCTCGCTGGGGTTGATCAGCCGCTGGACTCCCTCCACGGCGACCCAGACCGACAGCACGATGAGGATCACCCCGTTCGCGAGGGCACCGAACACCTCGGCCCGCTGAAAACCGAACGTACGCCGGTCTGTCGCCGGGCGTGCCGCGACGGCGCTCGCGATGAGCGCGATCACGAGGGCGGCGGCATCCGTGAACATGTGCGCCGCGTCGGCCAGCAGCGCCAGGGATCCCGACAGCGCGGCGCCGACGATCTGCACGACCATCACCACGGCGGTGATGGCCAGTGAAATTCCGAGCAGCCGGCGATTGCCGGAGCCTCGGATGCCGGGAGCGTGGTCGTGCATGCCCCCAGGCTACGACCGCAGGGTGGGGACGCGATCGTTTCCGCGCCAGTCGGGAATGAGTCTGCTTCTCGATAGCCGCAGACTCAGCCCGCGACGCCCGCGCGCCCGACGATCCGACGCCCGGACCGGCCGGCGCCCCTTCAGACCGACGCGAGGAGCGGCCCGAGCTCTCGGAATGCCCGCGCCCGGTGGGATGCCGCGTTCTTCTCGGTCGCGTTCCACTCGCCGACCGTGCGCTCGGCGCCCTGCGGCTGACCGTCGGGCAGGAAGATCGGGTCGTACCCGAAGCCACCCCCGCCCGAGGCCGATTCCGCGAGGCGGCCGAGCCAGCGTCCTTCGACGACGTGCTCGGTGCCGCCGGCCTCCCCTGGAATCACCAGGGCGATCGTCGAGACGAACGAGGCGGTGCGGTGCGGGTCGCGGATATCGGCGAGTTGGTCCAGGAGCAGGTTCAGGTTGGCCGCGGCATCCTTCGCGTGTCCTGCCCAATAGGCCGAGAACACGCCGGGAGCCCCGCCCAGGACGTCGACACAGATGCCGGAGTCGTCGGCGAGGGCAGGCAGCCCGGTGTGGGCCGCGGCCGCGCGGGCCTTGATCAGCGCGTTCTCGGCGAAGGTCACGCCGTCTTCGACGGGCTCGGGTCCGTCATAGCCGATCACCTCGAGGTCGGGGCGGGTCGCGGCGACGATCGCGCGGAACTCCTCGATCTTGTGCGTGTTGTGGGTGGCCAGCACGACGGACCTGGGCGCGACAACCATGCTCGAGTCTCCTACTCGGCAGCCGGCGACGGCTCGAGTGCCGCGATCTGCAGGTCACGGAGGTCGGCGCATCCAGCCACGCCCAGCTCGAGCAGGGCGTCCAGCTCGCGCTTGTCGAACGGTGCTCCTTCGGCAGTGCCCTGCACCTCGACGAACAGGCCGCGGCCGGTCACGACGAGGTTCATGTCGGTCTCGGCGCGGACGTCCTCGACATAGGCGAGGTCGAGCATCGGCTCGCCGTCGATGATCCCGACCGAGACGCCCGAGACGGAATCGATCAGCGGCGTGGCCTTCTGAGCGATGAACTTCTTCGCCCGCCCCCATTCGATGGCGTCGGCCAGCGCGACGTACGCCCCGGTGATCGCCGCGGTGCGCGTGCCGCCGTCGGCCTGCAGCACGTCGCAGTCGATGACGATCGTGTTCTCACCCAGCGCCTTGGTGTCCACGACGGCGCGCAGCGCGCGGCCGATGAGGCGGGAGATCTCGTGCGTGCGGCCTCCGATGCGGCCCTTGACGCTCTCACGGTCGTTGCGGCTGTTGGTGGCGCGGGGCAGCATCGCGTACTCGGCGGTGACCCAGCCCTTGCCCTTGCCGGTGAGCCAGCGCGGGACGCCGTTGGTGAACGACGCCGTGCACAGCACCTTGGTCTCGCCGAACGAGATGAGCGCGGACCCTTCGGCGTGGCTGCTCCAGCCGCGCTCGATCGTGATGGGGCGCAGCTGGTCGACGGTGCGGCCGTCGGCGCGGACGATGTCAGTCATGAGTCTCTCTTCTGTGTGGGTGTCCGACTTTCACACCGATGACCCGGCGGGTCGGGACACGGATGCGGGGAATGGATGCCGAGTCGCGGGCCTCAGTGGGGCGTCGGCAGGTCGATGGCGCCGGTCTGCACGAGCTGGACTTCGCTGATCTCGCGACCCATCAGGCGATGGGCCAGGCGCAGGAATTCGTCGGCGGAGGCGCCGGTGGCCTCGTAGACGTGTCGGGAATCGGCATCCGGCCCGGCCAGCAGATCACGGCTCACCAGCTGGCGGTAGACGTCCTTCGCGGTCTCGGTGTCGCTGGAGACCAGCGACACGTCCGAGCCCATCACGTAGCTGATGGCGCCTTCGAGGAACGGGTAGTGGGTGCAGCCGAGCACGAGGGTGTCTACTCCGGCATGCCGCAGGGGGGCGAGGTAACCCTCGGCAACCGCGAGCACCTCGGGCGAGTCGGTCACGCCGGCCTCGACGAATTCGACGAACCGGGGGCATGCCTCGGCGAACACGGTGAGACGCTCGTTCACTTCGAGCATGTCCTGGTAGGCGCCGGAGCCGATGGTGCCGGCCGTGCCGATGACACCGATGCGTCCGTTGCGGGTCGTGGACATCGCGGTGCGGACCGCGGGTCCGATGACCTCGACCACTGGTACGTCGTAGCGCTCGCGTGCGTCGCGGAGCATCGCGGCCGACGCGGTGTTGCAGGCGATCACGAGCATCTTGACGCCCTGCTCGACCAGCGTGTCGAGGATCTCGAGAGAGTAGCGCCGCACGTCGGCGATCGGCTTCGGCCCATAGGGCGAGCGGGCGGTGTCGCCGATGTAGAGCAGCGATTCCCGCGGCAGCTGCGCCGAGATCGCCCGTGCGACGGTGAGCCCGCCGACCCCGGAGTCGAAGATGCCGATCGGCGCGTCATTCACGAGAGCCCAGCCTACCCGCGGCTCGGGCGGGCAGAGCCGTCGGACGGCGGGGGCGACGTGCAGGCGTCCCCGCGCCGCAGCTGGTCGCCCATTCCCCATCGATCCGACGGATGAGCCGGTGACGCCCTCAGTAGGCTGAGCGCATGAGCGCCCAGGCCCCGCGCAGCACCGCGCTGCACACCGACCGGTACGAGCTGACCATGCTCGATGCCGCCCTCCGCGACGGCACCGCCCAACGCCGCTGCGTCTTCGAGTTGTTCGGCAGGCGTCTGTCCGGCGGCCGCCGTTTCGGCGTGGTGGCGGGCACCGGGCGTCTGCTCTCGCTCATCCAGGATTTCCGCTTCGGCGACGATGAGCTGCGATTCCTCCGCGATGGACGGGTGGTGGATGCCGCAACACTCGAGTTTCTCGCCGGCTATCGGTTCAGCGGGTCGATCACGGGATACCAGGAGGGCGAGCTGTACTTTCCGGGCTCCCCCATCCTCACGATCGAAGGCACGTTCGCCGAGGCCGTGGTGCTCGAGACCCTCGCGCTCAGCGTCCTGAACCACGACTCGGCGATCGCGACCGCCGCCGCCCGGATGAGTATCGCCGCCGGTGACCGTCCGCTGTCCGAGATGGGATCGCGGCGTGCCGGTGAGGAATCCGCGGTCGCCGCCGCTCGCGCCGCATACATCACGGGCTTCGGCGCGACCAGCAACCTCGAGGCCGGCAGACGCTGGGGCATCCCCACGATGGGCACCGCCGCGCACGCGTGGACGCTGCTGCACGACAGCGAAGAGGACGCCTTCCGCTCCCAGATCGCGGCCCTCGGTGTGGACACCACTCTCCTCATCGACACGTACGACATCCACGAGGGCGTCGAGACCGCCGTACGTGTCGCGGGCACCTCACTCGGCGGCGTGCGGATCGACTCCGGCGACCTGCCCACCATGGCCAGCCAGGTCCGCGAACATCTGGACGCACTCGGTGCGACCGCGACGAAGATCACCGTCACCAGCGACCTCGACGAATTCGCGATCGCCGCGCTCGCGGCGTCCCCCGTCGATTCCTACGGAGTGGGCACCTCGGTCGTCACCGGCTCAGGCACGCCGACCGCGGGTATGGTCTACAAGCTCGTCGCCCGGCAGGCGTCCGACGGATCCTGGGTCGCCGTCGCGAAATCCTCCACCGAAAAGAGCTCGAAAGGCGGCCGCAAGGCGGCCTTCCGCACGCTCAAGAACGGCATCGCGACCTCAGAGGTCGTGGCGATCTCCGACGGGTTCGAGCAGGTGGACACGCCGGCAGAACACCCCGGCGCGCGTCCCCTCCAGGTTCAGCTCGTTCTGGACGGACAGGCGGATGCTGCGTTCCAAGGCCCCGCGGGTGTCGAGGTCGCGCGTGCCCACCATGCGCGCGTGCGCGAGGAGCTTCCCGTTCGAGGACTCGCGCTGAGCCGCTCAGATCCGGCGATTACGACGGTGTTCGTCAACGCCAAGCCCTGATCCTCAGCCCGGGGCACACGGGCCGGCGGACCTCAGCCGACCAGGGACTCGTAGATCTCCTTGCACGTGGGGCACACCGGGAACTTCTCCGGATCGCGTCCGGGCGTCCACTTCTTGCCGCAGAGCGCGCGAACCGGCTTGCCCGTGATCGCCGATTCGAGGATCTTCTCCTTCTTCACGTAATGCGAGAAGCGCTCGTGATCGCCGGGCTCGAGGTTCTCCTCCCGGATGAGCTCTTCGAGTTCTCGATCTAGGGTCGCGGTGCCACCCTGATCCGGGGTGTCGAGGGGGGTGCTCATGGTCAGTCAGTGTATCGCGCCGACAGAACCGGAGGGGCCGGATGCCGCGGCGACCACCCCCGCATCCGGCGTCAGACGGACTCGGCGAACTCCATGAGCCGACCACCGCGCTGCCGGAACACGGCGGATCCGATCGCGATGCCGACCACCAGCACGACCGCTCCGATCGCCAGTCCGCCCCACAGGGCGAGCATCGCCGCGTCGGGGTCGCCGTTCAGCGCCAGCCACGCCCACCACAGCGCCGGGGCGCTGATCAGGATGCCGCCCAGCATGACTGCGCCCTGGGCGATGGCTGCGCCCGAGCCCACCCGCTGAGGCTGCTGGAAGGGGCTCTCACCGGGGCGCGACACCGCGTACGGGGCGGCAACCGAAGAGATGCTGGACAACCCCAGACCGGTCAGGAAGAGCGCGGCACACGCGCCGGCCATCGCCGGCAGGAAAGCCCAGCGACCGTGCAGGGCGACGGCGACAGGGACGGCGACCGCCAGCAGCGGGATGCCGATCAGCAGCACCGGGACGAGCCGGCCGACCCGATCGGAGACGCCGCGAACGCCGCTGGCGATGTGCATCCAGATCGCCGTCGAATCGTAGGCGAGATCGTTGTGCGGGAACCAGCCGAGGAACAGCGCGATGATCGGGACGGGCACCAGTGCCACGATCTCGGGCGGCACCCCCGCGAACAGGAGGGGGACCGTGGTGAGAACGGCGGCGACGGGGATGACGGCGATGTTGACGAGGTAGCGGAGGTCGCGCAGCCAGTAGATCAGGCTTCGCGCGGCGATCGCCCCGCCGGGCGTTCCCGGTGCCACGGCGAACCAGCCGAGCCCACCCCGCACGCGCACAGCCACCGGCCGTTCGGTGGTCGACAGGAGTCGACGCACGAGCAGAACCCAGATCAGGCCGAGTGCGACGAGGGTGCCCAGAGCGACCAGCAGCACCGGCGCGGCCGCGCCTGTCTGGTGCTGCGCGACAGCACCCGGGTAGGCCCATGCCGCGCCGAGCGGTGTCAGCGCCAGGACCGAGACGGCCTCGGCCAGCTGTGACGGCACCTGGCCGCGCCACTCCAGCGAGCCGAAGAACACGCCTACCGGCACCGCGACCACGAGGACCAGCAAGGCGAACACACCCGCGAGTTCGCGGGAGCGGCGCTCGCGCAGGAACAGAGCCGTCAGCGCCATGCACACCCGCGCGAGCAGGACGCACGTCGCGACGCCGAGCACGACCCCGACAGCGGTGACCCACCCTGGCACGCCGCGATCGGCCCAGACGACGGCCGCGCACACCGCGACGGCGATGAGGGCGAAGCTGGGAACACTGAGGAAGCCGGCGACAGCGAGGACCGCAGCCAGCCTCCCGCCGGGCAGGCCGAGCACGATGAATCGACGAGGATCCAGCGGATCGGTCGCCCCCGCGATCAGCGGGGCGAGGGCGAACCCGAGGGTCACCGCCGATCCCCCGAGCACCGTCACGGCAAGCACCACCTCGGTGGGTGCATCCCGCAGGGTGAGGAGCGCCCAGCACGCGATGACGGCCGCCATCACCAGCAGGAGCAGCCCCAGCAGCACCCGCGTCACGTGGCCGGAGTCGCCGCGCACAGCACCCAGCAGAAGCGCGATCCTCAGTCGGAGAACGTGTGCAGCCACTCGAGGCCCTCCACGTCGCTCAGGCCGCCCGCGAGCTCGATGAAGCGCTGCTCGAGCGTGAGCTCACCACGCACCTCGTCCACCGTCCCCTCGGCCAACACCTGGCCGGCGACGACGACCGCGAGCCTCGCGCACACGCGTTCGACCAGCTCCATTCCGTGACTGGAGAGGATGACCGTCCCGCCGTGTGCGACGTAGGTCGAGAGGATGTCGAGGATGATCGCGCTGGAGACCGGATCCACCGACTCGAACGGCTCGTCCAGAACCAGCAGCCGGGGCGAGTGGATCAAGGCGCCTGCCAGCATGACCTTCTTCACCATGCCGGCGGAATAGTCCGAGACGGCGCGGCCGAGGGCGTCGGACAGATCGAACGCCCGCGCCAGATCCGCCGTCCGGCGCTCGACCACGGCGGAGGGAAGCCCCCGCAGCACGCCGTAGTAGTGCAGCAGCTGTCGTCCGGTCAGGCGGTCGAAGGTGCGCAGGCGGTCGGGCAGCACGCCCATCTGCCGCTTCGCGCCGATCGGGTCGGATGCCGCGTCGATCCCGTTCACGCGGATGCTCCCACGGTCTGCGCGCAGCAGCCCCGCGATCATCGACAGCGTCGTGGTCTTGCCGGCGCCGTTCGGTCCGACCAGCCCGTAGAAGATGCCGGCGGGAACCGTCAGGTCGATCCCGTCGACGGCTCGGGTCTCGCCGAAGTTCTTGGTGATGCCCTTCACGACCAGCGCAGCGGTGGCCGGATCCACGGATGCCGCGACCACTGGGTCCGGCACCTCGAGCGGTCGCGGCCGCACGACGACGGCGTCGGGTGCGAGTGCGACCGGTGCCTCGGCGGCCATTGGTCGGAGCGGCATTGCGGTGAGCGGGAAGGTGCGATCTTCGAGGCGCGGCGCGATGACTTCGGACGTGTGGTCGTTGCGTGGCGCGCGCGCCTCGACGAACAGCTCGGCCGATGACTCCACCTCGGGTTCACGCGCCTCGGGCGTTTCGACCGGAGCACGGTCGACGGGCTCGACGGGCTCGACGGGGTCGACGGGGTCGACGGACTCGACGGACTCGACGGACCCGACGGGCTCGACGGGCTCGACGGGCTCGACGGGCTCGACGGGCGAGTCAACCGACGGCGGAGTGGGCGTGTCGGTGGAGGGTTCCACGAGGGTCTCGGCGAGTGCCTCGACCGCGGATTCCGTCTCCACCACAGGCTCGGCAGGCGGCTCGCTCGCGGACTCCGCCGACGTCGTGACGCGGGACGGTGACGGTGACGGAGGCAGCGGGGGCCTGGGCGGGATGAGCAGGTCGGCGGGCAACGGCGGCGGCGGTCCGGGATCCGGCATGTTCCGCGGCGTCTTCTTCACCGCGCTCTTCGCGGTGCTCTTGCTCGTGCCTTCGCTCGGGCTCTTCACCGATGGCCGTTTCGGGGTGGGGCGGGGCTTCGTGCCCCGCGCGGCCGCGACATCGGCGGCGACCTGCGGCTTCGGCGGAACAGGCCTCACCTGCCCGCGTGCGCTACCGGCTTCGCCATCCGGTGGGTTCGGATGAGCGTCCTGCGGCAGAGGCAGCGGGGCTGTCACCGATACAACTTACCAAGGGGTTCCGACGAGGAGGCAACGCGTGACCGCGTCCGGGCAACCGCCTCTTTGTCACAAATCTGCAACGGCAGGCGCTCTTCATGCGGGTTCCCAGGTGTCGTCGCTACCATGAATTTCGGCACAAGGGAGTGTCGCGTCGGTGAACCGACAGTGAAGACACTCATCCCAGGAGCAGACTTTTGACCCTTCAGACCGTGATTCTCGCAGCCGGAATGGGCTCGCGGCTAGGCCGCAGCCTGCCGAAGCCGCTGACCGAGCTCAGCGACGGACGCAGCATCATGCAGCAGCAGCATGAGAACATCCGCGCCGCATTCGGCACCGACGCGCGCATCACGACGGTCGTCGGGTACAAGGCCGAGGCGATCGTCGAGGCATTCCCCCGCGTCGATTACGTCTACAACGACCGCTACGACCAGACCAACACCTCCAAGAGCCTGCTGCGCGCCCTGACCAAGAGCGGCAAGGGCGGCGTGCTGTGGATGAACGGCGACGTGGTCTTCGACCCACGCGTGCTCGGGCGTGCGATCGACCTGATCGAGCGCGACCAGTCCTTCGTCACGGTCAACACGTCCAAGGTCAGCGACGAAGAGGTCAAGTACACCGTCACCGCCGAGGGTTTCATCAACGAGCTCTCCAAGACGGTCAAGGGCGGGATCGGCGAAGCGGTCGGGATCAACTACATCTCCAGCACCGACAAGAGCGCGTTCATCCGCCAGCTGTCGCGGGTGGACGACCAGGACTACTTCGAACGCGGCCTCGAGCTCGCGATCGTCGAGGACGGCGTGCTGCTGGAGCCGCTGGACATCTCCGATCTCTACGCCGTCGAGGTCGACTTCGCTGAAGACCTGGAACGCGCGAACCTCTACGTCTGAGCGTGGCCGGCTTGTCAAGCCCCAGCCTTCCTCCCGTAGAGCGCGCATAGGATCGGCCTGATGGCCGACAAGGTGCACCGTATCCACTCCCTCCCGGAAGATTCGCCGTGGACGGGAGGTCTGCCGCCTGCCGGTTCCGACGAGCACCCGCTGGTTGTTCGCATGCTCGACCGCGTCCTGGCCATTCAACGACCGGTCGTCTTGGCGCACCTGCGCAGCATCCGCCTGCGCCATCCGCAGGCGACGACCGGCGAGATCGTACGCATCCTCGAACGGCGCTATCTCGCCGCCGTCACCACCGGTGGCGCGGCGGTCGGGGCCACCGCGGTCGTGCCCGGCATCGGCACCGGTGTGACGCTCGCGCTGAGCGGAGTCGAGACCGTCGGCTTCCTCGAAGCGACGACCCTGTTCGCACAGTCCGTCGCTGAGGTGCACGGCATCCCCGTGGCAGATCCCGACCGGGCGCGAGCGCTCGTGCTGGCCCTGATGCTGGGCAAAGAGGGCGTGGATCTGGTCGCGCAGCTGGCCGGCCAGGCGACGGGCAAGGGCCCCGGCCGGGACCGCTACTGGGGCGAGCTGATCACCAAGACGCTCCCCCGCGCCGCGGTGGGTCCCCTCGTCGATCGGTTGAAGAAGGCTTTCGTGCGCTCCTTCGCCGCGCGCGGCGGCGCCTCTTTTCTGGGCAAGGCGCTGCCGTTCGGCATCGGCGCGGCCGTCGGCGGGGCCGGCAACCACATCCTCGGCCGACGGGTGCTGGTCGGCTCCCGCCGGGCGTTCGGGCTGCCGCCGATGGAACTGCCGGCCGACCTCGAGCCGGGCCCGGACACCCTGCGTCTGGAGCACGCCGCCACCCGCGGAATCCGCCGAGCCGGCGGGGCGATCGCCGGCGGCGTGACCCGGGGTGTCTCCGCGGTCGGGACCGCAGGACGCAGGGTGGGTGGCGCGGTGACGCCGCGCCGGCGCAAGGCGATCGAGGGTCCGGATGCCGCGGCATCCGAGAGCTCTCTCGACGACGGCCCCGCGGACCGCTGAGGCCACCTCTCCACCTCTCCTCCACAGCCGCCCGGATTACCGCTCCCCTCACACGAGCGGTCCGACCCAGCGGATCGGCTGTGTCGTCGTCGGATGCCGCTCCTAGCGTTCCGGGCATGCTGAGAGTCGTCGATCCCGAAGAGTTCCCGTCCGCCTACCGCGTGCCGTGGCGCGTCGATCACGTGTACGGGACGCATTCGCTCGTCACGAACGCCGGCGACACCGCACTGGATTTCGTGCGCGTCTTCGTGGACAGCAGCAGCTTCGCGCCGCAGACCGAACTGTGGGGGCAGATGCTCCCCGGCGAGACGGTGGAACTGTGCCTCTGCGATCACGACCTGGAGGATGTGGTCGTGACGCTGTGCTGGTTCCGCCCCGAGACGGGAATCGAGTACGTGTGGCGATTCCTCGTGTGACAGCGCAGACGCGCAAACGCGCTCGCAAGCGCACAATGGTGGGATGGGTCTATTCACGCCGCGTCCCGAGGAACCCGCCGAGTGGGCCGGGCTCCCCTCGGAACCCCTCGAGCCCGGCTCGGGCGCAGAAAGCCTGGGTTCTCCGACCGGGTATTCGGATCCGCTGGGCATTCTCGGGCCGGCGGTGGAGTCCATCGTCATCCCGGTTCTCCCCGCCGCGGAGATCGCCCGGACCGCGTCCGACCCGGCTGCCGGCGAACCGCCCGAGTCCGCGGAGAATTGAGGTCGGCCGTCTCCGCGGGGGCGGGGTCCGCGCTCGAGTGCAAGCGCTTCCTCCGCTCACTCGACACGCTCCCCAGGCGGGCATAGCCTCGGGAACATGGACAGCACTCTGGCCTGCCTTGCGGCATGGATGCCCCGGCAACGGTGGTACGCCGCGAAGGGCCGGCCGCCCAGCCTGCGCCTGGTGGCGTGGTGGGATCCTCCCGCCTCGCAGGTCGGGGTCCCGGCCGGCGAGGCCGAGGAATCCACGCCCGGCGTCCGCGTCCGAACGTTCCTCGTCGCCGACGAGGGTGCCCTGCCGGCAGTGCTCTACCAGATACCGGTCGTTTCCCGGGCGACCGCGACGGTGGATGCCTCCCCCGCTCACATCATCGGGAGCCCCGAACCGGGCACCACGTTCATCGATGGACCCTTCGACCCTGCGTACACGGCCGCACTGCTGACCATGGTGACGGTCGGCGGCCAGGGCACCGGCCCCCGCGCCCTCGCCACCGGTCGACCCACGTCGGCCGTGCCGGAGACTCAGGAACCACGGACGGCGAGCGTACTCGCCGGCGAACAGTCGAACACCTCGCTGATCTACCGCGCCGACGACGGGTCGACACCCATCATCTGCAAGGTGTTCCGACAGCTGCACCCCGGGCTGAACCCCGACATCGAATTGCAGACGGCGCTTGCCGATGCGGGATCGCCGCACGTTCCTCGGGCGATCGGCTCGATCGAGGGCTCGTGGCCCGACCAGATGACCGCACGCGGAACCGTGACCGGCTCGCTCGCCTTCGCGCAGGAATTCCTGCCGGGCGTCGAAGACGCGTGGCGCGTGGCGCTGCGTGCCGCGGCGCAAGGCGAGGACTTTCGCGACCGGGCGCGCGCGCTCGGTGCAGCCACCGCGGAGGTGCACCTCTCGCTCGCAGGTCTGTTCCCCACCCGACCTGCTCAGCCGGAGGACCGCGACGCCATGGCGAAGACGTGGGCTCGACGGCTGACGACGGCGATCGCAGAGGTTCCCGCGATCGCCGAACGACGCGAGGCCATCGAGGCCGTCTACGCGCGCGCACTCGAGGTCGCCTGGCCACCGCTTCAGCGCATCCACGGCGACTACCATCTCGGTCAGGTGCTGCAGGTTCCCGATCGCGGATGGGTGCTGCTCGACTTCGAGGGAGAGCCGCTGCGCCCGATGGCCGAACGGGTGCGCCCGGATCTCCCCCTGCGCGACGTCGCGGGGATGCTGCGCTCGTTCGACTATGTCGCGGGATCCATCCGGCTCGATCACCCCGACCGTTCCGGTGATGCCGTGCGGGACTGGGCGCGGGCCGCTCGGCGCTCGTTCGTTCAGGGCTATGCGGGCGCATCCGGTGTCGAGCTCGACGTCGAAAGCGCCTTGTTGGCCGCGCTCGAACTCGACAAGGCCGTATACGAGGCGATCTACGAGTGCCGCAACCGGCCGACCTGGGTCACGATCCCGCTGCGCGCGATCGCGCGGCTCGTGGAGAAACCCGCCGCGGTCACCTGAGACGGCGGTGATCAGTCATCGAACTCCGCCTCGTCCGACTCGGGCTCCTCGTCGTCGTCCGCGGACCCCTGGCCGTGCCACGCCTCCCAAGAATCCATGAGCCGCCCGACCGCGGCATGGAAACGATGCGTCGCCGCACCGGGAGTCGTGTCTCCGAAGTAGAAGGTCACCCACTGTTCCAATCGGGCGACGGCATCGGCATCCCCCAGCACGCGATCGGTCTCCGCGACGATGCCGGCGGCATCCGTCCCATCGAGCCATTCACAGGCCGAGAGGTAGCCGTGCGTGTCGATGACGGCCTCCGGATCGGCCGGACGCGTGACCATCAGCGGGCGATCGGCCGCCAGCCGGTCGTAGACCATCGCCGAGATGTCGACGATCGCGACGTCGGCTGCTGACAGCTGCCAGCCGAGCTCGGGACCGTCATCGAAGACGTGGTGCGCGCCCAGGTCGGCGGCGTTGGCCGACGCGAGTGCGGAGATGATGCGGCGATTCGCCGCGCCGTATTCGGGGTTGACCACGCCCGAGCGCGGATGCGGGCGGTAGATGACACGGTGGCGGCCGGTGGCAAGCAGCGCGGCGATCAACGTCTCGCCGTGCGAGAGGATCGACCCGTAGTGGGCGGACGGCCGATCGCCCTCCCAGGTGGGTGCGTACAGGACGACGATGCGGTCATCCGGCGTGTACGGCAAGAGCCCCGAGTAGTGATCCGCCTGGGGTCGTCCGATCTGCATCGTCCGCTTGTCGAGGTCGTAGTCCCACAGCACCCGGCCGAGCCGCTCGCGCGCGGCCTCACCGGCGATGAAGGCGTAGTCGTAGGCCTTGTACTGGTTCGTCGTCATGTACATCTTGTCCGACTCGCCGTGGTTGATGAACACGTGCCAGCGCCGGCCGTACCGGAACATCTGGAAGTTGCGCGTGTTCTGATTGACGTAGAGCACCACGCGGATGTCCTGCTCCGAGATGAAGTTCTCCACGTCGCGAACGGTCGGAACGAACGCGACGGGCGGTGCGTCTTCGGCCAGGAGGGCGCGGGCCGCGGTCGCGACGCGGCTGATCACCACCACCGGCCAGGTCTTGCCGAGCTCGGCGAGCGGTTTGTACCACTGCCGCAGCTGGTACATGTTCACAACGCCGTCCGCGAAGTAGACGGCGACGCGATAGTGATTCTGCGGGTGCGGCGGCATCTGCTCGATCGTCTGCCGGACCTCACGGACGGCGCCGCGGCTCACAACCGCCTTGCGCAGCAGTGCCGCGGCTTTTTTCACATCCGTGACAAGACCCACACCTTCAGGATACCGAGGGGGCCGCGTGACATGATCGACGGGTGCATGTCGACCACCCGGGACGCAAGGATGCGCCGGTCGTCGCCGAAGGCGCCGGAGTGACCTTCGTCATGCCGGTGCTGAACGAGCGGGCGTACCTTCGCCGAGCGGTCGAGACCGTTCTGGCACAGGATGTCGGGGGCCCCACCGAGCTGATCCTGGCACTGGCCCCCTCGACCGATGGCACGACGGAGCTGGCGCGCGAGCTCGCTGCCGATGAGCGCATCGTGCTCGTCGACAACCCCGACGCCGACATCCCGATCGGATTGAATCGGGCGATTCGCGCCGGCCGCTATCCCACGATCGTGCGGGTCGACGCCCACTCCGAGCTGGAACCGGGCTACACCACACGCGCGCTCGAGACGCTCGACCGCGTGCGGGCGGCCAACGTCGGTGGCGTGATGAAGGCGGATGGCCGCACGCCCTTCCAGCGCGCCGTCGCGCGCGCCTACAACTCCCCCATCGGCCTGGGCGGCGGCGCCTACCACGGCGGCACGTCCGAGGGCGAGGCCGAATCCGCCTATCTCGGAGTGATGCGTCGCGATGTGCTCGACGAAGTCGGACTCTTCGACGAGAGCATCCGGCGTGGCGAGGACTGGGAACTGAACCTGCGGATCCGCCGTGCCGGCTACCGCGTATGGTTCGACCCGGCGCTGGCGGTCACGTACTGGCCTCGCGAGAGCTGGACGCGACTCGTGCGCCAGTTCTCCGCGACAGGTCGATGGCGGGGCGAACTGGTCCGCCGCTTCGGGCGAGGCAACTCCCTGCGGTTCTTCGCGCCGCCGGCCCTCGTGATCGACCTGGCGCTCAGCGTGATCGTCGGACTTCTGCAGCTCACGGGCGTTCTCAACGGATGGTGGTCGCTCGCCGCATCGGCCGTCTACCTGCCTCTGGTGGTCTACGCAGTGCTGATCCTCGCGATGGCAGTCGGCAGAGGGGGCGGCACCGGCTGGCGCGACAAGCTGTGGACGCTCGTCGTACTGCCCACGATGCACTTCTCCTGGGGCACGGGATTCCTCACCGGCGTGGTCCGTGGCGCACACGACACGGTCGACACGTCGCGCCTGGGCGACCGCAACACCCCGCTGCCCTAGTTCGCGCGCAACCGGTCGCTCTGCGCCGGAACGGTCGGATCGATGAAGCGCTGATCGATGATCCGGTTGACCACCCGCTCGGCCGCGTGCCCGTCATCGCGAGGATTGAACTTGTCGCGCCACTGCGCGTACTTCGCCGCGTACTCCGCGGGGTCGCCGTCGCGCAGCGCGGCGACCAGCTCGTCCTGCGTGTGCACCACCGGGCCCGGGGCGTGGGCTACCAGGTCGAAGTAGAACCCGCGCAGCTCACCGCGATAGTGCGCGATGTCCGGAACGAGGAAGAACATCGGCTTGCCGGTCACGCTGAAATCGAACATGACCGACGAGTAATCCGTGATCAGGGCGTCCGCGGCCAGCAGCAGACGGGCGGTGTCGGGAAAACCTGTGACATCCAGCACACGTGGGCCCTCGGCATCCCGGCCGGCCAGCAGGGTTCGCGAGTGACCGCGCACGAGCACGACGGAATCGGTGGCGGCCGCCAGGACAGCCGGGTCGATGAAGTCGACGATCTCGTTGCGATCGTCACGCCAGGTCGGCGCGTACAGCAGTACCCGTTCGCCGGGACGGATCCCGAGGGCGGCTCTGGTCGCTCCGTCGTCGCCGGCCACCAGGATGTCGTTACGCGGGTAGCCCTCGACCCAGATCGGCCGCGAGAGGAAGGCGTACGCCTTGCCGAGGATGCCGGCCGCGTAGGGGTTCTGCGCGAGCAGAACGTTCCAGCGGCGCGACTCCTTCAGAACGGCCGCCATCCGCCGCAGGTCGAATCCGGGGCGATGCAGCGCGAGGCGCTTGAGCGGAGTGCCGTGCCAGGTCTGCACCACGACCTGCCCACGCCGGCGCGAAAAGGTGCGCCGGAGCCAGTCGTTGACCACGAGCAGCCGCGACGAGCCGCGGGCACGCCACCAATCCGGGCTGCCGTCCACCACCGGAATCGCACCCTCGGGAACCTGGACGGAGAGGTCCACGACGCTCCAATAGCGCGTCACGTCCGGGGCGCGACGGGCGAGCTCACGATCGATCGCGAGCGGGTTGTCGCTGGCGTTGCGGCCGTAGAAACTCTCGAAGAACACGGCATTCTCCAGGGCCGTGGGCCGTGTCGCGTACCGGCGTTCGAGCGCGGCCTGGCCATCCCCGGAGTCGTAGGCGGGGTCGACCGGCGGCCCGATCGTGAGCACGCTGCCCTCCAGCGCCGCGCGAAGCGTTCCGAGCTGGGTGAGGGGAAGGGATGCCGGTGCGTCGACCTCGACGCCATCCGCGTGCGCGATGCGCAGCTCGTAGCTGCCCACCGGCAGCGGAAGCTCCGCCGCGCCCCAGCGCGAGGTCCGAAGCGGCAGCACCGCCTTCCACGTCTTGCCACGACCGGACGTCGATCCGACGACGCGGGCGCGAGGGCCGACGAGCTCGACCGATTCCGGTCGCGCACCGGAACCCGACACGATCAGTGTCGCGCCTCCGTCGGTGGAGAAACGGGCGTCGGTCATCGAGTTCCCCTTGTCGTTCGCGGCACCGCAGATCCACGCGCATCCGCGCGCACGCTCGCCAGGATCGCACGGTACACCCTGCGCGTGTTCTCTCCGTCTCGGAACGCGTGCACGCGGGAGCTCAGCCGCGCGGACCGCGTGATGCTCTCGCCCCGGACCGCACTGTCACCGAGCAGCGCGTCCAGCTGCGCCGCGGCCTGCGTCCAGTCCTCGGCCCAGTCATCGCCGGCAACGTCGGCGTACGAGCCGTAGAAGCCGCGGGTGCGCGCGTACGCCGCGACATCAGGAGCGAGGAAGACGACGGGGAGCGGCACGAGCCCCGCATCGAAGACGAGCGACGAGTAGTCGGTGACCAGAGCGTCCACTCCCGCAAGCAGCGGTGTCACGTCGGCGACGAGGTCGCTGCCCAGGCTTCGCACCCGATCGGTCGCGCGGGGTGGCGCGTACTCGCCCGCCCCGAGCGGATGCGATCGCACCAGCAGCACAGCATCCTGCCGGGTCAGCACCTCGACGATCAGCCGCCACTCCTCCGCGGAGGGAACGGCCGGGTCGGGCGCACCGTCACGCCACGTCGGCGCGTACAGGACCATTCGGGTCGGAGGATCCACCGTTCCCGTCGCGGCCGCGATCGCGGCGCGGGCTTCGGACCGACGCGTCTCAGGGGTCCCGCGCGAAAGGACATCCACGCGGGGTTCGCCCGTGACCGGGACATGCGTGTCCGGCAGGCCGAAGGCCGACTCGAGTCTGCCGCGGACGAGGTCAGATGCGGCCGGCAGGACGCGAATGCGACGAGCGGCGGCCCGATACATCCGGCCGATCAGGACGGGCAGGACCCGGGATCGGGGAAGGATGCCGCTGCGCACCGTCTCGGGCGAGTCCAAGCCGATCCGCTTGAGTGGGATGCCGTGCCACAGCTGAACGACGAGAGCACCCGTGACCGCGTAGCGGTTCACGTCGCCGAAGCCGTGCGTGACCACGACGATGTCCGCGCGGGCAGTGCGCCAGAACCCTCGCAGCGACCGCTTGCGCGCGTACGGGATGCCTCGGGCTGCGGCATCCCTCGCCTCCCGCGCCGAACCGACGAGCCAGAGCGACGGATGGCCATGTTCAGCGACCTCGTCCCACAGCGCAAGGGCACCGTCTCCGATGCCGACGCCGCAGCCGAACACCCAGGTGCCGCGCCGGCGGGGAATGAGGAGCGTGGCGAGGCGGCCGAGCAGGTAGAGCGGGATGCCCGCGATCTTCAGCGCGTTTCCCGCGCCGAACGAGAAAGACGCCACCCCGCGACTCTATCGCGGGGTGACGTCTTGGACTCGTGCCTACCACCGGCCCGCGACTCCATCGCGGAGTGGCGTCTTGGACTCGTGCCTCGGCGGGCTACGGCTGCAGCTGCCCCAGCGTCACATCGACCGACTGAGTCCGGCCGTCCCGGACGAAGGACAGGGTTGCGTCGCTGCCGGCAGCAGCGGCACGCACCTGGGCCGTCAGATCCGTGGCGTCCGTGATCGGGACTCCGTTGAATTCAGTGACGACGTCGCCCTCAGCCAGTCCCGCTGCCTGGGCCGCGCCGCCGTCGACGACCTCGGCGATGTAGGCGCCGGTGATCGTCGCGTCCTCAACCGCTGACGCGTCGCGAACGCTCGCACCCAGCAGACCGTGGGTCGCCGCCCCGCTTTCGATGATCTCGTCGGTCACGCGCTGAACGATGTTCGACGGGATCGAGAAACCGACACCGATCGACCCGGATTCACCACTCGCACCGCCGGCGGTCGCGATCGCGACGTTGATGCCGATGAGCTCGCCCTGGACGTCGACCAGCGCTCCCCCGGAGTTGCCCGGGTTGATCGCGGCGTCCGTCTGGATGACGGCGATCGAGATGGACTCGGTCGGCGCCTGCGTCGAGTTCTCGCCCTGTCCGAAATCGAAGAAGAAGGGCGGCGTCTCCTCGGAATCCGGCGCCTGGCCGTCTTCGGAGTCCTGCGGGGTGTCACTCGAATCCGGCGCGGCCGACGAGGCGATCTGGATCGAACGGTTCAGCGCGCTCACGATGCCCGTGGTGACCGTGTTCTCCAGGCCGAGCGGCGCACCGACAGCGATCGTCTCGTCTCCGACGTTGAGCTCCGACGAGTCCGCGAACGCGATCGGAGTCAGATCCTCGGCATCCTCGAGCTTGATGACGGCGAGGTCGTACGTGGGATCGGTGCCGACGACCTCGGCGTTGTACACGCGGCCGTCAGAGGTGTTGACGCGGATGGTCGCGTCGGCGGTCGCACCGTCGAGCGTGACGACGTGGGTGTTGGTGACGACGTAGCCGTCGCTGGTCAAGATCACTCCCGACCCGGTGCCGGCCCCATTCGTGCCCGACGCCTGGATCGTGACCACGCTGGGAAGCACCTTCGCGGCGATCGCCGTGGTCTGGTTGACGTCATCGGAGTTGTTGACCGTCACGGTCGCAGGACCTGCGGCCGGGGTCGTGGACGCGGGCGTGAAGAGATTGACTCCCGCGTAAGACCCGCCCAGGCCCGCGGCGCCGCCGACGATCGCGGCTGCGACAAGCAGCCCCACGACCTTGCCCGCGCCGGACTTCTTCTTCGGCGCCGCGTCCGTGTTCGTCTTCGTCGCAGCGCCGGGGTCCAGCGGCGTCGTGGGCTGCGTCCGGCTCGGATCGGGTCGCCCCGCGGCTGCCCCGAATGCCGACGCGTACTGCGATCCTGCCGCGGGCTGACCCGCATAGCCCTGTGCGCTCGGGTGGCCGTAGGGCGGCGCCTGCGGCGGGTATGGGGGGTACCCGCCCGGCGCGCCTGCGGGGCGCACGCCCTGCGGCGCCTGCCACGCGGGCGGCACAGGCTGCGCGGGCGCCGCGGGGGTCGCCGATGCGGCATCGGGTGCCACTCGCTCCGGAAGGGGCGGGGCTACGGGGAAGACCGGCTGCGAAGCGTCAGGCTTCGACTCGGATGCCGTGGCCTCCGCGGTGGTGTTCTCGGATGTGGGGGTCTCGGGCGCTGCCGCCTCGGGCGTCGCGTCGACCGGGTTCTGGGGTGTGGAATCTGCGGGGCGCTCGCCCTGGATGTCGCTCATGGTTGCTCCTTTTGCCGACTGAGACCACTGTGGCCCCGGATTCTGTGGATTTCTTATGCCGCGGATGGGCGTCGACTATGCGAGTAGCGTGAACCGGATGCAAGAAGTTCCAGGAGCGTGGCGCCGCACGGCGAGGGGCGCAGGCCTGCTCGCTCCCGACGGTTCGGCCCGTCCCACCATCTTCGCCGAGATGTCGGCCCTGGCGGCACGAACCGGGGCAATCAACCTCGGCCAGGGCTTTCCCGATGAAGACGGTCCGCCCGAAGTGCTCGAGGTGGCGCGAGCGGCGATCGCCAATGGCGTGAACCAGTACCCGCCCGGCCGCGGCATGCCGGATCTGCTGCTGGCGATCGCGGAGCATCAGCATCGCTTCTATGGGCTGGATCTCGACCCGCAGCGCAACGTGCTCGTGACGGCGGGCGCGACCGAGGCGCTGGCCGCCGCGCTGCTCGCCCTCATCGACGGACCGCAGGACGAGGTCGTCGTCTTCGAACCGTATTACGACTCGTACGCGGCGGTCGTCGCGCTCACCGGCGCCCGGCTCGTGACGGTGCCGCTGCGGTGGCCGCACTTCCAGCCCGACCTCGAAGAGCTGCGCGCCGCTGTGACGGACCGCACGCGGGTGATCCTCGTCAACGATCCGCACAACCCCACCGGGGCTGTCTTCAGCCGGGAGCTGCAGGACGAAGTCGTGCGTCTCGCGCATCTCCACGACGCGCTCATCATCACCGACGAGGTCTACGAGCACCTCGTCTTCGACGGACCGCACGTGCCGATCGCATCACTGCCCGGCGCATGGGAGCGCACCCTCACGATCTCGTCGTGCGGCAAGACCTTCTCGGTGACCGGGTGGAAGATCGGCTGGATCACCGGACCCGCCCGCCTGATCGACGCCGTGCTGGCCGTGAAGCAGTTCCTCACCTACGTCAACGGCGCCCCGTTCCAGCCGGCCATCGCCACCGGGTTGCGCATGCCCGATGCCTTCTTCGGTGAGATCTCGCGGACTCTCCGAGACAAACGGGACCTGCTCGGCAGCGGCCTTCGATCGGCGGGCTTCGATGTCTCGCTCGCTGCGGGTTCGTACTTCACGATTGCGGATGCCGCTTCCCTGGGCGCAACGGATGCCGATGAGTTCTGTCGTGCGCTCCCGGAACGGGTGGGGGTCGTCGCGATTCCCTTGACCGCGTTCGTCACGCCGGAGCGGCGCACGGAGTATGCCACGCTCGTGCGGTTCGCCGCGTGCAAGCGCGTTGCGGTCCTGGAGGACGCTGCTGTTCGCCTGGCTGCTCTCGCCGCCTGACGAGCACGCCGGAGTGGTCGGGCCGGGTCGTGGTTCCCGGGGCCGCACTTACTCGCGCGGCACGACCCCCATGCGGCGCAGGCGCAGCGCCGGATTGACCCGACGCACCCGCTGAACCGCGTCCCTGTCGAGATGCGCGACGACGACGTCGGTCGCCGTGCCGACCGCGGCGATCTCCACGCCCTGCGGGTCCACGATCATCGAGTTGCCGACGCCGAGGGGCGGCGGGTGGTCTGCCGCGGCGACGAAGACGGTGTTCTCGATCGCGCGGGCATGCACCAGGGTGCGCCAGTGGTGCTCTTTGAGAGGACCGCGCACCCACTCCGCAGGGACGAGGAACACGTCGGCTCCGGCGTCGGCCAGCGTCCGGCCGACCTCGGGGAATCGCAGGTCGTAGCAGGTCATGAGTCCGAACCGCAGGCCGCCGAGGTCGAAGGTCTCGGGCGGAACGAGGTCACCGGCCTCGACCCAGTCGGATTCGCGCTGACCGAACGCGTCATAGAGGTGGAGCTTGCGATAGGTCGCCACGACGCCCGTCGCATCCACCGCGACGACCGTGTTGCGCACGCGACGGCCGTCGGTGGCACGCTCGAGGAGCCCGGCGACGATGTGCAGCGCGTGCTCGGACGCGAGCTCGGTGAGCGCACGGACGAAGGGGCCGGTCAGCTCCTCGGCGTTCTCGGCGAGCGAATCGTCGAACGGGTCGACGAAGTAGCTCGAGTATTCGGGGAACACCACGAGGGAGGCGCCCCGACCGGACGCGGTGGCGACGAGCTGCTCGATGAGCGCGAGATTCGCCAGCTTGTCCGCGCTGGGCGCGAACTGGGCGACGGCGATGGCCGTCGTCTCCGAGCCCGGCGCGGTCACTGGTCCACCCCGTTGCCGAGCTTCGCCCGTATCATCGCAGGGCCGACGACCCACAGGGCCAGGACGACGGCGGTCAAGGCCAGGATCGCGACGATCGCCGCCGGCCGGTCGACCACGACGTCGAAGACGAAGCCGACGACTCCGACGAGCAGAATCGATACCGTCACGAAGGCAGTGACCAGTGCGGCGTGGCCGTATGCGACGACCTTGGCCTTCGCGCGCCGCTGGAAGAGGAATCGGTGGACCGCGACCGGGGCCAGGGCAACGATCGAGGTGAGAGCGGAGAGCACGATGAGCGCCAGGTAGAAGACGCGCTGGTCGGCGTCGAGGTCGGCGAACGCGGGCTGGAAAGCCAGGGCCAGCAGGAATCCGGTCAGGATCTGGGTTCCGGTCTGCATGACGCGCAGCTCTTGGAGCACCTCATTCCAATTGCGATCGGCGCGTTCTTCGGGCGTTTCGTCGCGTCCGTCCTGCAGGTCGTGCTGGTCGGTGTCTCGCGCGGCGTGCATGCGTTCATCCTTGCCGTCAGCGCCTCACATCGGCAACTCCGAGCACCCCGAACTCCGCCCCCGTTTCCCCGTGCTAAGCTTTTCCTTGTGGCGCGGGGTGGAGCAGTTCGGTAGCTCGCTGGGCTCATAACCCAGAGGTCGCAGGTTCAAATCCTGTCCCCGCAACGAAACGAAGAAGGCGCCCCTCCGGGGGCGCCTTCTTCGTTTCCCTTTCGAGACCGGCGCAGTGAGCCTGGTCCAGATGGGCCCACGCGCCGAGGGGCCCCGCGCGTCGCGAAGCGACGTGTGGGGTAGGCGTGGGGACAAATCCTGTCCCCCTCGCGGGCCTGCCGCTTCGTTCTATCGCGGATCCAGCGCGTCGCTGAGCTCGGCGAGGAATCTGGCGATCACCGCCAACTCTTCCTCGTCGTAGCGCGCCGCCACTCCGCGCATCACCCGGAGACGTTCTCCGAAGTGGCGGAAGAAGGTGCTGCGTGACTCGTCCGTCAGAACGACGATTCGCGCTCGGCCGTCGCTGGGATGTGGTCGTCGTTCGATGTGCCCGGATCTGGTGAGGCGGTCCAGCAGCTTCGTCGTCGACGCGGTGGAGATCCGCAGATGGCTCGCGACCTCGTGGGGACTGACCGCCTCGCCGCGCCCTTCGCGAACGATCAGCATGCGCAGGGCGGCGAGGTCGGTGGAGTTCATCTCCATGTCGCCCTTCATGCCGCTGTGCATGCGATCCATGGCGTCGCTGAGCGCGCGAACGCCCTGCAAGACGTCCGTGACGACCTGATCGTGCGATGATTCAGCCAACCAAGGCTGTGACATGTGGACACTCCCTCCCTCCCCTTGTATCATCAGCGAAAGGTTATCGCTAGCTAAACTAGCGAAATGAGGAGGATTCATGATCGATGTTGACCACGTGGTTCTCCTGGACGACGAGGGCCGAGCAATCGGCACCGCACCCAAGAGCAGTGTGCACGGCACCGACACCGCGCTGCACCTCGCGTTCTCGTGTCATGTGATGAACGACCGCGGACAGATACTGGTCACTCGTCGAGCCCTCGGAAAGACGACGTGGCCGGGGGTCTGGAGCAACTCGTTCTGCGGGCACCCCCGGCCGGCCGAGCCGGTGATCAACGCCGTGCAGCGCCGCGCCGAGTACGAGCTGGGCATCACGCTGGCCGATATCGAGCTGGCGCTGCCGCTGTTCCGCTACCGCGCCGTGGACGCGAGTGGCATCGTCGAGCACGAGGTCTGCCCCGTCTACATCGCCCGCACGGCGACGGAACCCGTTCTGAACCCGTTGGAGGTCAGCGAGGCCAAGTGGGTCGACCCGCACGATCTGGGCACCTCTCTGACGGCCACCCCGTGGGCGTTCAGCCCATGGCTGGTCCTGCAGGCGCAGCAGCTGCACCTCTTCGACTCCGAACCCGCACTCCCCCGGCGACGGGCGTCATGATCTCCCCTGCCACTCGCGCAGCCATCGACGACACGATCGATGGGTCGCTGAGCAGGCTGCGCCGGCGCGCGATCGACCTCGGCGGCGGCTTCCAAGAGCTCGCCGACGCGATCGGCCGCGCCACCGGGGGGGGCAAGCGCACCCGTCCGGCGTTGGTGGCGGCATCCTTCCAGGCATTCGACGGAGATCCGGCAGATTCCTCCGCGCTCTATTCCATCGCGGCGGCGTTCGAACTGCTGCACACGGCATTCGTCGTGCACGACGACGTCATCGACCACGACACGGTGCGCCGCGGCATCCCGAACGTGGCCGGAGAGTTCCGTGCGCGCGCTCGCGCGCGGGGTGCGGATGCCGAGGACGCTGCGCTCGTCGGCGACGCGGCGGCGATCCTGGCGGGCGATCTGCTGCTGCACGAGGCGTCCCGATTGGTCGCTCTGGCGGACGTCCCCGCCGACGTCCGGGCGGGCCTTTACGGGCTGCTCGACGAAGCGATGTACGTCTCCGCCGCCGGCGAGCTCGCCGACGTCGAGCACGCCGTCATGCCGGACTATGCAGAGGCCGAGGCGGTCTTCGACGCGACGTTCAACAAGACGGCGGTGTACTCCTTCAGCGCTCCGCTCTGCGCGGGCGCGCTGCTGGCCGGGGCACCCCCGGAGGCGCTCGCTGCGCTGGAGACCGAGGGCGGTCGGCTCGGGCTGGCCTTCCAGCTCGTCGACGACCTCATCGGCGCGTTCGGATCGGCCGAGCAGGCCGGACGCGACGAGGGAGGCGACCTCCGCGAATCCAAGCGCACGCCGCTGATCGAGCTCGCGCGCCAGACGCCGTCCTGGGCCCGGGTGAACGACGCGCTGGCGTTGGCCTACACGGGGCCGATCGCGGTGCGAGAGGCGCAGCTCGCTCTCGAGGAGAGCGGTGCCCGGCGGAGTGTGCGCACGCTGATCGACGACACGCTCGGCGAGGTCCGCGCAGCCGTGGAGGCTCCGGCGTTCCCGCCCGCGGCCCGTTCGCTGCTGCGTGAACTGGCGGACCGCGTGCAGGAGCGCATTCCGTGAGCCACGAGCCGACCGGGCTGGCCGTGTACGACAAGACGGCCGAGGATGCCGCGGCCGCAGTGATCTCCTCCTACTCCACGTCCTTCGGCTTGGCGACGCGCCTCCTCGGCCCGCGACCGAGGCCGCACGTGCGCAACGTCTACGCTCTGGTGCGCATCGCCGACGAGATCGTGGACGGGCCCGCCACTGCGGCAGGACTGGATTCCGTCGCGGTGGCCGCGGTCCTGGACGAACTCGAAACGGAGGCGATCGCGGCGATCGAACGCGGCTTCAGCTCCAATCTCGTCGTGCATGCCTTCGCCCGCACGGCGCGCGAATGCGGCATCGGCGAGGCGCTGATCGAGCCGTTCTTCCGCTCGATGCGCACCGACCTGCTCACCACTCGTCACGACGGGGCCTCGCACGACGACTACGTGTACGGCTCTGCCGAGGTGGTCGGGCTGATGTGCCTTCAGGTCTTCGTCAACGCCGGAGCGCGGCATCCCACCGTTCCCGATGCGGATCTCGTCGACGGAGCCCGACGCCTCGGTGCCGCCTTCCAGGACGTCAATTTCCTGCGCGACCAGCACCACGACGAAGACGCACTGGGTCGCGACTATCTGGGTCTGGCGTCCGGCGGGGCCACGCGAGCTCACGTTCTGGATCGCATCGACGCCGACCTCGCCGCTGCGGCGGCCGTGATCCCGCGGCTGCCCGCCGACAGCCGTCGCGCAGTGACCGCGGCTCACGATCTGTTCGCGTCGCTGTCCACCCGGCTGCGCCGGGAATCGGCATCCACCGCGCGCGTGCGCGTCCCCGACCCTGTGAAGGCGGCCCTCGCCGCCCGCGCCTGGCTGGGTTTCGCACCGCGGTCCGGTGCCCCACGAGCATGAGCAAGACTAGGAGTGACCAGACGACGGAGGATCGGCACATGGCTGACGACCAGAAGGGCGCCGCCATCGTGATCGGTGCCGGGATCGCGGGGCTGGCAACGGCCGCGCTGCTCGGCGCGGAGGGCTGGGAGGTGACCATTCTCGAGGCACGGGATGAAGTCGGCGGGCGCGCCGGATCCTGGGAGCACGAGGGCTTCCGCTTCGACACCGGGCCGAGCTGGTACCTCATGCCCGAGGTCTTCGACCACTTCTTCCGGCTGCTGGGCACGTCCGCCGCACGCGAGCTGGATCTCGTCCGCCTGGACCCGGCCTATCGCGTGTACAGCGAGCCTTCTGCCGAGCGCACCCTCCCGCCGACGGACGTCCGTTCCGGGCGGGATGCCGCGACCGCACTGTTCGAGGAGATCGAGCCGGGCGCGGGCGCCAAGCTCGATGTGTATCTGGACTCGGCCGCCGACGCCTACGAGCTGTCGGTGTCGCGGTTCCTCTACGACACCTACGAGACGACGGCCGGCCTGCGCGACCCCGTGCTTCTGCGCCGCGCCGGCCAACTCGCCCCCCTGCTCACGCGTTCGCTCGCCAGCCATGTCGAGCGCCGGTTCACCGACCCGCGGTTGCGCCAGATCCTCGGCTACCCGGCGGTGTTCCTCGGCGGCTCGCCGTACGGCGTGCCCAGCCTCTACCACCTCATGAGTCACCTCGACCTCGACGACGGCGTGCTCTACCCGCGCGGCGGATTCACCGAGGTGATCGCGGCGGTGAAACGACTGGCGCTCGCGAACGGCGCGACGATCCAGACCGGTTGCGAGGTCGTCGAGATCACCACGACGGATGCCGCGGCCACCGGAGTCCGTCTCTCCGACGGTCGCCACATCGCGGCGCCGCTGGTGGTGTCCACGGCCGACCTGCATCACACCGAGACGGCGCTCCTGCCCCCGGATCTGCAGACCTACCCCGAGAAATGGTGGGCGAAGCGGACACCCAGCCCCGGCGCGCTCCTGCTGCTCCTCGGCGTGGACGGCGAGCTGCCGCAGCTGGCTCATCACACGCTGCTGTTCGCCGAGGACTGGCGGTCCAACTTCGAGGACATCTTCCAGGAGCCGAGCCGGATCCCGGCACCCGCGTCGCTGTACGTGTGCCGGCCCAGCGCCACGGACCCGAACGTGGCCCCGCCGGGTCACGAGAACCTGTTCGTCCTGGTGCCGATCCCCGCCGATCCGACGATCGGGCGCGGCGGGTTCGACGGCGACGGCGACGCCGCGGTCGAGACGGCCGCGGACCGCGTGATCCAGCAGATCTCCGAGTGGTGCGGCATCCCGGACCTCGCCGATCGCATCGTCGTGCGGCGCACGATCGCCCCGGGCGACTTCGCCGCCGACCTGCACGCCTGGCGCGGCAACGCGCTGGGACTCGCGCACACCCTGGGGCAGAGTGCGATGTTCCGGCCGCGGAATGCGTCCCGCAAGGTCCGCGGGCTCTCTTACGCCGGGGGGTCCGCCCTTCCCGGCATCGGCCTGCCGATGTGCCTCATCTCCGCTGAACTGGTCCTCAAGCGCCTCCGCGGCGACCGCACCCCCGGCCCACTGCCAGAGCCGGCAAGGGTGTGACGTGCCCGGGATCTATCTGACTGCGATCCTCGTCTCAGCCGCCGGCATCGCCGCGCTCGACGCGCGGTGGCGCCTGGCCGCGTGGCGGTCCCCCGGCCGCACTGCGGCGGCCATCGCACTCGGGACGGCGTTCTTCCTGGCGTGGGATGCGGTGGGCATCGCGACCGGCGTGTTCGTGAAGGGCGACAGTCCGCTGCTGCTCGGAGTCGACCTGGCCCCCGAGCTGCCGATCGAGGAGCCGTTCTTCCTGGCGTTCCTGTGCTATCTCGCGCTCGTTGTCTGGGCAGCTGCCCGCCGCCTGCCGCTGCTGCGCGAGGACAGGCGAACCCTCGAGGAGACCGGCGCGTGACGTACCTGCTCATCGTGGCGCCCTTCGTCGTCGCCACTGCGATCGTCACGCTGGCCACGGTGCGACGCCCGCACTTCGCGCGGAGAATGGCGGCGTCCGGCATCTGCGCACTCGCCCTTCTCGCCCTCACCGCGGTGTTCGACAATGTCATGATCGCCGCCGGCCTGTTCACCTACCCTCCCGAGCACCTGAGCGGCGTGCGCATCGGCCTGGCGCCCCTGGAGGACTTCTCCTACCCCCTCTGTGCGGCCTTCCTGGTGCCCGCGGTCTTCACGCTGCTGACCCGGCGCACCCGCGTCGAGGCGACGGCATGAGCGACGCACGGACGCTGCGACCGGGCGCCGTTCTCAGGCAGCTCTTCATCGCGTCACGCCCGGTGAGCTGGATCAACACCGCCTACCCGTTCGCCGCGGCGTACCTGCTCACCACCCGCGAGATCGACGTGACACTCGTCGTCGGCACCCTCTTCTTCCTGATTCCCTACAACCTCGCGATGTACGGGATCAACGACGTCTTCGACTACGAGTCCGACCTGCGCAACCCGCGCAAGGGCGGAACGCACGGCGCCGTGCTGGATCGGCGGATGCACCGCATCACGCTGTGGGTGGCTGCGCTGGCGTGCGTGCCGTTCGTGGTCTTCCTCGTTCTGGCCGGGAACCCCTGGTCGTGGCTGGTGCTGGCCGTGAGCCTGTTCTTCGTGGTCTTCTACAGCGCCCCACCGCTGCGGCTGAAGGAAGTGCCGTTCGCCGACTCCGCGACCTCCAGCATCCACTTCTTCTCACCCGCGGTGTACGGGCTGGTGCTCGCCGGTGCGACCTGGACGTGGCAGCTCGCAGCAGTGATCTTCGCGTTCGCCCTGTGGGGCATCGCCTCGCATGCGTTCGGCGCCGTCCAGGACGTGGTGGCAGATCGCGAGGCGGGGATCTCGTCCATCGCGACGGCTCGGGGCGCCCGTTGGACCGTGTGGTTCTCGCTCGTCTGCTACCTCGGCGCCGGCCTGGTGATGCTGGTCACGCCGTGGCCTGGTCCCCTCGCCGCCCTCATCGCTGTTCTGTACCTCGCCACGGTGTGGCCCTTCCGCAACGTCACCGACCAGACCGCGGAGCGTGCGACGGTCGGGTGGCGCCGTTTCCTCTGGGTCAACCAGATCACGGGGTTCGTTGTGACGCTTCTGCTGATCTGGCGGTGGGTGCTGACGGGCTGACCGTCGATCGGCCCGCCGACCCCTCGACAGAACCAAGACGAAACGCACCCGTTCCGGGGTGCGTTTCGTCTTGGCCTGCGCGTCCCGCTCCGGCGAGCGGAACGGTGCGGGTGGCTACTGGTCGCCGAGCTCGATGAGCTGCTCGATGGCTGCGGTGAGCCGCTCGTCCGCCTCGCCGTACGCCGCCCAGTCGCCTGCCTGAAGCGCCGTCTGGCGATCCAGGAGAGCCTTCTGGGCATCCAGCAGGGCCGCCTGGTAGGCGTCCGCCGGCGGGGCGGCGGGGTCGGTCGGCTCCGGCGTCGGCTCGCCCGGTGTGGGCGTGGGCGTCGGACCCGGAGTCGGCGCCACATCGGCGTCGCCGGTGTCGACACCCGAATCGCCGCCGAACAGGGCGTCGAGGGCCTCGTTCAGCGTGTCCTCGAACGCCACCTCGTTGCCGAAGGCGACCAGCACCTTCTGCAGCTGCGGGAGCTGCGTGCCGCTGGAGGCCTGGACGAACACGGGCTGCACGTAGAGCAGGCCGCCTCCGACCGGGAGCGTGAGCAGGTTGCCGTTGATGACCTCGGACTGCCCCTGCTTCAGAAGGTTGATCTGGGAGGAGATCAGCGGATCGGAGTTGAACGTGTTCTGCACCTGGCCGGGACCCGGCACTGTCGTATCGGCATCCACCACCAGCATCCGGAGCTTGCCGTAGTCCGCGTTCTTCACGCCCGGTTCACTGCCCGCGTTGGAATCGACGGCGAGATACCCCATCAGCACGTTGCGCGACGCGGTCCCCTCCGAGGCCGGGATGAAGCTGGTGAACATCGAGTACGTCGGGGCCTCTTGACCCGGCATCTGCATCGTCAGGTAGTACGGCGGCTGCAGAACGGTGTCCAGCTGCGGATCGTTCGGCGTCTGCCAGGCGTTGTCGCGCTGGTAGAAGGACTGCGCGTCGTCGACGTGGTACACGCCCAGCGCGTACCGCTGCACCTTGAACAGGTCGGTCGGATACCGCACGTGAGCCATGAGATCGCCCGACATCTCGCTGATCGGCTTGACCGTCGACGGGTAGACGTTCTGCCACGCCTGCAGCATCGGGTCTTCGTCATCCCACGCGTAGAGGGTGACCGAGCCGTCGTACGCGTCGACGGTGGCCTTGACCGAGTTGCGGATGTAGTTGATGTCATCCAGCGCGAACCGCTGTGCGGTCGTGTTGGAGTCCGAGATCGCCTGCTGGAGGCTGACGGTGGTCGAGTAGGGATAGTTCGCGCTGAGGGTGTAGCCGTCGACGATCCAGACGATCCGCCCGTCGACCACACTCGGGTACGGGTCGCTGTCGAGCGTGAGGTACGGCGCGGCCTTCTGCACGCGCACGCTCGGATCGCGGTCGTAGAGGATCTGCGACTTCTCGTTGACGTAGTCCGAGAACAGGATCTGCTCGGACTGGAACTTGAGCGCGAAGATCAGCCGGTTGAAGACGCTGCCGATGCTCGGCCCGCCGTCGCCCGTGAAGGTCGTCTTCGTCTCGGATGCGCCATCGGCACCGGCCGGATAGTCGAGTTCGATCGGATCGGTCGCCTCAGGCGCACCCACGATCGAGTACGGCGGCGAGTATTCACCGAAGTACACGCGTGGCTCGAAGTCCTCCTGATCGGAGAGGAAACCTGCGGCCGGGATGCCGCGCTCCAGGAAGACCGGATCGCCGTCGGTGGTGCGATCGTTGCCCTTGGCCGCGACGACGCCGTAGCCGTGCGTGTAGACCAGTGACGTGTTCTGCCATGAGGCGGCCGCGCCGAGCTGGTCCATGTTCAGCTCGCGAACCGACACGACCGTGTCCTGCGAGACGCCGTCGATCTCATAGCGATCGACATCGAGCGGGTCGGCAAACTGGTAGTAGCCGCGGAACTGCTCGAGCTGGCGCACCGTCGGGCTGATGACGGTCGGGTCCATGATGCGGATCTGCGCGGTCGTGGCTGCGTCCTCACGCAGCTGGTTGGGCCCCACGTCGGTGACGGCCTCGAAGTTGGTCTTCTCCAGGCCGTCGATGCCGTACGCGGCCTGCGTCATGTCGATTCCGCGCTGATAGAACTCGCGTTCGAGCGCGAGCTGGTTCGGGCGCACCTGGAAGGTGTTCACGACCCACGGGTAGCCCACCCCGACGACGATCGCCGACACCACCAGCAGCGCGGTCGCGATGAGGGGGTAGCGCCAGCGGCCGATGATCGCGGTGACGAAGAAGAGGATGGCGACGATCACCGCGACCACGGCGAGGATCGTCTGTCCGGGGATGACGGCGTTCACGCCGGTGTAGCCGGGGCCGGTGATGCGGTCGCCGGGCTCGACCAGCGTCTTGTAACGGTCGAGCCAGAGGCTGGCCGCCTGCACGAGGAGGTACAACCCGGCGATCACGGCCAACTGGATGCGGGCCGCCTTGGAGATCCGCAGCTCACGCTGTCCGATCCGGACGGACCCGTACAGGTACGACACGAGGGCGGTCACGAGCAGGCTCACCAGGAGCACCGCCGAGACGAAACCCAGCAGGGAGTTGTAGAACGGCATGGCGAACAGGTAGAAGCCGGTGTCCAGCTGGAACTGCGGGTCGGTCATGTCGGTGGCGACGCCGTTGAACCACAGCCACGTCGTCTCCCACTGCGCGGACGCGGCGAAGCCGGAGAAGAACCCGAAGAAGATCGGAATGCCCCACATCGCGAGGCGGCGCAGCGGCTCCACGACCTCCTGGTAACGATCCAGCTGCGAGCTCAGCCGGGCGTACACCGGGCGGAGACGGTAGGCGAGCTGAATGGCCAGCCATACCGGGACGGCCATGCCGACGAATCCGACGACGAACATCACCACGCGTGCGATCCACTGCGTCAGCAGGACGGAATCGAACCCGAGCTGCGCGTACCACTGCCAGTCCGCGTACAGATTGGCGAACACGAAGAACGCCACCACGAGGGCGGCGATGACGGCAAGGGAGATCGCGATGATCCGGCGGGAGCGAGAGGGCGTGGCCGGGGCCGGCGCTGAGGTCGTGGTCACCGTCCCATCCTAGGTGCGCTGGTCTGGGCGGCCGCCGAGTCCGCGCTGGGCGAACTCCTGGAATATCCGGACGGCGGAATGGAACCGCTCAGCTCGCGCAGGTCGGCAGTCCGGCGAGATCGGCATCGTCGCGCACCGCGTCCAGGACGGCGAGCGCGTCGTCGAGTTCGGCGACCGAGAACACCCGCAGCCCGTCGGGGATGTGCCCGACCACCTCGTCGCAATTGGCCTGTGGTGCCAGGAACCAGTCCGCGCCCGCGCCGAGCGCCGCCCACATCTTCTGCCGGATGCCCCCGATCGGCCCGACGACGCCGTCCGCGGTGATCGTGCCGGTGCCCGCGACGGTGTCTCCGCCGTTGAGCTCCCCGGGTGTGAGGGTGTCGATGATCCCGAGTGCGAACATCATGCCGGCGCTCGGTCCCCCGACGTTGTTCAGCTGAATGGTCACATCGATGGGGAAGTCGTACGCGGTCGTCAGCGTGACCCCGATCAGCCAGGTCGACTCACCGTCGGTCTCGGACTCCAGCGGCGTGACCGACACCGTCTGCTCGGCGCCGTCCCGTTCGATTCCGAGATCGATCGGGGCTCCCTCGAGTTTGTTGACGAGTTCGCGCAGCTCGGCGACGTCATCCACCGGCATCCCGTCGGCCGAGAGGATCACATCCCCCTCCTCCAGCACGTCCGCGGATGCCGAATCCGGGGTGAACGAGTACACGGTCAGCTGCGGATCGACGTCGAAGCCCAGCTCGGTGAGCGCGGCGGCGGTCGCGTCCTGCTGCGAGTCGACCATCATGGCCGCGCTCTGCTCCTCGCGCTCCTGCGTGGTCTGATTCTCGGGGAACACGGCGTCGATCGGGAGAACGGCACGGCTCGGGTCGAACCAGGCGGTCGCCAGTTCGAACCAGGAGGGGGTCCGTTCGCGATTGCCGACCACCTGGACGGTCAACAGGTCCAGAGCACCGTCGGTGGGGAAGGTCTCGGCGCCCTCGACCGAGATCAGCGGCACCTGCGTGCCGTCCGCGGCCGACGCCGTGCCGAGGGTGTTGTACACCGGGCCGGGGCGCTGGATGACGTATGAGGTGGGCAGGAACGTGATGACCAGGAGCACCGCGAGTGCGACGGCGAGCGCCCAGACACCCGCGAGCATGCCCCGCGACATGCGGCGCACAGGGGCGGGCGTGATGGTGACGTTCTCGTCGAACAGCGCCACGGGTGGTGGACCTTTCTCTGCCTGGTCGTTCGCGACCGGCGTAAGGGTGGAGGGGTCCGTGCCGGGTGGTGCGATGATCCGTGCGACTAGCGTAGAGCGCGAGTTCATGACCCGGCTGAAAGGCGGCTGAAGTGGCAGACTCCAACCCCGAAGACGAACAGAGCCCGGAGGAGCAGTTCCAGGAACTGATCCGGCAGCTGTTCGGCGGCGCCGGTGGGCAGGTCGATCCGGAGCAGCTCGAGCGGCTGTCGGGCATGGGCATCGATCCGGCGATGATGCAGACCGTGATGCGGCACCTTCAGGGTGCGTTCGCCGGCGGCGCCGACGAGGGCATCTCCTGGGATCTCGCCAAGCGGCAGGCTCTGCACATCGCGAATCAGGACGGACTGGTCGTCACCGACGGCGAGCGCACCGACCTCGATCAGGCGTTCGCCCTGGCATCGCTGTGGTTGAGCGAGGCGACGACGATCTCGGAGCTGGCCACCCCGCCCCGCACGCTCACTCGCGGCGGGTGGGTCGAGGCGACGCTGCCCGTCTGGCAGGAGCTGGCTGATCCGGTCGCGACCAGCATCGCGGACGCCCTCACCGAGGCGCTGCGCGACCAGGCCCCCGAGGAGATGCAGAGCCTCGTCCAGGGCGCGGGGCGGCTCATGCGCACTGTCGGCGGCTCGCTGTTCGCCTCGCAGCTGGGCCAGGTCGTGGGAAACCTCTCCAAGGAGGTCGTCAGCGGCGGGGACGTGGGCATCCCGCTCATGCCCGACGGGGATGCGGTGATCCTGCCGCAGAACTTCGCCGACTTCGGCCGCGACCTCGAGATTCCGCACGACCAGCTCGCCCTCTACGTCGCCACGCGCGAACTGGCGCACGCGCGCCTGTTCCGCCACGCGCGCTGGCTGCGCCTGCATGTCATCTCGCAGATCACCGACTTCGCCCGCGGCATCCACGTCGATACCGACGCCCTGGAAGAACTCGCCTCGCGGTTCAACCCGGCCGAGCCTGACGAGCTGCGGCGCGCACTCGAAAGCGGCGCGCTGCTGCCCAGCCGCTCCGAGGCCCAGAACGCGGCGCTGACGCGCCTGGAGAATCTGCTCGCCACGATCGAAGGCTGGGTCGACGTCGTCACCGACGCAGCGACCGCGCGCCTGCCCTCGGCCGATCGGATCGCCGAGGCCGTACGGCGCCGCCGTGCGGTCGGCGGACCGGCGGAGCAGGCGCTCAGTTCGCTGGTGGGCCTGGAGCTCAGGCCGCGGCGGATGCGCGAGGCCGCCGCGATGTGGCGGGCTGTGACGGATGCCGTCGGCGTGGCGGGCCGTGACGCCCTCTGGGACTACCCCGATCTGATGCCCACGGCCGAGGACATCGACAATCCGGCCGGGCTGGTGGCACGGCTGGAGGCACGGGCGCGGGGCGAGGAGCCCGCGCCGGACGAGATGGACGACGCGCTGGCGCGACTGCTGGCCGGCGAGGACATCGGCGAGGCACCTCCGGAGGGCACGGCCGACGACGGTCCGCGTCCGCAGCGACCGGATCCCGAGCACGACGAGCCGAACGAGGACGGGCCGGGCGACCCGCGTCCGGTCTAGCTCAGAACCGGCGGCGACCGTTGCCGGCTCCTCCCCAGGCGTGAGGAGCGGGTCGGCTTCGCAGACCGGCCTGTGGAGAACCCGCGTGCCCGGCAGGAACACCCCAGAATCGGGGCATGTTGCGACTGGACCCGGGCTTTCCTCCGCTGTGGCGCTCGCCGACCACCCTGCAGTTCGGGCTGGATGCGGTGGCCATGGTCGAGGACCCGGAACCGTGGCAGCAGCGGCTGATTCGCGAGCTGGAGCACGGCATTCCCGAGGCCGCGCTCGAGCCCATCGCCATCGCGTTCGGCGCGCCCGAGGGCGCCGCTGACGCGTTCGTGCGGGGCATCGAACGCGCGCTGCTCGGGCCCGCGCCGCCGCGTCGCCGCATCGCTGTGCAATCGCCGCACGACGGGGCCGGCGAAACGGCCGAGGCCGTCGCGCGTGCCTTCGAATCCACCGGGATCGACGTCGACCGGGTCACCTGGTTCGGCGCGCCGAACGAAGCCGTCCCGGCCGCTTCGGCGGTCGTCGTGCTCGCCCATCACCTCGTGGAGCCCCGGCGCGCGTCGGTGCTGATGGGGGCGGATGTCCCCCACGTGCCGCTGGTCTTCACCGGTGCCGGCGCTGAGGTGGGGCCGTTCATCGTCCCCGGGCGCACTCCGTGCCTGGCGTGCATCGCCGCGCATCGCCGCGATGCGGATCCGGCGTGGCCGCACCTCGCCGCGCAACTGCTCGGACGACGGCCGCCGGAGGTGCACGATGCGCTGGCCGTCGAGGCGGCCCTGGTCGCGGCTCGGCTGATCAGCGAGGCCGAGCGGAGCCCGCAGCGGATCCGCTGCCACTCCCTGACCGTGCGCGAGAACTCGCTGCACCGGTCGATGCGCGTGCACCGCCCGCACGCAGCGTGCCGCTGCCGATCTCTCGGAGGAACCGCGACGGCTGTCGTTCCCGCGTTCCCCGCGACCAGGACAGCGACAGCGTTCGCCCGGCCCGCGTGATGCCGACGTACGCCAGCCGACGCTCCTCGTCCACCTGCTCGAAGGTCGTGGCGTAGCTGATCGGGAGCAGCCCCTCGGCGAAGCCGAGCAGGTGAACGTGATCCCATTCGAGGCCCTTCGCCGCGTGCAGCGTCGCCAGCGTGACCGTTCTCATCCCCGGCTCGTGCTGTGCCTTCGCCCGGGCCTGCAGCTCGTCCGTGAATCCACGCAGCGTCGTTCCGGGCGGCGACTCCTCGGCCAGCCGCAGCAGCGCCGCGCGCGCCTCCCACGCATCGCGGAGGGCGCCGCCGGCCTGTGGCGGCTCGTTCGTCAGGCCCAGGGAGCGCAGCACGTCGCGCACCGCATCGGCGAATCCGGTCTCCAGCGGCGCGACCGACGCACCACGCAGGGCCATCACGGCCTGGCGCACTTCGGGCATGTCGAAGAATCGGCGACCGCCGAGAACGGTCGTGGCGATCTCGTGCCGCGCCAGAGCGCGCACCAGCTCGGCCGATTGGGAGTGCGCGCGGTAGAGGATCGCGATCCGGCGCGGATCGACTCCTGCGGCGATCCGCGCGGCGACCTGCGCCGCCACGCCGCGCGCCTCGTCGACGTCGTCGTCGTATCCGGTGACCTCGGGCGTCTCCCGTGGTTCGGGTGCCGGCGTCGGTGTTCCGGACCCGGCGGCGGTGAGCTCGAGCGCACCCGGCCGGCCGCGCATGAGCTCGTTCGCGACAGCGAGGATGGCGGCGTCCGATCGATAGTTCGTCTCCAGACGCACGACGCGCGCGTCATCGTGCGCATCGGCGAAATCGAGGAGATACCGTGCGTCCGCGCCGGCGAAGGAGTAGATCGTCTGGCTGGCGTCCCCGACCACACAGATGTCGCGGCGGTCACCGCGCCACAGCTCCAGGAGGCGGTATTGGAGGGGCGAGACGTCCTGGAACTCGTCGACGGTGAAGTGGCGATACTGCTCGTGCACGGATGCCGCGACATGGGGCTCGGCCTCCAGCATGCCCGCGCACGCGAGCAGAACGTCCTCGAAGTCGAGCTGACGGCGCTGGTCCTTCAGCTTCTCGTAGGCGCGCTGAAGTTCGACGACCTTGCCGACCTCCAGTCGCCCCACCCCGTTGGGACGTGCGGCGGCGTACTGATCGATGCTGCGCATGGTCACCTTGCGCCACTCGATCTCGCTGGCCACGTCACGCAGTGTCGCGACATCGGGTGAGATCCCGATGCCATCGGCGGCGTGGGCCAGCAGCCGCACCTTGTTGTCCACGATTCCGGGGGCTGTGTCGCGCGCGACCGTGGGCCAGAAGAAGTTGAGCTGCGCCAGAGCGGCGGCGTGGAAGGTCCGCGCGGACACTCCCTCCACGCCCAGCGCCCGGAGCCTCCCCCGCATCTCACCTGCCGCCTTCGCCGTGAATGTCACCGCCATCACACGGCTCGGAGAGTACGCACCGGTGTCGACGCCGTGCGCGATGCGATGCGTGATCACCCGCGTCTTGCCCGTGCCGGCGCCGGCGAGCACGACGACCGGCCCGCGGAGTGTCGTGACCGCCTCGAGCTGGTGGTCGTCGAGACCGGAGAGCGCGGGGTCGATCATCCCGCGCTCGCGTACCAGTCGCTGATCAGCTGGTGGGCGATCGAGGCGGACCCGGGCAGGAGCAGATCGCCCTCGCCCGCGAGGCCCGCGCCGATCTCGGACCGCTCGAACCAGCGGACCGCGAGGATCTCCTCGCCGTCCGCCTGCGCGGCGGTGTCGTCGGCGGCGACCGCGAGGAACCCGAGCATGAGCGATCGCGGGTACGGCCACGCCTGGGAGCTGCGGTATTGCACGTCGACCAGATCCACGCCCGCCTCCTCGCGCACCTCCCGCACGACAGCCGACTCGAGCGACTCGCCGGCCTCGACGAAACCGGCGAAGCACGAGAAGCGATTGTCGGCCCACATGGCGTTCGAGCCGAGGAGCAGCCGGTCCGGGTGCGTCGCGCTGGTGACCGCGACGATCACTGCCGGGTCGGTCCGGGGAAAGTGCTCGCGCCCGCAGGAGGGGCAGTGTCGCGACCAGCCGGCGCTGCGGGTTTCGGTTCGCGCGCCGCAGGCCGGGCAGAACGGAGCCTCCAGGAGCCAGCGGCCCAGGCTCAATGCCTCGACGAAGGCACCGGCATCCTCCGCCGCCAGCGAACCGCCGACCACGCGCAGGGGGGCCCAGCCGGCCGGCGCGGGAAACAGCTCGTCCTTGCCGCGTGCGAAGACGGCCGCCAGGGCTGCCGCTCCATCCGCAGTCCGGCCGAGGAAGGCCCACTGCGCACCGGCGGGGACCACGGACGGGGCGACCCAGTGCAGCGAGTCCGGCTCCGCGAGCGGCGCGGCGTCCCCGTTCAGCACGAGCACACGGGACGAGGCCTCCGCTCGCGCCGCGTCCAGCAGATCCGCGGTCATGCGCTCTTCAGCGGCCCGATCGAATCCGGGGCGCGCCAGCGGTGCCGGACGTGTGCTGTCGGGCGCAGTCATCGAGACCTCTCTGCCGCTGGTCGACAAGCCGGGCGTGGCGCGGGGGCGCAAGAGCGCACCCGGACCTACCCTGGGCACATGGCACGCTCACCCCTCACTCTAGCCGCGTCGGTCACCTCGGCTCTGCCCCGGGTCGGCGTCGTAGGGGTCGGCATCCTCACCGAAGGCGCCGCCGGACGCTACGACTCCGCGCTCGCTGAACTCGACGACGGGCGACGCGTCGTGGTGCGCGCCCCTGTCGATGCCGAAGCTGCGCCCGAGCTCGCCGCCGAAGCGCGCGCGCTGCGCGCGCTGACCCCCGGAGTACGCGGGCTTCTCCCGTTCCGCGCACCGGAACTGCTGGGCGAGACGGGCCTGGGTGATGCGCGCGCCGTCGTCGTTGACTTCCTCCCCGGATACCGTGTCGATGCGGCCCACCTGCCCTCCGGGCGCGGCGCCGCGAGCTCGATCGGCGAGGCCCTGGCCGCCCTCCACGCCCTGCCCGCGTCGATCGTCCGCACCGAAGGCCTCCCCTTCCGCACCCCTGCGCAGGTCCGCGAGGACGTCTCTCGTCTGCTGGATCGCGTCGAACTCACGCGATCGGCGCCACCCCGTCTGCTGGAGCGCTGGCGCCGCGCGGTGCAGACCGACGAGCTCTGGCGTTTCGAGTCCGCGGTCGTGCTCGGCGGTGCCGGCGCCGCATCGTTCCTCTTCGAGGACGTGGATGCCGTGCCCGTCGTGACCGGTGTCCTCGACTGGCACGGCCTTTCGGTCGGTGACCCCGCGACGGATCTGCAGTGGCTCGCCTCTGCCCCCGCCGCCGCAGAAGACGTCCACGTCGCCTATGTCGCGCACAGCGGTCGCGCGCCGGACGCCCTCGTGCGCGAGCGTGCACGGCTGTACGCCGAGCTCGAGTTCGCCAAATGGCTGGTCCACGGCTCCGAGGCCCGGCGTGAGGACATCATCGAGGATGCGGTCACGCTGCTGGAGTCGCTCGCGGCCGGCGTGCGCGACGAGGACATCGTGCCCGCCTCGGCGCTCGGTGTGGACGATGCGATCGCGCTGCTGGACCGCGTTCCCGACTCGCAATCCGCTCCGGTGGACACGTCGATGCACACGGACGCATACGACCCCGCGGAGCTGGCCCTGTGGCTCTCCGACGAGGACGACGTCGCCGGCGAGGACTCGGGCGATGACGGAGTGCCGGACCCGACGACGGCCGCGGCACCGCACGACGATGTCTCGACGGCACCCGTGGAGATCTCCGCGTGGGCGCAGCGACCGCGCACGGCGGCACAGGCGAACGGCACGACGGGCGCCGAGACGGCCGACGCGCAAGCGGATGCGGAGCGCTCCTCCGACGCCGCCCTGCGGCGCTGGCTGTCCGACTGAGCCCGCGGGCTTCTCAGCCGCGCAGAACCAGGTCAGCCGCGACGTAGTAGAGCGCCACGTCGATCTCCTCCAACGGCACACCGTGCATCGCGTGGTACGCACGCCGGTACAGCTCGAGCTGCAGCATCCGCTCTTCCCGCTCCGCGTCGTTCCGCGGAGGTGCGCCGGTCTTCCAGTCGACGATCTCGATGCGGCCGTCGCGATCGTCCCGCCGATAGACGGCGTCGAGCTTGCAGATGATCACGTGCGGTCGCCCGTCCAGGCTCAGGCCGGGCTCGCCCGTGACGGTGAAGTCGATCTCCGTCTCGACCTCGATCGGGCTGAGCGCCCCCCATTCCGATGCGGCGAAGTTCGCCTGCAGCGTCGCGAGCACGGCGGCATCTTCCGCGGAGGCCGTCGTGTCCGGCGCGTCGTCGTCGAGCTCCCACAGGGCGTCATCGAGGGTTCTGGCCGTGCCGACTCGACCCGAGCGCTGCTCGACCCAGACGTGGAAGAGCGTCCCCAGCCGGGTCTGCCGGAACGGTCGCTCCGGCAGGGGCCGCGCGATGCGGGCGACGGTGCCGGCATAGTCCGACACGAACTCCTTGAAACGCGACGCCGCGATGCGGGTCGGGGCGGCCTCGCCGGACGGACGCTGACGCGCATCGCGCTCCGCCAGCAGCAGCGCGACGTCTCGGTCGGGCACGACACGCGGCGCTGCCAGCGCCGCCTCGACCGCCGCGGAGGCGCGCTGGACGACGTCGCGACGAGCGCCGAGCGGGTCGATCGGCCATTGCAGCACGCGACGCTCCCCCAGGTACGGGTTCTCGCCGGGGACGTCCTCGGGCAGTTCCCTGTGCAGTGCCTGCGCGATCTCGTTGAGGAACACGCTCCGCTCGCGGGGGCGCTTGGTGCCTGACCAGCTCGCACCGGTCAGCAGCAGGTGATCGCGCGCGCGGGTCACTGCCACATACGCCAGCCGCCGATCCTCCTCGAGCTGTCGGGCGCGGTTCGCCGCCACGAACGACTCGAAGGCGGCTTTCAGATCCTGCTGCGTCGGCGCAGCATCCCGCTCCCACTGCAGCGCCGGCAGCCACCGCGCATCGCCGCGGAAGGAGTAGGGCAGGACCCCGAATCCGAGCCACCCCTTCGTGTCGCGCGGTGCGCTCGGCAGCTCGTCCTTGACCAGGCGCACGACCGCCACGGCGTCCCACTCCAGGCCCTTCGAACCGTGGATCGTGAGCAGCTGCACGACATCGTCCTCGGGCGGCTCGGTCCGCGGGGCGAACTCGTCGAGCTGCTCGGCGTGATCCAGCCACGCCAGCAGACTCGAGATCGACCCCGACTCGTCGGCGGCCAGGAACGCGTGCAGCTCGTCGACGAACGCGCGCAGCTGCGCCGAGGCGATCCGTGCCGGTCCGCGCGACTCGTTCGCCGAGAGTTCCGCGTCCAGACGCAGCTCCAGCTCGATGAGCCGCACGAGGTCCGGCATCGGCATCCCTACGGCCCTGCGCAGCCCGGCGAAGACGGCACCCGCCTCACGCAGGCGCTCCCTCGCCTCGGGGGTGAACGGGCTCAGCCAGCCGTGGTCGGGTTTGTGGCGCAGCACGAAATCAAGTGCGTCCACCAGCGAGCCGTCGTCGTCGCCGGCGCTGCCGCGGATGCGCTCGACGACCTCGGGTGACAGCGGCTGCAGGGCCGCGTCGTGGCGCGCGATGCGCCGGGCGAGGGCGGCCAGCTCACGAAGATCGGGAAGCCCGATCGCCCATCGGGGTCCTGCCAGCAGGCGGATCAGAGCGGAGCCGGCGGCAGGATCGCTCAGCACGCGCAGTGCGCACACCACGTCGACGACCTCCGGCGTGGACAGGAGTCCGCCCAGCCCCAGGATGCGATGCGGGATGCCGCGGCGACCGAGCGCGTCGCCGAAGCGCACCATGTGCTTCTTGCTGCGGAACAGGACCGCGCCCGTCGTCGACTTCGCGCCCGCGGCACGCTGGGCCCGTATGCGGGCGAACCACTCGGCGACCCGGTCCGCCTCGGCGTCCAGGTCCGCCTCGAAGACCAGATCCACCGCTCCGGCCGGAGCCCCGGGGCGCGCCCGCAGCTCCTCGACGACGACCGCGGCGCGAGTGGCCAACGGCGCGAGCACCGCGTTGGCGGCGGTCAGTACGGCGGCGCTGTTTCGCCAGCTGGTCAGAAGCGAGAACTGCGCGCACACGCGGCCCGGCGAGAACGACCCCGCGAAGCCGCCCAGGTTGCCGGCGCTCGCTCCGCGCCATCCGTAGATCGCCTGGTTCGGGTCCCCGACCGCCATGACGGCCGTGTCGGCGAACAGGGCGGCCAGCAGGTCGGTCTGCACGACCGAGGTGTCCTGATACTCGTCGAGCAGCACCACGCGGAACCGCTCGCGCAGTTCTCCGGCGACGACCGGGTGCGTGCGCACCACCTCCAGTGCCCCGGCGACCTGGTCGGAGAAGTCGAGCACGCCGATCCGCCGCTTCTCGGCCGCGTACTCGCGCGCCAGGTCCGCGAGCAGGCCGAGAGCCCCGACCTTCTCGGCAGCGTCGGCGACATCGCTGTAGACGACCGTGCCCTTGCGGGTCGAGGGCCGATCGAGGACATCGTCGAACCGCTTCGGGAAGTCGGCCAGCTCATCGAAGGAGACGAGGTTGTCGACGCCATCGCGCGCGATCCGCAGCGCCGCGTCGACGATGCTGCGCACCGCCTCACCGCGGCTTTCCAGTCGCGGGTCATCGGAGCCGAACACGACACGGCGCATGAGCAGCCACGCCGCGGACTCGGAGAGGATGACGGCCTCCGGATCGCGGCCGATCCGGACGGCGTGCTCGCGGACGATCTGATCGGCGAAGCTGTTGTAGGTCGCGACCGTAGGGCGGTGCAGGAGCGCGTCCTCGTCCGGGGCCTCGGCGATCGCGCCGACGTCGGCCGCCAGCGCGTCCATCGCCGTCGCCCTCGCCGCGGCCGCCTTCGCACCGTCCCCGCCCGCGCGCTCGAGCTCGCCGAACACGTCCAGGCGACCGTCGGCGTGCAAGGCGGGCAATGCGGCGAGCAGTCCCCTGCGCTCGAATTCGGCCAGCCGCTGGAGCCGACGTTGGATCCGCTCGGCGAGCTCGCCCGCGGCCTTGCGCGTGAAGGTCAGCCCCAGAACCTCGTCGCGACGCACGATCCGGTTCGCCACGAGCCAGACGACCCGCGCGGCCATGGTCTCGGTCTTGCCGCTTCCGGCGCCGGCCACCACGAGCGCCGGGTCCAGCGGCGCCTCGATGACCTGGGTCTGCTCGCCGGTGGGCGGGAACTGGCCGAGCGCCGCGGCGATGACTTCGGCCGACAGTGTCGCCACGGAGAGGGATGCCGTCACGACGCGCTCACCGCGCCGATCGTGTGGATCCGGCACAGTCCGTACGAGAACTCGTCGCGACAGTGGTCCTCATACGGCGCAGTGAAGGTCGTGCCTCGCATGACGGTCACCGCCGATCGCACCCGTTCCAGGAACAGTTCGCGGCGTTCGTCATCGAACGGAGGCTGCCACGGGGTCGCGTAGTCCACGCGCGTGGCGGTCGGCCGCAGCACCAGCAGCTTCGCACCGCCGGCGGGCAGCCCGACGGCGGCAGGGATCGCACCGGACTCGAAGGCGAGCTGGTAGGCGCCCAGCTGCGGATTGTCGACCACCTTCAGGTCGGTCTGCGGTTCTCGCTTGCCGGTCTTCAGATCCATGATCACGACCGTGCCTTCCGGAGTGAGCTCGACCCGGTCGATGTAGCCCGAGAGGATCGCACCGTGCTCGAACGCCTCGGCGTCATCCAGCGGGATCGCGACCTCGAAGTGCGGCTCGGCGCCGATGAGCGCGCCGCCGGAGTCCTCGAATCGCCGCAGATACAGGTGCAGCCGGCGCACCAGGTCGCGCGCCCGGGCGCGCTCCGCGCGGTCGCGCCACTCCGCCTCGAAGGTCAGCTCGCCCCACCGCGACTCGACCTCGGCCCACAGGCTCGCCTCGTCGGAGCCGGCAGAGTGCTCCAGCGCCGCGTGGATGATCGTGCCGAGTCCGGCCGTCGCGCCGCCCGGGTCGCCGCCCAGGTCTCCGATCACCCAGTTGAGCTCGCATTCCTCGAGCGTGTGCAGTCTCGACGGTGACACCCGCACGTCCTCGTGCGCGAGATCGCGCAGTGGTCCGGTCGAGGTGGGCGCCGCAACACCGAACCACTCCCGCGGCGCAGAGCCCGGGACGAGGGCGTCGGCGAGCAGTGCGAGCTGCTGCGCGGCGCGGGCGGCGCGCTCACCCGCCCTTCCGCGCGAGGAGGGCTCGGTGAGCGCCCGACGGTGCTGCGCGACCAGACCCCGGAGCGAGAGCGGGTGCTCGACCGCGTGCCGCTCCGGGTCGGGCAGGAACTCGAAGAACACGCTCGGACCGGTGTCGTCGTCATCGACCGCGGTCACGATCACCCGATCCGTGGCCCGAGAGAGCGCGCGAGCCAGCAGCCGCAGCTCGTCGTGCATCGCGGCGCGGCGTCGATCGAGCGTCGAGGCGGCCCCCGCGTCTGCCCTGGTCGCGGCATCCGCCAACCGCCAGGTGTCCAGGAGCGACCCGCGCAGCCGCGTGTTCGGCCAGACGCCGTCCTGCACCCCCGCGATCACGACAGTGTCGAACTCGGTACCCAGCGCGCCGGCGGGCGTGAGGATGCGCACCGCCTCGCCGCCGGCGGGAGCGTCGAGACGGTCCTCGGCGACGTCGCTGTCCAGGATCCCGCGGACGAACACGCGCGGGTCGGCGTCCAGCGATCGTTCGACGAACCGTTTCGCGGCCTGGAACAGGGCCACCACGGCGTCGAGGTCACGGTTGGCCTGATCGGCCAGCGGCCCATGTCCGCGCGCCGATTCGGACCACGGCCGCTGGAGTCCGCTGCGGTCCCATGCGGTCCACAGGAGCTCGTGGGCGGTCGCACCCCGGGCCAGTTCGTCCCGCAGCACGGCGATCGTCCGCGCCAGGACGGCCGCCCGCCGCGCCTCGCGCGTGTCGATCAGGTCGAATTCCAGCGGCTGCCGCATCGCCGACACGATCAGGTCGCGGCCCGACCGTTCGCCGCCGGCCGCGAGCTCGCCGTGCCGCAGCGCCGACCGGAGTCGTCGCAGTTCGATCGGATCGAGGCGGCCGCCCGTGCTGAGCAGCGCCTCGGCCGCATCCTCGAACGTCCATGCGTCGCGGGAGGCGAGTTCGATCAGCCTCAGCAGATCGCGGACCGGTGCGAGGGTGCCGAGAGGACGCCCCGGACCGCTGGACCGGGTCGGCACCTCGCGCGCGGCGAGCTCGCGCTCGAGCGCGGCCACCTGTCGGGTGTCGTGCGCGATCACCGCGCAGGAGGACCAGGGGATGCCGTCGTGGACGTGCCGCTCGCGCAGAAGCCGTGCGATCGCGTCGAACTCCTCGGCGGGTGAGCGCAGCGTGAGGGCGCGCACCGACGCGTCCGGGACCACCGCAACCCCGTCGACGGAGGGGCGCGCGCGGTGCGCGACCAGACCGACGGCGCCGATGCGCTGGGTCACCTCGCGGACCACCTCGTTCTGCCAGGCGGTCCCCCGGTGCGCCGCCGCGAGCACGGACACGCTGCCGAGCACGTGTGCCAGCCGGGCGAAGTTCTCGGGAGTCGCGCCCCGGAACGCGCCCGAACCGACATCCGGATCCCCGAACGCGAGCACGGCGATGCCCCGCTGGACACATGCCTCGAGCAGTTCCACGCCGCCGAGGGTCAGCTCCTGTGCATCGTCGACGAGGATCACCGTTCCGCGCTGGATGATCTCGGCGCCCGCCGCACCCGTGCGCAGCACTCCGACCGCTTCGCGCACGAGGCCGGCGGCATCCCGATGCGCGCCCCGCATGTCGGCACGCACCTGCAGGTACTCCGAGAGGAAGGATGCCATCGCCTGCCACACCGGGATCGCATGGGTCTGTCCCAGCGCGCGGAGCCGGTCCGGCTCGATACCGAGGGTGGTGCATTCGGCAAGAAAGGTACGCACCTCGGTGCGGAACCCCTTGGTCGAACGGACGGCCGGTCCGAGCCAGTCCGGCCAGCGGCTGATGCCGTCGGTCTCGTCTTCGGCGTCCCCCTCCAGCAGGTCCTGGATCAGCTGGTCCTCGTCGCCGCCGGTAAGCAGCTGCGGCGGCTCCTCGCCCGCGGCGACCGCGGTCCCCCGCACGAGCTGATACGCGAACGAGGCGACCGAGCGCGCGATCGGACCCGACGTGGCCCGGCCCACCGCAAGGGCGAGACGGTCACGCAGGGCCGTCGCGGTCTGCCGCGACGGGGTCAGCACCACCAGCCCGTCGGGGTCGACTCCCGCCTCGACCAGCGCCGCGACGCGCTTCACCAGCGTGGCGGTCTTGCCGCTGCCGGGGGCGCCGACGACGACGCCGGATGCCTCCACCGGCAGTGCGACCACCGCGAGCTGGTGCGTGTCGAACTCGGATGCCGCGCCCGAGCCGTCCGCGGAGTCCATGGCTTCGACGGTACCGCCAGGTGCGGACATCCGGCGTCTGCCGAGCCCTCGATCCCGCGTTCGCCGAGAGCGTGCAACGGACGGGCGGGGCCCTCCCGGCGGTGTCGTAGAGTTGCCATGCGCGCCGGGCGTACCGGCGCAACAGGCCCCGGGACTCGGTCCCGTCGCAGGAGGTATTTCCGTGGAGATCCGCATCGGCATCACCAACACCGGCCGTGAGCTCAACTTCGAGACCAATGAGCCCGTGGCCGACGTCAAGAAGTCCGTCGCCAGTGCTCTGGACGCGGGCGCGACCCACGTGAGCTTCACCGATGCGAAGGGCACGAGCTACATCGTCCCGACCGCGAGCCTGGCCTACATCGAGTTCGGCACCGAAGAGTCCCGCCGCGTGGGCTTCGTCGCCTGACGTCAGCCCTCTCGTGCAGATCCTTCTCGCCCTGCTCATCGGCGCCGTGATCGGCGCGGCTGTGCACTTCCTCGTCCCCGCGCGCGGCACGCGGGGCGTGGTCCTGGCTCCCCTCCTCGGTGCGCTGATGTCCGGCCTGGTCTGGATGATCCTGACCTGGGCCGGCCTCGGCCTGGACAACCCGTGGCTGTGGCTGTCGGCGTTCGTCGCCCCGATCGTGGTCACCTACCCGGCGCTCGTGATCCTGGCGCGCACCCGCACCGCCTTCGACGCCCGCGAGAGGGCCAGACTCAAGATCGGCTGAATCGAGCGCGGATGCCGCTCGTCAGGCCGCCAGACCCATCGCATCCATGCGCTTGGAGTGCGCGCCCATCAGCTCGGTGAACACCGGCTCGACCTGCCGCTCGTCCGCGATCTGCAGCGTCGTCAGCCCGAGCGCCGCCCGCGCGATCAGCAGAGTGTCACCGACCAGACGGCGTCCCCACATCGCCAGGAGCGACGCCCACTCCGGGTCGCTGGCGATCGTCGCGCCGATGATGTCCACGATCGCTTCGCGGTCATCGTCTGCGCGCAGGATCCGGGCCACCCGGCGTCCGGTGTCGCCGTAGCTCGAGGAGAGCGCGAGGTAGAAGTCATCCAGCATCCCCGCGGTGATGTGCACCGAGAGCATGGTCTCCTGAGGCCGCACCCCGTGCGTCGCGCGTCGAAAGGCGTCCAGCGGCTCACGGAACGGAAGCATCAGGCTCGTCGGGTCATCACCGCGCTCGCGGATCAGCGCGACCAGTTCCTCGTGCTTCTGCAGGGCGGCACCCGCGGCGCGCGAGAGCGATTCCTTCTGCGCCAGCTCCGGTGTCGAGGCGATGAGCTCTGACAGAGTCTCGAAATAGCCCAGCTGCAGATACGCGGCCTGACCGAGGAACGTGTCGATGTCGGGCGCGAGCGCCTCGAAGTCGACGCGGTGAGCATCGCTCGCCTCACCGCGCGAACGCAGTTGGAGCTTTCGTCCCTGCGGGCGCTGCTGCCAGAACCACTTCACCACGACCTCAGCATATGCGCGGGCTCTCGCGGCGCGGAGGCGTGCGGCCTCCTGCGCACCACGGACGATGTCTCCACCGCGGGCCCGACCCGTTATCCTGGAGGGGTCCCCGGCATCGGATCGGGGCTCCCGCGCCTGTGGCAGAGATAAGGGCGTGGATCCCACCCCGCCCGCGCGGCGAGATCGCACAGCGCCAGGGCACCCACGAGGCAGCATCTCACTGCCGGACAGGCACACATCGTGACGACCTTCGCCGAACTCGGCGTCGACCAGGACATCGTCGAGACCCTTGCCAAAAAAGGCATCGTCGACGCTTTCCCCATCCAGGAGCAGACCATTCCCCTCGGCCTGCCCGGCCAGGACATCATCGGCCAGGCCAAGACCGGCACGGGCAAGACCTTCGGCTTCGGCATCCCCGTCGTGCAGCGGCTCGGACTGAACCCCGAGCACGGCGTGAAGGCGCTCATCGTCGTGCCCACGCGCGAACTGTGCGTGCAGGTCTACGAGGACATCGACATGCTCACCACCGGTCGCTCCACCAGCGTCGTGGCGATCTACGGCGGCAAGGCGTACGAAGGTCAGATCGAGCAGCTGCGCGCCGGCGCGCAGATCGTGGTCGGCACTCCCGGCCGCCTGATCGACCTGAACAATCAGCGCCTCCTCGATCTGTCCAACGCGACCGAGGTCGTGCTGGACGAGGCTGACAAGATGCTCGATCTCGGCTTCCTCCCCGACATCGAGAAGATCTTCCAGAAGGTGCCCGCGATCCGGCACACGCAGCTCTTCTCCGCGACGATGCCCGGACCGATCGTCGCGCTCGCGCGCCGGTTCATGACGAACCCGATCCACATCCGTGCCACCGACCCCGACGAGGGGCTCACGCAGGCCAACATCAACCACCTCGTCTACCGCGCGCACTCGATGGACAAGGATGAGGTCATCGCCCGCATCCTGCAGGCCGAGGGTCGCGGCAAGACCGTCGTCTTCACCCGCACCAAGCGCGCCGCCCAGCGGCTCTCGGACGAGCTCGGAGACCGCGGCTTCAACACCGCCTCGGTCCACGGTGACATGAGCCAGGAAGCGCGCGAGCGTTCCATGGCCGCGTTCAAGGCCGGCAAGAAGGACGTGCTCATCGCCACCGACGTCGCCGCGCGCGGCATCGACGTCGACGACGTGACCCACGTCATCAACCACACGATCCCGGATGACGAGAAGACGTACCTGCACCGCGCCGGCCGTACCGGCCGCGCCGGCAAGACGGGCATCGCGGTCACCTTCGTGGACTGGGACGACCTGCACAAGTGGGCACTCATCAACCGCGCACTCGAGTTCGGCCAACCCGAGCCCGTCGAGACGTACTCGTCGAGCCCGCACCTGTACTCCGATCTCAGCATCCCGGCCGGCACCAAGGGACGCCTGACCACAGCCCCGCGGACGCAGACGATCAAGACGCAGGATGCTGCGCCTTCCCGCTCCTCGGAGCGCGAAGGCACACCGCGTCGCCGACGCCGTCGCTCGGACGAGCCGGGGGGCAACGGGACCGAGAGCGAGGCGCAGCGCGCCGCCGCCCCCGAGGTCCCCGCCGACCACGGCTCGCACGATGCCGCCGAGGGCGCCGGAACGCATGACGGCGGAGGCAAGGAGCACCACGACGGCAACGCGGCTCCGCGCCGCCGGCGTCGTCGTCGCGGATCACGCGGCGGCGCGCCCGTCGCCGGGGCCTGAGCAGCAGCATCCGCATCTGAGTCAGGAGATGCGCCGGCAATCGGACGATCCACGCTGATCCGTCCCGTTTCCGGTGCATCTCCAGTTCTCGTGACGCCGGCGTCGAGCCCGCGTCCGACACGGTGATCCCGGTGGCTGACGTCGGAGACGGTGAGCGCTATTGTGAGCGGCACGGCGGGTCCGCCGCCGACCCTCGCTACGAAAGGCAGCCATGAGATACCTCGACGCCGTGGAATATCAGGGATTCTGGGGGTCCATCTGGGACCTCATCTGGTGGTTCCTGCTGGCCTTCGTCTTCGTCTCCTACCTCTTCGCGCTGTTCGCCGTGGTGGCGGATCTGTTCCGCGACCACAAGCTCAACGGGTGGGCGAAGGCGCTGTGGTTCATCTTCCTGATCCTCTTCCCGATCCTCTCGGTTCTGATCTATCTGATCGCCCGCGGCAAAGGGATGGCCGAGCGCAGTGCGGCTCAGGCCAGGGATCTGAGGTCAGCGCAGGACGACTACATCAGGTCGGTGGCAGGCGGCAGCCCGTCCGAGGAGATCGCCAAGGCGAAGTCGCTGCTTGATTCGGGCGCGATCAACCAGGCCGAGTTCGACCACATCAAGTCCCGGGCCCTGAGCTAGGCATCTGCGCGGCACTGCTGCGGCAGCGAATCGGTCAGGGATAGACCGGTTCGCTGCCGGTGGCCCGCTCGATGATGCGTGCCACCATGTCGTCGGTCGTCGTGTTCTCGCCCGGCTGGTTCGGCTTGCCGAGGCCGTGGTAGTCGCTTGAGCCCGTCACGATGAGGTCGCGCTCGGTAGAGATCCGGCTGAGCGTGCGGATACCGGCATCCAGATTCTCGCGGTGTCCCAGCTCGAACCCGGCCAGGCCCGCAGCCAGCATCCGCTCCAGGACGGGCATGGGAAGCAGTCCCGCGCGGCCTGCCGGGTGGGCGATGATCGGCACCCCGCCCGCGCCCACGATCAGTTCGACGGCCAGCACCGGATCCGGGGCGTAGAGGGCGACGTAGTAGTCGCCCGAGGGGCTCAGGATCTCCGAGAACGCCTCGGTGCGGTCCCGGACATGCCCCTTCGCGATCAGGGCGTCGGCGATGTGCGGGCGCCCGACGGTGGCGCCGTCCGAGGTCTGCGCGACGATGTCGTCCCAGTGCAGGTCGAAGTCTCGTCCGATCCGGTCGGCCATCGTCCGCGCCCGTTCGAGCCGCGATCGCCGGATCCGGTCGGTCATCTCGCGCAACCCGGGGTCGTCGGGATCGACGAGGTACGCCAGCACATGCACGCTGCGCCACTGATACTTGGCGGAGAGTTCCATTCCCGGAATGAACGTCATTCCGAGGGATGCCGCGGCCTCGGCTGCCTCGGCCCAGCCCGAGGTAGTGTCGTGATCGGTGAGCGCGGCCGTGCGCAGTCCGTGCCGGTGCGCGGCGGCCATCACCTGCGCGGCGGACTCGGTCCCGTCGGAGTGGACCGAATGCAGGTGCAGGTCGCTCGGACCCCTGAAACGACGCGTGTCCGACATCCCTCGAGCGTATCGCGCGGCCCGTGGCGGTCGGTCCGCAGAGGGCCGCGCCGACGCCGCGGACTGATCTCCCAGCCTGCTGACATAGAGTCGCCGCGTGCTTCGCCTGCTGGGGGTTTTCGGGACCGTGATCTGCGCGATCGCGGCCGCCGTCCTGACATGGCCGGCATTCTTCCGCGTGGAGCAGGTCTTCCCGATCGCCCAGATCGTGTCCTTCCGCGGTCCTCTCGCTCTGGCATTCGCGGTCCTCCTGGTGATCGCGCTCCTGCTCGCGATCGCGCGTCCGATCCGCGCCTTCGCCGTGGCGATCGCGGTGATCGCCGGCGTGGCGATGCTGGCCAACCTCGCTGTCGTCGTGACGCGTGGAGTCGGGACCGAGACGCTCCCCGCCAAGACGGACACCAGCATCCGGGTCATGACGTGGAACACCGCCGGTTCGGCGACGGCCCCCGAGACCGTTGCGCAGATCGCGGTCGCGATGGACGCCGACATCGTGACGCTCCCCGAGACCACGATCGAAACCGGCGAGAAGGTCGCCGTGGCGATGCGTGAGCTCGGGCATCGGATGTGGGCGCACTATGCCGAGTACGGCACCGACGGATGGGACGCGCGATCGACCACGCTGCTGATCTCTCCGGACCTGGGCGACTACTCGGTCATCGAGTCGTCGCAGGACGGCACGAGCAATACATCGACGGTGCCCAGTGCGGTGGCGATGCCGATCACGGGCGACGGGCCGATCGTGGTGGCCGCTCACGCCGTCGCCCCGCGACAGAGCTACATGCAGCACTGGCGTGACGACTTGTCGTGGCTTGCCGACCAGTGCGCCGATGCGAACGTCATCATGGCGGGCGATTTCAACGCCACCGTCGACCACATGGCGAACCTCGGCGTCGACGGTGGGACGCTCGGTCGCTGCCACGACGGCGCTGTCGAGACCGGGAGCGGCGGGGTCGGCACCTGGTCGACCGAGGTGTCCGCGGTCCTCGGGGCACCGATCGACCACGTGATGGCCTCGAGTCATTGGAAGCCGACCGGATCGCTGGTGCTCACGTCGATGGACGGCTCCGGAAGCGACCACCGACCCCTGATCGTGCAGTTCGAGCCGTTCGACTGAGGGACCGCCCATCGAGGGAATCGGATGCGTGATCCGCGCTTCGCGGTGATTCGTCGCGCCGCTGTGCTGCGGCGGTGTGCACACATGCGCGTTCCGGCGCACAGTGCGAGACTTGCCGGATGAGCACTTCAGGCGACAGTGAAACCACCGGCACCACCGAGCTCGCTCCCGAGGCGGCGCCGACCGGGATCCCCGCGAACAGTTCCGTGAACCGACGTCAGGGATTCGGCCAGGGGTTCCTCGACACGATCTCCACAGGATGGGCGGACCGGCCCTCGACCCTGCCGTCCGCGCGCGAGCAGGCGCCGTATGCCGCCCGGCGGCGCGATGCGGTCTCGGCCGCGTTCTCCGGCCGGCGCGTGGTCGTCCCGGCGGGTCCGTACAAGGTGCGCAGCAACGACACGGACTACCCCTTCCGCGCCCACTCCGCCTTCGCGCACCTGACCGGGTGGGCCGCGGACTCGGTACCGGACTCGGTACTCGTCTTCGAGCCGAGCGGTGACAGCGGTCACGACGTCACCCTCTATTTCCGGGAGCGCGCGGATCGCACGACGCAGGAGTTCTATGCGAATCCGTCGATCGGCGAGTTCTGGATCGGGCCGCGTCCGGCGCTGGCGGGAGTCGCTGCCGACCTCGGTCTGGCGACCGCGCACATCGACTCGTTCGAGTCGTCCGAGGACGACGTCGTGCTGGACGCCGATGCCGATCTCACCCGATTCGTCTCCGAGTTGCGGCTGCACAAGGACGAGTACGAACTCGCCCAGCTGCAGCTCGCGGTGGACGTCACCGCGGAGGGCTTCGATGACATCGTCGCGAACCTGCCGCGGATCATCGATCACCCCCGCGGTGAGCGCATCGTGGAGGGCGTGTTCCACCAGCGCGCGCGCAGCGACGGCAACGGGGAGGGGTACGACACCATCGCCGCCTCCGGCCCTCACGCCTGTTACCTGCACTGGACGCGCAACGACGGTCAGGTCGCCCCCGGCGACCTGATCCTGATCGACGCGGGCGTCGAGGTCGACAGCCTGTACACCGCCGACATCACCCGCACGATCCCGGTCAGCGGCCGGTTCAGCGAGGTACATCGGCGCGTGTACGAGGCGGTCCGCGAGGCAGCGGATGCCGCCTTCGCGGCCGCGCAGCCCGGCGCGAAGTTCAGCGACCTCAATGCGGCCGCATGGAACGTCATCGCGCACCGTATCGAGGAGTGGGGATTCCTGCCGGTGTCGGCGGCGCAATCCCTGGACCCCGAGACCGGACACCACCACCGGCGGTACATGGTGCACGGCACCAGCCACCACCTCGGGATCGATGTGCACGACTGCGCGCAGGCGCGCCGCGAACTGTATGCGGGTGGAACGCTCGAGCCGGGCATGGTCTTCACGATCGAGCCCGGACTGTACTTCCAGATCGACGACCTCACCGTGCCGGAGGAGTACCGCGGCATCGGCGTGCGCATCGAGGATGACATCTTCCTGACTCCGGACGGGCCGGTCAACCTCTCCGCGGCGATCCCCCGCACCGCCGACGACGTCGAGGCGTGGGTCGCTCGCCTCAACCCGTGACGTTCACACCGCCCCCGGTCTTCACCACGCGCCCGACACTGACGGGCACGTTCGGGATGACGGCATCCACCCATTGGCTGGCCACCGCGAGCGCGCAGGCCATCCTGGAACGCGGCGGCAACGCCTTCGATGCCGCCGTCGCGGGCGGCTTCGTCCTGCATGTCGTGGAGCCGCACCTGAACGGGCCGGGCGGAGACCTCGTGGGGATCTTCGCGACGGCGGCCGACCCGGCCACGCCCGTCGTGCTGATGGGCCAGGGCCCCGCGCCGGCGGGTGCCACCATCGAGCACTACCGGGGCCTGGGCCTGGAACTCGTGCCCGGTGCCGGAGGTCTGGCCGCCGCCGTACCCGGATCGGTGGACGCGTGGCTCACCCTGCTGCGCGACCACGGCACGTGGGAGCTCGGTGACATCCTCGCTTCCGCGATCGGATACGCCCGCGAGGGGCATCCGCTGCTGGCCCAGGCGAGCGCGACCATCGGCCGCGTCGCCGGCCTCTTCCGCGAGCACTGGCCGTCGTCGGCGGAACTGTGGATGCCCGAGGGCCGGGTCCCCGCGCCGGGGACTCTCGTGCGCAACCCCGCCTACGCCGACGTCCTCCAGTCGCTCGTCGCGGCCGGTCGCGGCATCCGCGATGAGGGGCCGGTCGGTCGGATCGCCCGGATCGACGCGGCCCTGCGGGAATGGCGGAGCGGGCGCGTCGCACAGGCAGCCGCCGCGTTCCTTGCGACCCCGCACCGGCATTCGGACGGCCGCGACCATCGCGGCGTGATCGAGGCGAGCGATTTCGCGGACTTCGAAGCGGGATACGACACACCGGTCACGATCGAGTTCCGCGGTCACAACATCGCCAAGGCGGGGGCCTGGACCCAGGGACCCGCCCTGCTGCAGACGCTGCGGATCCTCGACGGGCACGATGAGATCGACCCGTCGACGGAGGCGGGCGCGCACGTCGTGCTGGAGGCGCTCAAGCTCGCCCTCGCCGATCGGGACGCGTATTACGGTGACGGCGATGTGCCGCTGGACGTGCTCCTGTCGGAGGAGTACGCGACCGCCCGCCGCGCGCAGATCGGTGACAGCGCGTCGCAGGACTGGCGGCCCGGCAGCGTACCCGGACGCTCACCGTTCCGCCCCCGTCTGCGCAGCGCCGGAGCCGACGCTGCCAGCGGTCTCGGCGAGCCGACGATCGACCGCTCGGGCCGGACACGCGGGGATACGTGTCACATCGATGTCGTGGACCGCTGGGGCAACATGATCGCCGTCACACCGTCCGGCGGATGGCTGCAGTCCTCACCGACGATCCCCGACCTCGGCTTCTGCCTCGGCACGCGTCTGCAGATGATGTGGCTGGATGCCTCCTCCCCCGCCGCCCTGCGTCCCGGGGCGCGGCCGCGCACTACGCTCACGCCGACCCTGGTTCTGAGGGACGGTCAGCCGGTCATGGCGCTCGGGACGCCCGGCGGTGACCAGCAGGAGCAGTGGCAGGTGCCCGTGCTGCTGCGGATGCTCGTGGGCGGGTACTCCGCCCAGCAGGCGATCGATGCGCCGTCTCTGCACACCACCGCCCTGGTGGACTCCTTCTGGCCGCGCGGCTGGACCCCCGCCGGCGTTTTCGTGGAGGATCGCCTCGGCGAGTCGGTCATCACCGGGCTGGAACGGCGCGGACACTCAGTGACGCGCGCCGGCGACTGGTCTCTCGGGCGCGTGTCGGCCGTGGGACGGGATGCCGGTACCGGACTGGTCTGGGCAGCGGCGAACCCGCGGGGTATGCAGGGCTACGCTGCCGGTCGGTGAGGCCCGCCGCCCGAGCTCATCGCGGGAGCACGCCGCGCATCCACGCCGCGGCCAGTGCGGCCAGGCCGGCGCCGACCTCGTCGGCCGGGCGCTTGCGGCCCTTCACCTCGAACGAGTGGCCGCCGCCGTCGATCCACGCGATCGATGCGCTCCGGCACGATGCCACGGCGTCTTCGAGCTGCGAGCGCGGGTCGATGAACGGGTCGTTCGTGCCCTCCACGAACAGCTGCGGCGGCACGATGGACGGCAGGTGGGCGACGCGCGCTTTCGAGGGATCGCCGGGGGGATGCAGCGGATAACCCAGATAGATGAGCCCGGCCGGATCGATGACCCCCTCCGCCGCGGCCATCGAGGCCATGCGTCCGCCATACGACTTGCCCGAGGCCCAGACCGGGCTGCCCTCCGCATGCTCCTCGGCGCGGGCGATCGCCGCCGTCCACGTGAGGACCGCGTGCGCCGCCGGTCCCGGCATCCGTCGTCCGAGCTGGATGTACGGGAAGTTGAACCGCAGGGTCGCGACGCCCTCCGCCCGCATGGCGCGGGCGAAGCCGACGAGGAAGGGATGCGCATACCCGGCGCCTGCGCCGTGCGCGATCGCGATCGTCGCCCATGCGTCGTCCGGACGGCCGTAGGCGGCGTCGACCTCGATCGGGCCGGACGGAAGCGGGACGTCGAAGCGCGTCTCGGTCTCGTCCGCTGTCATCGCGGAGACGGCGAGTGCGCCCCACCGTCTTCGGCGGGCGGGTCTTCGCGCTCGGACGCGGAGACGTCGGATCCCGCCGGGGCGTCGGACCCGCTCTCGGGCGGAGACGTCGGGATCGGTTCCGCGGAGTCGTCGGCGGCCGGCGCGACCCGCTCGCCGTAGCGCGGGGGCTCGGCACCGGCATCCGCCGTCGGCGCAGCGGGCAACGGTCCGGCGGGCGGAGTCGGGTCTGCCGATGCGGCGGGAGTGCGTGGCTGTGGAGCTGTCTGCCCGCCCAGCACCTGCCGCGCCCGCTGCATGCTGGCGGCGGCGACCGTCACCTCGTAGTGCTCGGCGATGACCTGCATGACCGACGCGAAATCGCGCCGGCGGCGCACGAACGAATACGTGATGATGCTGAAGAGCATCCCGATCGCGATGCCGACGAAGAGCACTCCGACGAACGCCTGGATCGGGACCGCCGGGGTGCCGATCACGAGGATCGCAGAGAACAGCAGGCCCAGGAGCACGCCGTTGATCGCACCGGAGCGTGCCGCGGTCGCATAGCCCAGACGACCGGTCACCCGCTCGACGGAGCGCAGGTCCTGCCCCACGATCGCGATGTCACGCGCCGGTATGTCGGCGGCGATCAACGTGGAGACCGCCTTCTGCGCCGCCTCGTACGTCGGGAAGCTCGCGATGCTCTGCCCGATGTCTTCGAGGCTCTGCGGGATCCTCCCGCCGTTGATGCTCACCGTCCCATCCTCCCACGGCCCGACCTCCCCGCCCCCTCACGCACACCGGGCTACGCTGGAACGCGTGAGCATGCAGAGGGTCTTCGTGGCGCGCCTTTCGGGGTGCTCCGTCTTCGACCCCGCGGGCGACCGGCTGGGCAAGGTACGCGACGTCGTCGTCATCTACCGCAAGGACGACCCGCCGCGCGTTGTGGGCCTGGTCGTGGAGATCCCCGGCCGCCGCCACGTGTTCGTCTCGATCGGCAGGGTGACCTCCATCGCGACCGGCCAGGTCATCACGACCGGCCTCATCAACGTGCGCCGGTTCCAGCAGCGCGGCGGCGAGGTGCGTGTCATGTCCGAACTGCTCGGCCGACGCGTGACGCTCACCGACGGCAGCGGGACGGCGGTCATCGAGGACGTGGCGATCGAGCGCAACCGTCTCGACGAGTGGGACGTCGGCCAGCTGTTCCTGCGGCGCCCCCGCACGAGCGCCTCACCGTTCGCCAAGGGTCCGACGACGTTCGCGACGTGGAACGAGGTGCGGGAGGGCAACTCCGGCGAGGCGCAGTCCGCCGAGCAGCTCGTTGCCTCGTTCGCCGACCTCAAGCCCGCGGACCTGGCCAACACGCTGCTCGACCTCCCCAACGAGCGCATGCTCGAGGTTGCCGAAGAGCTCTCCGACGAGCGGCTCGCCGACGCCCTGGAGGAGATGCCTGAGGACGACCAGGTGCACATTCTCGAGCGGCTCGGCGACGAGCGCGCGGCTGACATCCTCGACGCGATGGAACCCGACGACGCGGCCGACCTGCTCGGTCAGCTTCCCGATGCCCGGTCCGAGCAGCTTCTGGATCTGATGGAGCCCGAAGAGGCTGAGGACGTCCGCGCGCTGCTGCAGTACGGGCCCGACACGGCCGGCGGGCTCATGACGAGCGAACCGATCGTGCTCTCTGCCGATGCGACCGTCGCCGAGGCCCTGGCGCTCATCCGCCGGCACGAGCTGCACCCGGCGCTCGCCGCCGCCGTCTTCGTCACCCTTCCCCCGTACGAGACGCCCACCGGCCGGCTGCTGGGAACCGTGCACTTCCAGCGCATGCTGCGCTACCCGCCGCACGAGCGCCTGGGCGCGATCATCGACGACACCCTGGATCCGGTGCCGGCGACGGCGTCCGCCGCAGAAGTTGCGCGGATGCTCGCCAGCTACGACCTTGTGTCGCTGCCCGTGGTGGACAAGGCGCGGCGCCTGGTCGGCGCGATCACCGTCGACGACGTGCTGGACTACCTGCTGCCCGACGACTGGCGGTCCTCCGGCGGTGACGACGAGCAGCACGCGCGGGCGTCCGCGGGAACGATCGCGGCCGCACCGCCTCCGGCCAGCACCAGGGGCGCGGGGAGGCGGCGCTGATGGCGCGTTTCCGGCAGTCCTCGCTGGACGCCCCCCGCGGTCGTTCGGGCATGCTGAGCCGCAACCCTCAGCCCTCTCGCGACCGATTCGGGCGGTTCTCCGAGGCGTTCGCCCGCGGGATGGGAACCTCCGGGTTCCTCATCGGCATGACCGTCTTCGTCACCGTGTGGCTGATGTGGAACTCCCTGGCGCCGGTTGATCTGCAGTTCGACCCGAGGGCGACGAACTTCACGCTGCTGACCCTGATCCTCTCGCTGCAGGCCTCCTACGCCGCCCCGCTCATCCTGCTCGCGCAGAACCGGCAGGACGACCGGGACCGCGTCCAGATCGAGCAGGACCGCCAGCGCGCCGAGCGCAACCTTGCTGACACGGAGTACCTCGCCCGCGAGGTCGTGGCGCTGCGCATGGTCGTGACCGACGTCTCCGAGGACGTGGTGACCAGGGACGTGCTGCGCGCCGAGTTGAAGGTGCTGTTGGAGCAGCTCGACGATCGCGGAGCGACAGCGCCCAGGGGCGGCGCCGAGCGGTGACGACAGACGAGGCTGTCCGGCGTGCGGTCGGCGCGGTTCTCGACCCGGAGCTGAGGCGCCCGATCGCCGAACTCGGCATGCTCCGCGACATCTCCGTCGCCGACGGCGTGGCTTCCGTGGGCATCGTCCTGACGATCGTCGGCTGCCCTGCCGCCGACCGGATCTCCGCGGACGTGCGCGCCGCCGCGGCATCCGTGACCGGTGTCACAGACGTCTCCCTCGAGGTCGGCGTGATGTCCCCCGCGGAGCGGCGTGATCTGACCGAGCAGCTGCGCGGTGGCCGTCCCGCCCGCGAGATGCCGTTCGGGCCGGGATCACTCACCCGCGTCCTGGCTGTGACCAGCGGCAAAGGCGGCGTAGGCAAGTCCACCGTCACGGCGAACCTCGCCGTCGCGCTCGCCCGCCGCGGCCTGGCCGTCGGCCTGGTGGATGCCGATGTCCACGGCTTCTCGATACCGGGCCTTCTCGGGCTCGTCGACGCGGACGGCAACGTGCCCCAGCCCACGCGCATCGACGATCTGATGCTTCCGCCGGTCGCCTACGGGGTGAAGGTCATCTCGATCGGGATGTTCCTGCGCCGCGCGCACGGCGACGCCCCGGTCGGCGCCGTGGCGTGGCGTGGCCCGATGCTCCACCGGACCGTGCAGCAATTCCTCACGGACGTCTACTTCGGCGATCTGGACATCCTCCTCCTGGACATGCCGCCCGGGACGGGCGACATCGCGATCACGGTCGGTCAGCTGCTTCCCAACGCCGAGGTCATCGTCGTGACGACGCCTCAGGCCGCGGCATCAGATGTGGCGGTCCGCAGCGGCATCGTGGCACGCCAGACCGGCCAGCGCGTCACCGGCGTCGTGGAGAACATGTCGGCGATGATCCTGCCCGACGGCACCACGTTCGAATTGTTCGGATCCGGCGGCGGTGCCGCCGTGGTCGCCGCGCTGGCCGAGGAGACCGCGCCGGTCCGGCTGCTCGGCTCGATCCCGCTCAGCCCCGCGCTGCGTGCGGACGGGGATGCCGGAACCCCCGTGGTGGTCGCGCATCCCGCCGATCCCGCCGCCGTCGCGATCGAAGCGCTGGCGCAGACGATCGCGACCGAACCCCGCGGCCTCGCCGGCCGGTCACTGCCACTGCGCCCGAGCTGAGCCCGGTCAGGTCGCTTCGCTGTCGAAGGGCGGCGGCTCCTCATTGCTGAACGGTGCGCTCGCCGGCCTGGACGTCGTGAACGGGGCCGGAGACGTGACGGCGGCCGCCGCGCTCGCGGCGCGCACCGTCGGAACGGGCGCGTCATCCAGCAGGGCCTCGCGGATGATCCGGCGGGGATCGTACTGGCGGGGGTCGAGCGTGCGCCAATCGACGTCGTCGAAGTCCGCCCCCATCTCGTCCTTCATGCGGGTCTTGGCGGTCGTGACGTACTCCTTGGCACGCTTGACGAACCGCGTCAGGCTCTCCACATAGCGCGGCAGCCGCTCTGGTCCGATGAGCAGCCCCGCGACCACACCGATCAGCAGAAGCTTCTCGATCGTGAGTCCGAAGAACATGCATTCAGGTTACCGCCGCGCCTGAGCGCTCGGCGCGGCGTGTCCGCGTAGGCTGGCCGCGAAGGAGCACCGATGGGCGAGCAGGACGCGAACTACCGCTTCGCCGATGAGGCGACGATCGAACCGGAGCACATCACGCGCGCCCGCGCGCATGCTCTCGAGCTCGGTGCCGCGCCCGTCAGCGCCGCCGTGGGTGCCCAGTGCGCAGTGCTGGCCGCCGCGTCGCAGGCACTGAACATCGTCGAGATCGGCACCGGAGCCGGTGTGTCCGGCCTCTGGCTGCTCTACGGGTCGCCGCGGGCGACGCTGACCACGATCGACAGCGAGCCCGAACATCTGGGCGCGGCCCGACAGGCATTCAGCGAGGCGAAGATCCCGCCCGCCCGAGCGCGTTTCATCACGGGACGCGCCGCCGAGGTGCTCCCCCGGATGAACGAGGCCTCCTACGACATCGTCCTGGTCGACGCCGACCCCGAAGGCGTCATCGAGTACGTCGAGCACGGCCTCCGCCTGGTGCGCGCGGGCGGCACCGTCCTGGTCCCGCGCGTGCTGCGCAACGGTGCGGTCAGCGACCCCGTGCGCCGCGACGCGGTGACGGCCGCCTACCGCTCACTGATCTCCGAGACTCAGGCCTCGCCCGCCGTGATCGGCGCGCTGTCGATCGTCGGCGAGGGGCTCTTGCAGCTCACCACTCGACCGGCCGGATGACGCACGCCGCGGCATCCATCCCGGGCAACGCGAAACGGCCGGTCCACAGGACCGGCCGTCGGCGTCTGAAGCGTGATCAGGCGACGTTCACAACGCCGCCGAGCACTTCGTAGAGCTCCTTGGCCTCAGCGTCGTTCACCGAGACGACGAGGCGTCCCCCACCTTCGAGCGGCACGCGCACGATGATCAGGCGACCCTCCTTCACGGCCTCCATTGGCCCGTCTCCGGTTCTCGGCTTCATGGCTGCCATCGTGGCTCCCTTTCGTCGTGGTCTGCGTGTCAAGTTTATCCCGCCGCGTGCGATAGGAGATAATCGGCCCGCTGCGCGGAAGTCGTGGGTGCCGCACCCGCTCAAGGAATGGTCCAGTACGCCGTATTCCCGAGCGCGTACATGTTGTAGATCCACCACCACTGCCCGACCAGGCAGACGGCCAGCACCGACACCCGGTAGGCGGTCGAGCGCGGGAGCGCGATCGCGCCCCACACGGGCGATACGGGAACGAGAAGGCGAAAGATGCTGGACTGTGGAAAGAACACCGCGAGCAGATACACGAGGTAGCTCGCCACCCACAGTCGCGTCTCGACGCCGAGCCGCTTGAGGTGGGGTTCGAACAGGAGCAGCGCGGCCACGGCCAGCACGGACGCCGCGAGCACCACGTACCCGGTGACCTCCCCGACGTGCCAGATGCGCCCGAACCACAGGGCGGTGCCCTCGACGAATCCCCCGAACGGCACGAAGCCGTCTCCGGACACCGCGGTGCGTCGCCACGCCAGTTCCGTGGCGAGATAGGCATCCGCGCGCCCGGTGGCCATGCCGGCGAGCACCTGCCACGAGAACCCGACGACGACCGCGAGCAGTCCGAGCGCCACGATGTGGACGATCTGACGCGCCGGCAGCGCATCGCGTCGTCGGCAGATCCACCGCCAGATTCCGTACATGCCGAGGAACAGCGCGAAGGCCAGGACGCCGGGACGAGTGAAACCCATCAGCGGGATGAGAATGTACAACCAGCCGAACTGGCGGCGCTGAACGAGCCAGAGGGACAGGAACAGCCACAGCAGGAACAGCGACTCGGCATATCCCACGTGGAAGAGCGCCGCCATCGGGCCGGCCGCGAAGAACAGCGCAGCCCACGTCGCCGCCGGGACGTCGATGCGCATTCGCAGCATCCGGTACAGCACCAGGCACGCCAGATAGCCTGCGACGATCGAGACGACGACCGCGCCGACGCCCCACGCCGGCGCGCCGGTCCACGCCAGCGCTTCGAACGGCAGACCGACGATCCGCGCAAGGTACGGGTACACGGGCATGAACGCCCACTGGTTCTCGGACACCTCCCCGGTCTCGGTCAGCGGAAGCTCGGTCGGATACCCGCCCACAGCGATCAGCCAGTACCACTGCGCGTCCCACCCGAGCAGGAAGCTGCCGATCGTGGCGTCCTGACCGAAGCGCGAACCGGGCCCGGCCAGCGCTGCGGCGAGGATCAGGAAACCCGTCGTGACCGCGCGTGCGGCGACATACAGGATGCCGATCCGCAGCGCCGCCGGAAGCGTGCGCCACCCGCGGCGCGGCGGAGCGATCAGGGCGCGCTCAACCACGCCCGGAGTCCGCGTTCCACGTCCTCGATCTGCGCGTGGGAGACCCGCTCCTCATCGTGATGAGCCAGCATCGGGTCACCGGGCCCGTAGTTGACGGCAGGAACACCCATGGCGGAGAACCGGGCGACATCGGTCCATCCGTACTTCGGACGGGCTTCCGCGCCCACCGCCGCGACGAACTCCTGGGCGAGCGGCGCATCCAGACCCGGGCGGGCGCCGACCGCGATGTCCACGACGTCGAGTTCGAACCCTGCGAAGACGTCACGCACGTGGCCCTCGGCCTCTTCGGCGGACCGGCTCGGGGCGAAGCGATAGTTCACCTCGACCTCGCACAGGTCGGGGATCACGTTGCCGGCCACCCCACCCGTGATCCGCACGGCGTTCAGCCCCTCGCGGTACACGAGTCCGTCGACGGGGACCTCCCGTGGGCGGTATTCGGCGAGCCGGGCCAGCACCGGCGCGGCCTTGTGGATCGCGTTCTCGCCGACCCACGCGCGCGCGCTGTGCGCCCGGACGCCGTGCGTGCGCACGATCACGCGCATGTTGCCGTTGCAGCCGCCTTCGACGGCGCCGTTGGACGGCTCGCCGAGGATCGCGAAGTCGGCCGCGAACAGATCCGGCCGTGTGGCGGCGAGGCGCGTCAGCCCGTTCAAGTCGGCGTCGACCTCCTCGTGGTCGTACCACATCCACGTGATGTCCACACGGGGATCGGTCAGTTCGGCGGCGAGCTTGAGCTGGACCGCGACTCCGGCCTTCATGTCCACCGTCCCCCGCCCCCAGAGGAAGGGGGCGCCGTCGATCGCGACCTCGCGCGTGGGCACGTTCCCGTTGATCGGCACCGTGTCGATGTGGCCGGCGATCACGACCCGCTGAGCACGACCCAGCTGGGTGCGCGCGACGATGGTGTCGCCATCTCGATACACCTCGAGGTGGGCCAGATCGCGCATCGAGGCCGCGATCAGATCGGCCAGCGCCACCTCGTCGCCGGAGACGCTCGGGATGTCGCAGATCATCCGGGTGAGATCGACAGAGGTCGCGGTCAGATCGAGCGGCGGCATCCCTCGAGTCTACTGATGACGCACCGGCGGCCCGGTAGCGTGGAGTGATGAGCGATCAGCGGTGGGTATGGGGTGTCGGCCTGGCCACGACATCCGCGAACAGAACAGTGCTGGACACATGGTTCCCTGCCCCTGCCGCGGGGCGGATTCCGCTCGGGCTCGATCCGGCCATCCCCCCGGACGAGTTGGACCGGCATGCGGTGCCCGACCCGCGCAGGGACGTGGACGTCGATGTCGTCGTCGTCGAGGTGGACCTCGACGCCGCACCGGCCTCGACGCCCGACGCATACCTGCGTCTGCACGCGCTGTCGCACCGCATCGTCGCGCCGAACACCGTCAACCTCGACGGCATCTTCGCCCACCTGCCCATCGTCGCCTGGACCAACGCAGGACCGATGCACCCGGAAGACGCCGCCCGCCTGCGACCGTTCCTGACCCGCGAGGGCATCCAGCTGCAGGGGCTGGACAAGTTCCCGCGGCTGCTGGATTACGTCAGCCCGCCCGGCGTTCGAATCGCGGATGCCTCGCGCGTCCGCCTCGGCGCCTACCTGTCCCCCGGAACCACGGTGATGCACGAGGGGTTCGTCAACTTCAACGCCGGCACGCTCGGCTCCTCGATGGTGGAGGGACGCATCTCGCAGGGTGTGGTCGTCGGGGATGGCAGCGACATCGGGGGCGGGGCTTCGATCATGGGCACCCTGTCCGGCGGTGGCGAACATCGCGTCTCCATCGGCGCGCGGACGCTGCTCGGCGCGAACGCCGGAGTCGGGATCTCGCTGGGCGACGACTGCGTGGTCGAGGCGGGACTGTACGTCACGGCAGGGTCGAAGATCGTCCTGGCCGATGAGCCGACGCGCGCCGACGGCAGCCGCGCGACCGCGAAGGGCGCGGAGCTGTCCGGCCGGAGCGGCATCCTGTTCCGGCGCAACTCGCTCACCGGCGCCATCGAGGCTGTGCGCCGAGCCGGCGTCGGGGTCACGCTGAACGACGCACTGCACGCGTAGGGTCGAAAGGTCCGCGTATCGGTCGCGGCAGGGGACGAGGGGGTCTCGTGAGCGCTCGCATGGGCAAGAAGCTGTACGAATCCGAGTTGATGGTGCTGCAGGCCAAGCTGGTCGACATGCAGGCGTGGGTGCAGGCGACCGGCGCTCGCGTCGTGGTCATCTTCGAAGGCCGGGATGCCGCGGGCAAGGGATCCACGATCAAACGGGTCTCCGAGTACCTCAACCCGCGCGTCACACGCATCGTGGCGCTGCCCACACCGAGCGAGCGCGACAAGACGCGCTGGTACTTCCAGCGATACGTGCCTCATCTGCCCGCGGCGGGTGAGATCGTCCTGATGGACCGGTCCTGGTACAACCGGGCCGGCGTCGAGCACGTCATGGGCTACTGCACCAGCACCGAGTACCACCGCTTCCTGCACCAGACGCCGATCTTCGAGCGGATGCTGGTGGAGGACGGGATCATCCTGATCAAGTACTGGTTCAGCGTCTCGGACGTCGAACAGGAACGCCGCTTCCGCGACCGCGCCGACGATCCGATGCGCCGCTGGAAGCTCAGCCCTAATGACGTCCTGTCGATCACGAAATGGGAGGACTACTCGCGGGCGAAGGACACGATGTTCGTGCACACGGACATCCCCGAGGCGAAGTGGTGGGAGGTCGACAACGAGGACAAGCGACGGGGACGGATCAACACGATCGCGCACCTGCTCTCGCAGGTCCCCTACGAGACGGTCGAGCGCGAGGATGTCATCGTGCCGCCGCGACCTGCCTCAGGCGGCTACGAACGTCCGCCGCGCGATTTCACCTCGCATGTGCCCGACTACGCGAAGGACGTCGAGAAGCGTCACCGTGCCGAGCGCATCGACGCGTCCAAGAGCAAACGGGGACGCGAGAAGGAAGCGGCCAAGATCGCGGATCGCGAACAGGCCGCGGACGAGAAGCAGAGCGGCAGCAGCAAGGACTGATCCGTGCCTTGAGCACGGCGACGGCCGGCGCGCCAGCAGGCGCGGCCTCCGGTCAGCCCACGCCGGGGTAGTCGCGCGCCGGCGCTCCGGTGTACAGCTGCTGGGGGCGACCGATCTTGGTCTGCGGGTCCGTCTGCATCTCGCGCCAGTGGGCGAGCCAGCCGGGCAGCCGACCGATCGCGAAGAGCACCGTGAACATGCGGGTCGGGAAGCCCATCGCCTTGTAGATCACGCCGGTGTAGAAGTCGACGTTCGGGTACAGACGACGCTCCTTGAAGTAGTCGTCGCTGAGCGCGAGCTCTTCGAGCTCCTTGGCCAGGTCCAGGAGCGGATCGCTCACTCCGAGCGCCTCGAGCACCTCATCCGCGGATTCCTTGACGAGTTTGGCGCGCGGATCGTAGTTCTTGTACACGCGGTGCCCGAAGCCCATCAGCTTCACGCCCTCTTCTTTGTTCTTGACCCGCTCGACGAAGCGCTGCACGCTCTCCCCCGAGTCGCGGATGCGCGCGAGCATGTCCAGGACTGCTTCGTTGGCACCGCCGTGCAGCGGACCGTACAGGGCGTTGATGCCCGCCGAGATCGACGAGAACTGGTTCGCGCCGGTCGATCCGACAAGGCGGACGGTCGAGGTCGAGGCGTTCTGCTCGTGGTCCTCGTGCAGGATCAGCAGGCGCTCCAGCGCGCGGGACATCACCGGGTCGACGTCGTAGATCTCCGAGAGGACCCCGAAGTTCAGCTTCAGGAAGTTGTCGACGAAGCTGAGGTTGTTGTCCGGGTAGAGGAACGCCTGGCCGATGCTCTTCTTGTGCGCGTATGCCGCGATCACGGGCATCTTCGCCAGCATCCGGATGGTGTTCAGCTCGATGTGCTCGGGATTGTTCGGGTCGGACTGGTTCTCGTAGTACGTCGACAGCGCCGAGGTGGCCGATGACAGCATCGACATGGGGTGCGCGGTCGGCGGGAGGGCCGAGAAGAAGCGCTTGAGGTCCTCGTGCAGGAGCGTGTGGTGCCGGATGCGGTCGTCGAACTCGGCGAGCTGGTCAGCGGTGGGCAGCTCTCCGTAGAGGAGCAACCAGGCGACTTCGAGGTACGTGCTGTTCTTGGCCAGCTGCTCGATCGGATAGCCCCGGTAGCGGAGGATCCCCTTGTCGCCGTCGATGAAGGTGATCGCGGACTTCGTCGCGGCAGTGTTGACGAAACCGTAGTCGAGCGCCGTATGGCCCGTCTGCCGAGTGAACGTCGACATGTCCACGCTCGGCATCGTCCCATTGGTGCCCTGCAGCAGTGGGAACTCGGCAGTCCGATCACCGATGGTGAGGATGGCTCTGTCCTGCTGGGTGCCCGCGTCGCTCACGGCGCCTCCTCGCGATTCCTGGTCGGTCCGGGGGTTTCGAGGGCCCTGCGGGTCGCACCGTAGGGCGAGTCCGAGAGCCGGCGCGATGACAGGGGTTGCCGCGTCAACGCGCCGTTACAGCCTAATGGGCCCGTCGGCATACTGCGGACACGGCCAAACCCCCGGGCGATGCGCTGGAGGAAACCTCAGTCCCGATCAGAGCCCACGCAGGCGCGCGGCAGCCGTCGCGATCCGCTCGTCGGTCGCCGTGAGCGAGAGGCGGATATGGCGGGGAAAGTGCTCGCCATAGAAGTGACCGGGACCCGCGAGGATGCCGAGGTCGGCCAGGCGTCCCAGGCTGTCCCACGCGTCGCGGTCTTCGGTCGCCCACAGGTAGAGACCAGCCTCGCTGAAATCGATCCGGAAGCCGGCGGCTTCGAGTGCCGGCTTCAGCGTCGCTCGACGGGCGCGATAGCGGTCCTTCTGCGCCGCGACGTGCTCGTCGTCGCCGAGCGCGATGATCATCGCCGCCTGCACGGGTGCCGGCAGGATCATGCCGAGGTGCTTGCGCGCGGTGGTCAGGCGGGCCACGATCTCCGGATCGCCGGCGAGGAACGCCGCACGGTATCCGGCCAGATTCGACTGCTTGCTGAGCGAGTACACGGAAAGGATGCCGCGCACGTCGCCGTCGGTGACGCGGGGGTCGAGGACGGAGGGGATCGGCTCGGAGTGCCACGGCGCGTCCCAGCCCAACTCGGCGTAGCACTCGTCGGAGGCGACGATCGCCCCGAGTTCGCGCGCCCGCGCCACCGCGGCACGCAGGGACACGGCATCCAGCACCCGTCCATCCGGATTGCCCGGCGAGTTGAGCCACACCAGGCGCGTCCCGGCGGGCCACGTCTGCGGGTCATCGGCCGCGATCGGAGTGGCCCCCACCAGTCGCGCGCCGACCTCGTATGTCGGGTACGCCGCGCGAGGATGCACGACGACGTCGCCGGGGCCCAGATCCAGCAGCAGCGGCAGCAGCGCCACCAGCTCCTTGGAGCCGATCGTGGGCAGCACGTGATCCGCACTGAGATCCGGCACGCCGCGTCGACGCGCGTACCAGTCCACGATGGCTTCCCGGAGTGCCGGCGCACCGGCGGTCTGAGGATAGGCGTGCGCGTCCGTCGCGGCCGCCAGCGCGTGGGCGATCACCGGTGGAGTCGGGTCGACCGGCGATCCGATGGAGAGGTCGACGAGTCCGTCGGGATGGGCGCGTGCCCGCGTCGCATACGGTGCGACGGCATCCCACGGGTAATCGGCCAGGTCAGCGACGCCCATGGCCGCGTTACGGAGCCTGCGGCGGCAGCGCGTCGATGATCGGGTGATCCTTGTGGATGACCCCGACCTTCGCGGCACCGCCGGGCGAGCCGACGTCTTCGAACCACTCGACGTTGGCCTTGTAGTAGTCCTGCCACTCGTCGGGCAGATCGTCCTCGTAGTAGATCGCCTCGACGGGGCAGACCGGTTCGCACGCGCCGCAGTCCACGCATTCGTCGGGGTGGATGTACAGCATCCGGTCACCCTCATAGATGCAATCGACGGGGCATTCGTCGATGCAGGCGCGGTCTTTCACATCCACGCACGGAAGAGCGATCACATACGTCACGTGCTCAGTCTAATTCGACCCGGGGCCCGCGGAGGCCGCCGGCGTGGCCGGTCGAGTGGGCCACGCCACCGCGACGGCGACGAGGATCGGCACCGCGAAGGTCCAGATCACCGCCAGGTCCGTCTGGGGCACGATGACCGAACCACCGGGGCCGCGCCCGGAGAACACCAGGGTCGCCAGGATCATCCCCACGCCCGCGGCCAATCCGGCCCAGCGATCGGACGTCAGCAGCCGCACCGCGGCGAGGAGTGCCGCGCTCCCGATGATGGCCAGCACGAGGCCCAGGGGGAACCACCCGAGTCGGTATGCATGCGCGATCGTACCGGCAAGGCCGTAGACGGCGCCGACGACGAACGCCACGACCCATGTCGCGATGCGGGGAAAGGCGGACCTCACGCGGGCAAGCTTACGTTCCGGTCTCGGAATCCGTGGTCGGCCGCGGCTCAGGCCGCCACGCCCCACAGCCGAAGCAGCCCGGCGACGAGCGCGGCTGCGACGACCACCACCAGGAACGGCGCCCGGACCAGCAACAGCCCGCCGGCGACCAGCACAGCGGGAATGCGGGCGTCCACCACCACGGCCTGCCCGGCACCCAGCGTCTGAACGGCCACCAGCGCGGACAGGAGGGCGACGGTCAACAGATCCGCGATCCGGGCCGGCCGGGGCGCCTCCAGCAACCGCTGCGGCATCAGGTAGCCGAGGGTCTTGAGCGCGACGCAGATGATCGACGCCAGCAGCACCGCGTTCCACAGGGTCATGGCAGGCCTCCCCGCTCCGCGACATCCTCGGGCTCCTCAGGCGGCTCCGCCCCGACCCCGAGCCAGTTGAACCAGCCCACGAGGACGGCCACCGCGGCGGCCACGAGGACGGGAACCCCGGGCATCAGTGCCGGCGTGAGGACGATCGCCACGACGGCCGCGGCGATGCCGACCGCGATCGGCTGGCGATGCCTGAGCCGTGGCCACAGCAGGGCGAGGAATGCGGCCGCGGCGGCGGCATCCAGGCCGTACGCCCGGGGGTCTCCCAGCACGTCGCCGAGCAGCGCGCCGGCGAGTGTGGACAGGTTCCACCCGATGTAGATGCCGATACCCGTGACCCAGAAACCCAGCGTGCGCGCCCTGGGCGTGGTCTGAGCCAGCGACACGGCGGTCGACTCGTCGATCGTGAAGTGGGCCGCAGCGGCGCGACGCCAGAAGCCGGTGCCGAGCACCGGCGACATGCGCATACCGTACGCGACGTTGCGCACGCCGAGGAGGGACGCCGAGGCGATCGCCGCGGGGACCGCGGCCAGTCCCCCGGCGGCGAAGACGCCGACGAACGCGAACTGCGAACCGCCCGTGAACATGACCAGGCTCAGCACGCACGTCTGCCAGACGTCGAGCCCGGCAGCGACGGCCAGCGCGCCGAAGGAGATCCCGTACGCACTGGTGGCCACAGCGACGCTGAGGCCCTGGCGCCACGCGCGCCGGCTCTCGGCATCCGGTGTCGCGGGCTCGAAACTCACCGGTCGAGCCTACCCACCAGAACCGCTTGCGCCGCCGCGCCGTGCGCGGCCCGGCCGCGGGTTGTCAGGCGTTGGCGTCCTGGCGCTTCAGACGGGAGGTCGCGCGGGCGCGCTCGGTCTGATCCAGATTCACCTTGCGGATGCGCACGATCTCGGGGGTGACCTCGACGCACTCGTCCTCACGGGCGAACTCGAGGCTCTCCTCGAGCGACAGCTGGCGCGAAGGGGTCATCGCCTCGAACGTGTCGGAGGTGGACTGACGCATGTTGGTCAGCTTCTTCTCCTTGGTGATGTTCACATCCATGTCGTCGTTGCGCGAGTTCTCGCCGATCACCATGCCCTCGTACACCTCTTGGGTGGGCTGCACGAAGAAGGACATGCGCTCCTGCAGCGCGATGATCGCGAAGGGCGTGACCACGCCGCTGCGGTCGGCGACGATCGAGCCGTTCTGGCGGGTCACGATCTGGCCCGCCCAGGCCTCGTAGCCGTGCGAGATGGCGTTGGCGATGCCGGTGCCGCGGGTGGTGGTGAGGAACTCGGTGCGGAAGCCGATCAGACCGCGCGACGGCACGATGAACTCCATGCGCACCCACCCGGTGCCGTGGTTCGTCATGTTGTCCATACGGCCCTTGCGCGTGGCCAGCAGCTGAGTGATGGCGCCCAGGTACTCCTCGGGCGCGTCGATCGTGAGGTGCTCGAACGGCTCGTGCACCTTGCCGTCGACCTTCTTCGTGACCACCTGCGGCTTGCCGACGGTCAGCTCGAAGCCTTCGCGCCTCATGTTCTCCACCAGGATGGCCAGGGCGAGCTCGCCGCGACCCTGCACCTCCCACGCATCGGGGCGGCCGATGTCGACGACCTTGAGCGAGACGTTTCCGATCAGCTCGCGGTCCAGGCGGTCCTTGACCAGACGCGCAGTCAGCTTGTGACCCTTGACCTTTCCGGCCAGCGGGGAGGTGTTCGTGCCGATGGTCATCGAGATCGCGGGCTCGTCCACGTGGATCTGCGGCAACGGCCGCACGTCGTCGGGGTCCGCGATCGTCTCGCCGATGGTGATGTCGGGGAAGCCGCCGATGGCGACGATGTCCCCGGGGCCGGCGCTCTCCGCGGGGTAGCGCTCGAGAGCCCGCGTCTTGAGGAGTTCGGTGATCCGGGCGCTGCTGGTCGTTCCATCGGCGCGCACCCAGGCAACGGTCTGCCCCTTCTTCAGCGTGCCGTTGAAGACGCGGAGAAGCGCCAGACGGCCGAGGAACGGGCTCGAGTCGAGGTTGGTCACCCAGGCCTGCAGGGGGGCCTCATCGTCGTAGACGGGTGCCGGCACGTGCTCGAGGATCGCCTCGAACAGCGGCTCGAGGTCGTCGTTGTCGGGAAGGGACCCGTTGTCGGGGCGATTGCGGGATGCCGCGCCGGCGCGGCCGCTCGCGTACACCACCGGCACGTCCAGCAGTGCGTCCACATCGAGATCGGGCACGTCGTCGACGAGGTCGGAGGCGAGACCGAGCAGCAGGTCGTGGCTCTCCTCCTCGACCTCAGCGATCCGGGCGTCGGGCCGGTCGGTCTTGTTCACCAGCAGGATGACCGGCAGCTTCGCCTCGAGGGCCTTGCGAAGCACGAAGCGGGTCTGCGGCAGCGGTCCCTCGCTCGCGTCGACGAGCAGCACGACGCCGTCGACCATCGAAAGTCCGCGTTCGACCTCGCCGCCGAAGTCGGCGTGGCCGGGGGTGTCGATCACGTTGATGGTCACGGGACCGTCGGTCGCGTGCACACCGCGGTACGTGATGGCGGTGTTCTTGGCGAGGATCGTGATGCCCTTTTCACGCTCGAGATCGTTCGAGTCCATGGCGCGCTCTTCGACGTGCGCGTGGTCTCCGAACGATCCGGTCTGGCGCAGCATCGCGTCGACGAGGGTCGTCTTGCCGTGGTCGACGTGGGCGACGATCGCGACGTTGCGGAGGTCTGAACGGAGGGCGCGCGCCATGAAGAATCCTTGCAGAACGGGGAAGCGCCCGGAACCGGGCTGATACATTCTACCGGTTGGCGCCTGAACGTCTGCCGCGTCCCGTATGGCACTGCGCGGAACGCCCACGGAGAAGGACTCAGCCGGCGGAGCTCTCGGCCTCCAGGAGCAGAGCACGCGCCTCGCGGCGGATCCGCTGCTCCTCCGGGTCGGGCACGGGCACGGCGGCGATGAGGCGCTGCGTGTAGGGGTCCGATGCGCCGCGCAGGATCTGGTCGCGGGTCCCCGTCTCGACGAGCTTGCCCAGGTGCATCACGGCGATGCGGTGGGCGAGGATGTCGACGACGGCGAGGTCGTGGCTGATGAACAGGCAGGCGAACTGCAGACGACCTTGGATCTCTTGCAGCAGCTCGAGGAACCGTGCCTGCACGGACACGTCCAGCGCCGAGGTCGGCTCGTCGGCGACGAGCAGCTCGGGCGCGAGCGCGAGGGCGCGGGCGATCCCGACGCGCTGGCGCTGGCCCCCCGAGAGCTCATGCGGGAAGCGGTTGCGGTACGACCTGGGCAGTTCGACCTGGTCCAGCAGCGTCTCCACCCGCCGGTCGAGCTCCTTGCCCTTCGCCTCCCCCGCGAGAAGCAGCGGTTCGCCGATGGACTGGCCGATCGGCATCCGGGGGTTCAGGGAGGATGCCGGATCCTGGAAGACGATGCCGGTGCGCCGGCGGATGGCGCGCAGGTCCTTCTGGGTCGCCTTCGAGATGTCGGTGCCGACCGCGGTGAGCTTGCCCTCGGCGATGGGCAGCAGCCCGATCGCCGCGCGGCCCAGCGTGGTCTTGCCGGACCCGGACTCCCCCACCAAGCCGAGGATCTCCCCCGCATGGATCTCGAGGTCGATGTGCTCCGCCGCGCGGAACGCGGGGATTCGGCCGCGTTTCGGGTAATCGATCGCGACGTCCTCGAATGAGAGCACCGGGGGCTTCGCGTCGACGTCCTCCGCGGCCTCGGACGCCCGCTCCCGGATCTGCGCGATCACCGGCACCGCGGGGTCTTCGGCGATGAGCTCGACGACGCTCGCGTCGGCCTCCTCGAGGACGCCCAGACCCAGGTGCGGCACGGCGGCCAGCAGCTGCTGGGTGTACGGGTGCTGCGGCGCGTGGAAGATCTCATCGACGGTGCCGGATTCGACCACCTCGCCGCTCTTCATGACCAGGATGCGGTCGGCGAGGTCCGCGACGACGCCCATGTCGTGTGTGATGAGGATGATCGCGGAGTCCAGGCGCTTGTGCAGGTTGCGCAGCAGGTCGAGGATCTCGGCCTGCACGGTGACGTCGAGCGCCGTCGTGGGCTCGTCCGCGATCAGCAGCAGCGGGTCGCACGAGATGGACTGGGCGATCATGGCGCGCTGGCGCTGACCACCCGACAGCTGGTGCGGGTACTTGTCGAAGGACTGCTCGGGGTTCGGCATCTCGACCAGGCTGAGCAGCTCGACGGCGCGGGCCTTGGCCTCGGACGGTGCGAGGGAGCCGTTGTGCGAGCGCAGCGCCTCCACGATCTGGAAGCCGATCGTGTAGACGGGGTTCAGCGCGGTCATCGGCTCCTGGAAGATCACGGCAATCTCGTTGCCGCGCAGTGCCCGCAGCGTGGAATCGTCGACGCCGCGCAGCTCCCGCTCCAGCAGCTTGATGGAGCCGGTCACGCGGGCGTTTTCGGGAAGGAGGCCCAGCAGCGCCATCGAGCTCGTGCTCTTGCCCGAGCCGGACTCGCCGACGATGGCGAGCACCTCGCCACGACGCACCACATAGTTCATGTCGATGGCTGCCGGGTAGAACTCGCCCTCCACCCAGAACTCGACTCCGAGGTTCTGGACCTCGAGGATCCTCTCGGGCAGGGCCCGGTGGGATGCGGCGATCTCAGCGCCGATGCCCGTGGTGTCAGTCATTGGTGGTGTCCCATCTGCGAAGCTTGAGCCCATGGCGTTCCAGGAGGTTCTCTACCGGCCCGTACTCGGGCGAACCCTCGCCGTCGTGACCGCGGTGGTCTGCGCCCTCGGGGCGGTGGTGCTGTTCTGGACGGACGGGATGGCCGGCATCCGCTACGTGTGGCCGATCGCCCTGGTCGCGTTCGCCGCCTGGGCGCTGTTCTGGCGTCCCAGTCTGCGGGTTCAGGAGCACGGCATCACCGTCGAGAACGTGCTGCGCACGTACTTCGTTCCGTGGCCAGCGATCACCTCTCTCGACACGCGCTACGCGCTCACGCTGCACACCGTCTCCGGGCGCGTCGGCGTGTGGGCGGCGCCCGCCCCCGGCCGGCACCGCACGCTCGGCCTCGCGAGCAAGGACTTCGACGGGGTGGGCGCGTCGGCACGTGGCGCGCACGGCTCGCTGCGGCCGGCCGATGCCATCACGACCCCGAGCGGCAACCTGGCGCAGGTGATCCGCGGCCATTGGGAGCGTTTGCGCGACGCCGGCGCGTTCGCGTACGGCGTGGACCCCGACGCGATGACCGTGACCTGGCACCGGGCGACGATCACGGTCGCGGTCGTTCTCGCGATCGCCTCGCTGGTCGGTCTGCTGATCTAGCAGGGTCACCGTCACCGCTCCGGATCGAGGGGCTGATGCTGGACGTCGCCGGGCTCCTCCGGCCGTGGGTCGTTGAAGTTGACCACGTCTCCGGTGAAGGCGGTCTGCATTCCGACCGTGACGCTCGCCGCCTCCGTGGACGCGCTCGTCCCGGAACCCGGCGCGATCGGGCCTGACGCGCGTCCCGCCCGGGCCATCGCACGCTCGGTCGGCATCTTCTTCTGGCGCGGATCGAACGCGTCGCGGAGCCCGTCGCCGATGAAGTTGACGCACAGCGCGATCGCGATGATGAAGATGCCGGGCCACCAGAACAGCCAGGGGCGGGTGGAGAAGGCGGCCTGGTTGTCGGACACGATCTTGCCGAGCGAGGTGTCCGGCGACTGCACCCCGAACCCGAGGTAGCTCAGCGCCGACTCCAGCAGGATGGCACCGGCCATCAGGAGCGTCGCGTTCACGACGATGACACCGACGGCATTGGGCAGGATGTGGCGGAAGATGATGCGTCGGTCGCGGGCACCCGATACGCGTGCGGCATCCACGAACTCCCGCTCGCGGAGCGACAGGAACTCGCCGCGCACCAGCCGCGCCATCGTCGTCCAGGCGAAGATGCCGATCACGACGCCCAGCACGGCGGCGCCGAGGCTTCCGAACGTGTTTCCGAGCACCGATCCGATGACGATGAGCGGGATCGTGATGATGACGTCGGTGAATCGCATCAGCACCGAGTCGGTCCACTTGCGGTAGTAGCCGGCGAGGGCGCCGATCACCACGCCGATCGTCGTGGCGACGACGCCGGCGATGACCATCACCATGATCGACTGCTGGGCACCCCGCATGACCACCGCGAAGATGTCTCGGCCGACCTCGTCCTGACCGAACGGGTGGTCGCCGATCTGCAGCGGCCACAGGCTCAGCGTCGGAACGCCGTTGTTGATCTTCGGGGGGATCTGCTCCCACGAGTACTGCCACCAGCCGGTGATCCGCAGGCCCCAGAGGTTCACTCCGACGGAGGTGAACGCCATGACGACGATCAGCGCGAGGACGATCATCGAAACCAGCGCCCCGCGATGGCGGAAGAACCGACGGCGGACGATCTGGCCCTGGCTGAGGCCTTCGGTCTCCTTCTGCTCGATGGAGATCTGGGCGATGGCTTCGGTCTCCCGCGAGCCGGGCTCGTTTGCGACTGTGGTGTTCATCTAGCCCACCTTGATTCTCGGGTCGAGGGCCGCATAGACGAGGTCCGCGATGAGGTTGAAGAGCACGGCCAGCGTGCCGGTCACGACGAAGAACGCCATCACCGGATTCGGGTCGTGTGCCGAGAGCCCGTCGACGAAGAGCCGGCCCATACCGGTCCAGCCGAAGACGGTCTCGGTGATGACCGCGCCTCCGACGATCGCGCCCACGTCGAACGCGATGATCGTCGTGATCGGGATGAGCGCGTTGCGGAACGCGTGGCGCACGATGACCGTGCGCTGCGTGAGGCCCTTGGCCCGGGCGGTGCGGATGTAGTCCTGGTTCATGACCTCGAGCAGGCTCGCGCGAGAGTAGCGGGTGTAGCTGGCGAACGAGATCAGGACGATGGCGATGGTCGGCAGCAGCAGGTGCGTGAACAGGTCGATGCCCTGCACCCAGAAGTTGCCGCCCAGACCGGGGGTCGACGCTCCCACCGTCGCGATCGGCCGGCCCCGGATGCGACTCGAGTTCGCGTACGCCTGCCAGTACGACATGTACTTGTCGAGGGCGATCAGACCCGCAACCAGGACGCCCACGATCGCCGCGGTGCGCATCACCGGTCCGCGGTCGGGAGCGCCGAAGAACCAGCCGATCGCGGCGGACACGACGATGGTCAGCACGATCAGCACCAGGAAGAACCACAGGGTCATCCCGTTGAGGATGTAGTTCATCATCGGGAAGTACAGCGCGATCCCGAGAACGGCCACCGCGAGGGACGCGTACACCGCCTTGCGATTGCGGAGCCCCGTGGAGATCGCCGTGATACCGAACGCGGTGCCCAGCGCCAGCACGCTGTAGACGACGATCCCGATGCTGGGATCGGCGAACCACTCGGTGACGGACAGGAACGTCAGCACGGCGGCCGTCGCCACCGCCGAGATGCCGAGCACGATCAGACGGCGCTTCCATCTGCCGCCGATGAGCGACATCCACAGCAGACCCGTCACAAGCGAACCCACGATGATCACCGGAACGGAGATCCGTGGATCGCTCAGCCAGTTGTTCACCTGGATCGCCCCGTACTGCTTGAGCAGTACCGCGACCCAGAAGATCGGCAGTGAGAAGAACAGGAAGGAGACCAGCGTGACGCTGTAATCGAAGCCGCTGTACTGTCGCAGCGCCGAGACGATGCCGACGATGATGCCCAGTACGATCGCGACGATCGTGGCCGTCGTCACCAGCGTCAGGGTGGCGGTGATCGCGTTGCCCAGCATGGCGTTGACCGGCTGGTTCTGGATGCTGACCCCGAAGTCGCCGCGGAACAGGCCGCCGAGCCACAGGAAGTAGCGCAGCGGGGGCGGGACGTCGAGATTCAGAAGCTTGGTGCGGGATTCAATGAGCTCGGCTTTGTTGGGCGCATTGCCCTGCCGCAGGTCTTCTAGGGGATCGCCCGAGAAGGCTGTGAGCACGTACATCAGGAACGTCGCGGCGAAGAGCACGAAGATCGATGCGATCAACCGCCTGATGATGAATGAAGCCATGGTGTGGCCGCCTGCCAATCGGTGAATCAGCGCGAGCAGTTGGAGCGGTTGTGTGCACGTCCGCGTGCTCTACCACTGAGAGGAGTCTAACGCGGTGGGGTGCAGGTCCCAGGGGACCTGCACCCCACCCGGTCTACAGCGAGCCGAGGCTCGCCCTAGAGCGTTTCGCAGCGGTCTACTCCTCCGCGCCGGCGTCAGTGACTTCCCAGTCCCATGCGTTCCAGAACACGGTCGGCGCCAGGATCGACGACGTCACGTTCGTGACACGGTCGCTGATCGCGGTGACCTCGGGGAACTGGAAGATGGTGACTCCGTAGAAGTCGGCCCAGAGCTGGGTGTCCAGATCGATCTGCAGGTCGATCTTCTTCTGCTCATCGAACTCGACGTTCAGCTTCGAGACGATCTCGTCGACCGCGGGGCTCGAGTACGAGTTGAGGTTGTTGATGCCTCCGGTCTCGAACGTCGGGAGCGAGTTGGTCACACCGAGGCTCGTGGACTGCCATCCGAACAGCGCGGCGTCGTAGGCGCCGGGCGTGCCCAGCAGGCCGCCCCACTCTTCCGAGCCGCAATCGGTGACGTTGAAGCCCGCCTGGTTGGCCGAGGCCTGGATCAGGGCGAACTCGTTGACACGTCGCGGGTTGTTCGACGCGTACAGGATGCAGACCGAGGTGTCGGTGATGCCCGACTGGGCCAGCAGCGCCTGAGCGCCTGCGATGTCGACGTCCGCGTACGCGTCCGAGCCGTTGGCCGCGACGGACTCGTCGTAGCCTTCCGCGCCGGGCACGAAGATCTGCGAGTTCCGCACGATGGCGTCGTCGCCGATGATCGGCTCGATCAGCGAGGTGACGATCTCCTGACGCGGGATGGTCTTCATGAACGCCTCGCGGACGAGCGGGTTCGAGAAGATGTTCTCCGGGTTCTTGCCGAGGTCGAACTGCAGGTCGACGTGCTCGTAGGTGCCGCCGAGGCTGGTGTCGACGGTGATGCCGTCGATGCCGTCGAGAGCCGTCGTGATGTCGGCGGTCGCCTGCGGCTGGATGATGTCCACTTCGCCGTTCTCCAGCGCCTGAACCGCAGCGAGCGGGTCGGGGATGAAGCGGATCGTGATCTCCTCGATGCTCGGAGCGTTGTCGCCGTTGTACTCGGGGTTGGCCGTCAGCGTGACGAACTGGTCGGCGACGTAGTCGCTGATCATGTACGGGCCGCTGGCGGTCACGAGCTCCGGGTCATCGGGCATCTCAGTGAAGTTGAAGCCGGAGTTCCAGAACGCCGAGATCGGCGCAAGAGCTGCGTCATCCGCGTTCTCGATGGCATCGAGAAGAGCCGTCTTGGCCTCCTCGTTGTCGTCGAGTCCGAGGGCCTTCTTCGCGACGATGTGAGCGGGAAGCATCTCGCCCATGGTCGCGAAGGTGAGCTCCCAGTCCACGAACGGCTGGTCGTAGGTGATCGTCACCGAGCGACCGTCCTCTCCGATGACCGGGGTCTCCGAGACCAGGCCGAGGCCGGAGGTCGGGGTCGCGCCGGAGTCGAAGAAGACCACGTCGGCCGGGAAGGCCTCGGTGAACTCACCGGTTTCGGGATCGATGAAATCGTTCGGGTCGAAGTCGGGGGTGTCCAGCGCGCGCGACTCGGCTGCCCAGTAGAGCATCAGGTCCGCGGCATCGATGGGCGTGCCGTCCGACCAGTTCATGCCCTCGTTGACGGTGTACGTGACGGTCAGCGGGTCTTCGCTGACGAGCTCGTACGAGCCGAACGAGGTGTTCTGAACGAGCTCCGGCGTGTTGTTGTAGTAGTTGAAGCCGTCGAGCACCAAGTAGTTGATGTTGTTGTTGGCGGTGGCGTTGCCGAACGACGTGTTGCCGTTCATCGAAAAGAACGCCTGGTTCCACGCGGCGGTGATGGACGAGCCTTCGACGAGACCGGAGTCGTCGCCGCTGTTGCCGCCGCCATCGGCGGCGCAACCCGAGATCACCAATGCGCCGACAGCGGTGAGAGCCACCGCGGCCGAGATGCGCTTCATTCTCACTGAATCCTCCTGTGCAGGGTTGTGCGCACACGTCAGGGCAAGGCCAGACGGGACGCGGATAGGGAAACCCTAAGCACCCGGTGTGGGATGGTCAAAACTTCCCGCGAAAACGTTACAGAGCCTTAACTCAACAGAGGCCGGATGTGACAATCTGACAAGGTGACCTCGCCGACCCCCCCTTCACCTCAGAGGAAAGCTCCTGCCGCGGCATCCCGAACCCGTTTGTGGTGGGAGATCGGCATCGTCCTCGCCGTCACCGTGGGGCAATCCGCGCTGTACTCGGTCCTCTCTCTCGTGCGCGCGTCGCTGCGCACCACGCCCATCGGGCAGCAGCAGACCCAGCTCAACCCGAATCGGGATGCCGAGGTCCTCTGGAACGTCCTGTACCAGTTCTTGGGCGTCGTGTTCGCGCTCGCGCTGGTCGCCCTGGTCGTGTACCTCCTGTGGGAGCCGGGCTCGAACGCGCTGCGCCGCATCGGCCTGGACTTCACGCGGTTCGGCGGCGACCTGGGGCGCGGCATCCTGCTCGCCGCCGTCATCGGCGTGCCGGGGCTGGGGCTGTACGTCGTCTCGCGGGTCCTCGGGCTGAACGTCGCCGTCGTGGCCTCGCCGTTGGATGCCGCGTGGTGGACGGTTCCGCTGCTGCTTCTGGCCGCGGTGCGGGCGGGGCTCACCGAAGAGGTCATCTTCATCGCGTACCTCTTCGACCGGCTGCGGCGACTCGGGTGGTCGTGGTGGACGATCATCCTGACCACGGCCGCGCTGCGCGGGGCGTACCACGCGTACCAGGGCGTCGGTGCGATCGTCGGCAACTTCGTGCTGGGCGTCGTGTTCGGCTGGTGCTACCGCCGCTGGGGGCGCGTGATGCCCCTCGTGATCGCGCACACGCTGCTGGACATCGTGGCGTTCGTCGGCTATCCGCTCGCGGCCGCACTGTGGCCCGGCGTCTTCGCCCCCTCCCCCTCGCCGACGCCGTCGCCATCCGTGTAGCCCGCGCTCGCTTTCCGCGAGACTGCAACCGCGCCTCCAGACAGCGGGGTTCGCCCACCCGTTCGAGTTGCGGTTGCAGTCTCGCGGGGGTCGCGGCAGCGGAGGCCGAAGGAGCGAGTGCGGCTCCTCCACAGGCCGCTCCGGAGAACATGCGTCCACCGGATCGGCGTGACATCCCGGCAGTCCGCGCGCCGCCGGTCAGAGTGCGGGAATGACGCTGAGCATCGATCCGGGGCCCTCATCATTCCTAGCGGTCTCCTCGCCCATCCCGCTCATCCCCTCGTCGCAGGTGCCGCACGCGGAACGCGACATCGCATACGGCCGTCTCGTGCGGGTTCGGCGAGGGATCCTCGCGCCGGCTTCGCACTGGGCCACGCTCGCGCCCTGGCAGCGCTACGCGGCGCGCGTCCATGCCGCAGCGATGACCCATCCCGGCATCGTCTTCAGCCACGAGTCAGCGGCCGTGATCCTGGGACTGCCGATCTTCGGCGAGCCGCTCGAGGTCCACGCCCAGGATACGCCCGGCACCACATCGCGATTGAGCGGCGGCATCCGGCTGCATACGACGAGGGGCGATCGCGTGATCGTCGACTTGGGCGGGTTGCTGGTCACCTCGCCGCTCGAGACCGCTGTCGACATCGCTCGCGCGAGAAACGGTGCGGTCGGCCTGGCCGTGTCCGATGCCGCCCTGCGCCTCGACCCGCTGCTTTCGGTGGAGGCGCTCGTCGCCCACAACGAGAGCAGGACCAGTAGCCGCGGTCGGAGGGTGGCGCGATGGGTGCTGCACCGGGCGAGCGCGCTTGCGGAGACTCCCCTCGAATCGGTGAGTCGCGCGGCGATCGAATGGCTGGGATTCGAGGAGCCCAAGCTGCAGGTCGAATTCCTCACCGCCGGCGTCGTGGATCGCTGCGACATGTGGTGGGAGACCGTCCGCGTCATCGGCGAGGCGGACGGTGACGTGAAGTACGACGGAACGCTCCAGGCGCCGGCGACGGCGATCCGCAAAGAGAAGGATCGCGATCGGCGTCTTGGCAATCACGCGTCAGGGATCGCCCACTGGGGCTGGGCCGATGTGGCGCGGCTCACCCCGCTGCGGGAGGCGCTTCGACATGCGGGTCTGCATCAGGTGAATCCCGAGGCATCCCGGGAGCTCTTCGCGCTGGGCGCGCTCCTGGGCGGCCGCGGGCGGCAGGGCCGCGAGACTGCAGCGCCGCCTCGAGACTGAGGGGATTACCCGCACTCTCGCGGCGTCTATCCGGTCTCGCGGCCGAGAGGGGCGCGGACGCGCTAGGCGAACGCCTCCACGGGTGGGCACGCGCACACCAGGTTGCGATCGCCGTACGCCTGGTCGATCCGGCGCACCGGCGGCCAGTACTTCGTCCGCACCAGCGAGCGCACCGGGTAGACGGCGAGCTCGCGCGAATAGGGGTGCGCCCACTCCGCCGCGACGACCGCCTCGGCCGTGTGCGGCGCGTTCCCGAGCGGGTTGTCCTCAGCCGGCCACTCCCCCGCCGCGACGGCGAGCGCTTCAGCGCGGATCGCGATCATCGCCTCGATGAACCGCTCGATCTCGGTGAAGTCCTCCGACTCGGTCGGCTCGACCATGAGGGTTCCGGCCACCGGGAAGGACATCGTCGGCGCATGGAAGCCGTAGTCGATGAGCCGCTTGGCGACGTCGTCGACGGTGATGCCCGTCTCGTCCCGCAGTGGCCGCAGATCCAGGATGCACTCGTGCGCGACGAGGCCGCCCTCGCCGGCGTAGAGCACCGGATAGTGGTCCTTCAACCGGGTCGCGATGTAGTTGGCCGCCAGAACCGCGGCGGCCGTGGCATCCCGCAAGCCGTCCAGCCCCATCATCCGAATGTATGCCCACGAGATCGGCAGGATGCCGGCAGAGCCGTGCGGTGCACCCGACACGGCGCCGCCCTGGAAGATCCCGCCCGCATGGTCGGCGCGCTGCGAGAAAGGATGTCCCGGAAGGTACGGTGCGAGGTGTGCCTTGGCCGCCACCGGACCGACGCCCGGACCGCCCCCGCCGTGCGGGATCGCGAACGTCTTGTGAAGGTTCAGGTGCGATACGTCCCCGCCGAGGTCGCCGAAACGCGCGTAGCCGAGGAGCGCGTTCAGGTTCGCGCCGTCCACGTACACCTGGCCGCCCGCGTCGTGCACCGCCTGGGTGATCTCCCGCACGTCCTGCTCGTAGACGCCGTGCGTCGAGGGGTAGGTGATCATCAGCGCCGCCAGCTCCGACTCGTGCAGCGCGATCTTCGCCCGGAGGTCGCCCAGGTCGACGTTGCCCGCGTCATCGCACGCGACCACGACCACCTTCATGCCGGCCAGGACAGCGGATGCCGCGTTGGTGCCGTGCGCGGACGACGGGATCAGGCACACCGTGCGCGTGGGCTCGTCGTTGGCGCGGTGGTACGCGCGGATGGCGAGGAGCCCGGCGAGCTCGCCCTGCGAGCCCGCGTTGGGCTGCAGCGAGACCGCGTCGTAGCCGGTGACCTCGGCGAGCCAGCGTTCGAGCTGCTCGATCATCGCGAGGTAGCCGTGCACGTCGGCCTCGGGCGCGAACGGGTGCACGCGCGAGAATTCGGGCCACGACACGGCGGCCATCTCGGTGGCCGCGTTCAGCTTCATCGTGCAGGAGCCGAGTGGGATCATGCCTCGGTCCAGGGCGTAGTCACGGTCGGCGAGCTGTTTGAGATAGCGCATCATCGCGGTCTCGCTGCGGTGCGTGGTGAACACCGGATGCGTCAGGTACTCGTCCTGGCGCCGCAGCGAGTCCGCGACACCGGCCAGCGGCGTCGCGTCCAGGAACGGCACGTCCCGCTCGCCCCGCTCGTCGGCCGAGGGCAGCCCGAAGGCCCACGCGACGGCGGCGAGGTCGTCGGCCGTGGTGGTCTCGTCGACCGAGACGCCCACGGTCGCGTCGTTCACCCAGAACAGTTGATACCCGCGCGACCGGGCCCGGTCGATCACGTGCCGTGAGGGACCGGGCGTCACGACGCGGATCGTGTCGAAGAACGCATCGGACATCACCGCGAGGTCGTAGGAGCGGAGTCTCTCGGCGAGGGCCTCGGCCTTCTGCGCGACCTCCGTCGCGATCCCGCGAAGCCCGTCGGGGCCGTGGTAGACGGCGTACATCGCGGCCATCACGGCCAGCAGCACCTGCGCCGTGCAGATGTTCGAGGTCGCCTTCTCGCGACGGATGTGCTGCTCACGGGTCTGCAGCGAGAGCCGATAGGCGGGATTGCCTGCGGCATCCTGGGACACGCCGACGAGCCGGCCGGGCAGCTGACGCTCCAGTCCGGTGCGCACGGCCATGTATCCGGCGTGCGGGCCGCCGAACCCGAGCGGTACGCCGAACCGCTGCGTCGTGCCCACGGCGACGTCCGCACCGAGCGAACCCGGCGAGCGCAGCAGTGTCAGCGCCAGCAGATCCGCTGCCACCACCACGAGCCCACCCTGCGCGTGCACCGCAGCCACCGCGTCGGAGGGATCCCACACGCGACCCGATGCTCCGGGGTACTGGACGAAGGCGCCGAACGCTTCGACCTCTTCCACGGTGGCCCGCTCGTACGAGGTGTACTGCAGGCGGATCCCGAGGGCAGCGGCGCGGTTCTCGAGCACCGCCTTCGTCTGCGGCATTGCGTCCGCGTCGACAAGGAACACGTTCGACGCCGACTTCGAGCCGCGGCGGGCCACCAGCATCCCTTCGACCACGGCCGTGGGCTCATCGAGCATCGACGCATTGGCGGTCGCGAGCCCGGTCAGGTCGGTGACCATCGTCTGGAAGTTGATCAGCGCTTCGAGCCGGCCCTGGGAGATCTCGGGCTGATAGGGGGTGTACGCGGTGTACCACGACGGGTTCTCGAGCACATTCCGCGCGATCACCGAAGGGGTGAACGTGTCGTAGTACCCCAGTCCGATCATGGGGCGCGCGACCCGGTTCATCGAGGCGAGCTCGCGCAGCTCCGCCAGCGCCTCGGCCTCGGTCGCGGCGGGCGGGATGTCGGACGTCGTACGCGGGTTCGCGTGGATGGATGCCGGAACCGCGGCCCGCACCAGGGCGTCGACGGTGTCGTATCCCAAAGCGCTCAGCATGCGCGCCTGGGCCGCGGCATCCGTTCCGATGTGGCGATCCGCGAAACCGCGCAGCCGCGCGGTCGAACCATCGGGCACGCTCGCGCTCACGCGTCGCCGCCGGTGAGCGCGACGTAAGCCTCACGATCGAGCAGTTCGGAGCTGTCGGAGGTGTCGACCTGGAGCTTGATGAGCCATCCGCCCCCGTACGGGTCGGCGTTGACCAGCGACGGGTCATCGACGACGGCCTGGTTGATGCCGACGACGTCGCCGGTGAGAGGCGCGTAGAGCTCGCCGACCGATTTCGTGGACTCGATCTCACCGACGACCTGCCCGGCGGAGACGCCGGAGTCCACCGCGGGCAGATCGATGAAGACGACATCGCCGAGTTTGTCGGCCGCGTAGTCGGTGATGCCGATCGTGGCGACGTCGCCGTCGAAGGCGATCCACTCATGCTCGGCGGTGTACTTGAGGCTGTTCAGGTCGGTCACTTCTTCCTCCGGTGTGTGCTCGGGTGGATCACGAAACGCGCCGCGCGGGTTACGCAGCGCGCCGGTAGAACGGCAGGGCGGTGACGGTCGCGGGAATGCGTGTTCCGCGCACGTCGATGAACAGGGTCGTGCCGGGGGCGCTCAGCGCGGGTGAGACGAACGCCATGGCGATCGGATGCCCGAGGGTCGGGCTCAACGCGCCGCTGGTGATCTCGCCCACCACGGCGCCGGAATGGTCGAGCACGGCGTAGCCGGCGCGGCCGGCGCGCTTGCCCTCGGCGACGAGTCCCACGAGCACGGGCGCCTCCGTTGCGCTCGCATCGACCAGTCCGGCTCGGCCGACGAAGTCGTCTTTGTCGAGAGCGACGACGCGGGCGAGGCCTGCCTGCGCCGGCAGGATCTCGCGCGAGAGCTCGTGGCCGTACAGCGGCATGCCCGCTTCCAGTCGCAGCGTGTCCCGTGCGGCAAGGCCCGCGGGCACCAGCCCGTGCGGCTCGCCGGCGGCCCGCAGCGCGTCCCACAGCGCCGCGGCGGAGTCGTTCGGGATGAGCAGCTCGTACCCGTCCTCGCCCGTATAGCCGGTCCGGGCGATCAGCACCGGTCGGTCCTCGAAGCTCGCGGCGACCGCGGCGTAGTACGTGAGCTCGTTCAGCGGGAGGGTGAATCCGCGCAGCCCGGAGGTCGCATCCAGCACGGCGCGCGCCGCCGGACCCTGGACGGCGACGAGGGAGTAGTCCTCGGTCGCGTCGACCACCCGCACGTCTCTGCCCTCAGCCGCCTCGGCGAGCGCCGCCGCCACGGCGTCGCGATTGCCGGCGTTGGCGATGACGAGGAACATCTCGTCCTCGAGACGGTAGACGATCAGGTCGTCGACGATCCCGCCGTGCTCGGCCAGCAGCAGCGAATACTTCGCCCTGCCGACGGTCAGCGTGGAGTGCCGACCGGCCAGCGCGTAGTCGAGGTACTCCCCTGCCCCGGCGCCCGAGACGAAGAACTCCGCCATGTGCGAGATGTCGAACAGACCCGCCGCCGTACGCACGGCGTGGTGCTCGGCGAGGTCGGAGGTGTACCGGACCGGCATCGCCCAGCCGCCGAAGTCGGTGAACGAGGCGCCGAGCGTCTCGTGGCGATCGCGGAGGGGTGTGTAACGGGGCTGCGTCATGAGTTCTCCCGGTCTCGTACGGGCAGACGCCGATCGGCGCCTGTGAACTCCCCCTCTGTCATGGGCCTGAGAGCTTCGCCTCGGCATCCCTCTGCAATGAGCGGATGCCGGGACTTTCACCGTCGGCGGATCCCCGGAGGAATCGCTTTCCAGAGCGGCCGAGCCCGGGCGGTACGCATACCTGAGAGATTGGCGGGGAGGCTTGCTCCTTCGGTGCTCGGCTCACGTGCTGCCGAGGCTCTCCCGTCCGGGTTGTTGGCCTTATTGACTTGCCGTGCCAGCATAGCGTCCGCGTCCCCGTGGCGGTCAGCCCGCACAGCGCCCGGACGAAACGGCATCCGTCCATGCCGCGGCCCCGGCCAGGACCGGTTCGAGTTCGGCCGTCGTCATCGCGTAGCCTCGGTCGGCGTCGGCCTCGGCGCGCGCGAAGACCACCCCGCCCACCGCTCCGTCCGCCGTCAGCAGGGGTCCGCCCGAGTTGCCGGGATTCACCTGCGCCGCGAGGGCGTAGATCTCGCGCAGTGCCGAGGACTCACCGTAGATGTCGGGCACGGCCGCCGAGCCCGACGAGAGCACCTCGGCGTTCACCATCACGAACGGTCCGCCGAACGGGTAGCCCTGGATCACTCCGGCCGTTCCCGGTGCGAGCGGGGGCACCACCGGCAAAGGGTCGGCGTCGAGTCCGTCGACGGCGACCAGGGCGAGGTCATCGATCGGGTCGAAGTAGACGATCCGGCCCTCGCGCGCGGGCTGGCCGGGCAGCTCGACGATGGGCGTCTCGACTCCGGCGAGGACGTGCGCATTCGTCACCACGCGGTCCGGTGCGATCACGAAGCCCGAACCCGTGGCACTCGTGCCGCACGCGAAGGCGATGCCCGACACGCGGGCGACGGATGCCGCGGCCTCGGCCAGCACGGGATCATCCAGCGCCACGGGCGGAGCGCTGGGCTGGATGTCGAGTTCGAGCAGGTCGCCCAGCCGCGGGAGCGCGTCATCCATCACCGCCGACCGCACGCGAGCGAGGGCCTCCGCGACCGGCGCGGGTGTCACCGATGAGATCGTGCGCAGCACCTGCGAGGACTTCAGCGCGGTCGACAGGACGGGCGTCCCGGTCGCCGCGACGCTCGAGCCGATCAGGCTCAGCGACAGCGCGCCGGCGAGCACCGCGAGCCCGCCGCCGAGCAGGCGGTCCAGGACCCGAAGCGGCGTCCGGTCGACACCGCGACGCAGGGCGGCGCCGAGCGCCCCGATGGCGGTGGCCCCGCCCACCAGCAGCACGAGCACCAGCACGACCACGGCCAGGACGCGGGTGCTCGGCCACGGCCAGAGATCGTTCACGATCGGCACGAGCCAGAAGGCCGCCAGCCCACCCAGCACAATACCGATCAGGACGCCGAGGCTCGCGAGCAGCCCGCGCTGGAGGCCGACGACGAGCGCGAGGACGAGCAGCCCGATCAGCACGATGTCGATGACGAGCACGCTCTCCCCCATCTCCTTCGACGCCGACCCGGGCGTTCAGCGTAGCTCCTGCACATTCCGCAGCCCCTGGGTGCGCGCTGTGGGATGACACCTCGGGAAGAAATTTGCACTTCGGGTCAGAGTGACACTAAGATCGAACCGAGGTAATGGTCATGATGACACAAACAAGTCTGAGCCCCGCCCCCTCGAGTGCACCCACCGCACCGGAAGAGGCGACGCGCGTCGCGGTGTCCACCGTGATCTTCACGCTGCGCCGCGATCCGCTCGATGACCAGACCGTGGTCCTGCCCCTGGTCCGCCGCACGCGCGACCCCCACGAGGGTCTCTGGGCGCTTCCGGGCGGCTGGCTGAACCCCACCGAGAGCCTCGATGCCGCGGCATCCCGCACCCTCGCCGAGACCACGGGAATCGCGCCGAGCTACCTCGAGCAGCTGTACGCGTTCGGCGCCGTCGACCGCTCCCCCGCCCGAGTCGTCTCGATCGTCTATTGGGCGCTGGTCCGCCCCGACGAGATCCCCAACGATGTCGTGGAGAACGTCTCGTGGTTCGACGCCGCCGAGTTGCCGCGCCTGGCCTTCGATCACAACGAGATCGTCGAGTACGCCCTCTGGCGGCTGCGCAACAAGGTCGGCTACAGCCGGATCGCGCACGGGCTCCTGGCCGACGCCTTCACCCTCGCGGAGCTGCGCGAGGTCTACGAGTCGATCCTGGGGCGACGTCTGGACCCCGCGAACTTCCGCCGCCAGGTGGAGAACTCCGGGACGCTGATCCCGACCGACCGCTTCCGCACCGGCAGCCACCGACCCGCGCGGCTGTACCGCTACAACCAGGACGTCGAACTCGCAGACCGCGGGCCGCTCGTCGTCCGTCACTGAACCTCTCGAGATCGAAACGAGCACGCGATGTCCGCAACAATCCTCACCCTCCAGCCTCGCTCGGCCGACCCATCCGTCGACCACACGATCCAGGCGATCGTGGCCGGCGCATCGACCACGGAGACGTGCAACACGGACCTCGCTGCGGGGCCGTGGAACTTCGACGCGCGCCCGGGCTACGGCCCCGGGTCCTCGATGGGTGATGTCATCCCGACGGGGTCTCCCCGCCAGGGCGAGCTGCCGGTGGAATACCGCGACGCATCCGCGGAGGAACTCGACGTGCGTGTGCGGGCGGCCAAGGAGAGGCTCGGCGACCGGGTCAAGATTCTGGGCCACTTCTACCAGCGCGAAGAGGTCGTACGTCACGCCGACTACGTCGGTGATTCGTTCCAGCTGGCCAACGCCGCCAAGGCTCACCCCGAGGCCGAGGCGATCGTCTTCTGCGGCGTGCACTTCATGGCCGAGACCGCCGACCTGCTCTCGGGGCCCGAGCAGGCGGTCATCCTGCCGAACCTCGCCGCCGGCTGTTCCATGGCCGACATGGCCGACATCGACCAGGTCGAGGAATGCTGGGAGCAGCTCGCCGAGGTCTACGGGGACATGGACGCTCCGGATGCCGAGGGCCTGGTCCCCGTGATCCCGGTCACGTACATGAACTCCTCCGCCGCGATCAAAGGCTTCGTGGGGCGCCACGGGGGCATCGTCTGCACGTCCTCGAATGCGCAGACCGTTCTGGAGTGGGCGTTCGCGCGCGGACGCCGCGTGCTCTTCTTCCCCGATCAGCACCTCGGCCGCAACACCGCGAAGGCGATGGGCGTGCCCCTGGAGCAGATGCCCATGTGGAACCCGCGCAAGCCCCTGGGCGGGGCCACACCCGAGGAGCTCGAGCAATCGCGCGTGATCCTCTGGCACGGCTTCTGCTCGGTGCATCGCCGTTTCACGGTCGAGCAGATCGACAAGGCCCGCGCGGAGCACCCGGGCGTACGCGTGATCGTGCACCCCGAGTGTCCGATGGCCGTCGTCGATGCCGCCGACGAATCCGGATCCACCGACTACATCCGCCGCGCGATCGAGGGCGCCACGGAACCCACGACGTTCGCGATCGGAACCGAGGTCAACCTCGTGCAGCGGCTCGCGGCGGACAACCCCCAGCACACGATCTTCTGCCTCGACCCGGTGGTGTGCCCTTGCTCGACGATGTACCGCATCCACCCGGGCTACCTGGCATGGGTGCTCGAGGGTCTTGTCGCCGGTCACGTCCTCAACCGCATCACGGTGCCTCAGGACGTCGCCGGTCCGGCCCGGCTCGCCCTCGAACGGATGCTGGCGGCCAAGCCGCCGGCCGCACCGGCATCCGGATGGGAGAACGCCTCGTGATGGCATCGCCCCCGGAATCGCCCGAAGGCGCGGCACCGCGAGGGTCGCGGCAGGATGCGGTCCACGCGATCGTCGTCGGCAGCGGCATCGCCGGCCTCACGGTCGCCCTGCACGCGCTCCAGCACGGCTGCCGGGTCACCCTGGTCACCAAGGACGTGCTCGAGCACGCCAACACCCGCTACGCGCAGGGCGGGATCGCCGGCGTCATGTTCGAGGACGACCGCGCCGAGGATCACGTCCGCGACACGCTGACCGCCGGTGCCGGACTCAGCGACCCTCAGGCGGTGCGCGTGCTCGTCGACGAGGGCCCGGCACGCATCCGCGAGCTCATCACCCTCGGCGTCGAGTTCGATCGCAACTCCGAGGGCGCCTTCGTGAAGGGGCTCGAAGCCGCCCATTCCTACCCGCGCATCCTGCACTCCGGCGGAGATGCCACCGGCACTGCCATCGAGAAGGCGCTGGTCGCGCAGCTGCGGGCCAGCAGCGTACGGGTGATCGAGCACGCGTTCCTGGTGGATCTCGTGCGGGCCGGTGAGCGCGTGACCGGGGTCGACCTGCTGATCGGCGATCCGGGACCGGTTGCCGGGTCATCGGACGTCGCGTTCCGCGAGCGGATCGCCGCTGACGCCGTCGTGCTGGCGACGGGCGGTGCCGGCGAGCTGTACGCGCACACCACCAATCCCGCGGTGGCGACCGGAGACGGCATCGCCGCGGCGCTGCGCGCGGGCGCGGAGGTCACCGACCTCGAGTTCTTCCAGTTCCACCCGACGGTGTTGGAAGGCAAGTCCGGCGCCGCCGGGTTGGCGGGCAAGGCTGTCGCCGCGGTATCGGAAGGCAGCGCCGCCGAGACCGCCGGGGGTGGATCGTTCCTCGTGTCCGAGGCCGTGCGCGGTGAAGGGGCGACTCTGATCGACGAGACCGGACGCCGCTTCGCCTTCGACGCGCACCCCGACGGCGAACTGGCGCCGCGCGATGTCGTGGCGCGTGCGATCGCACGGCAGATGGAGGCGCAGGACGGACGTCCGGTCTTCCTCGACGCCACGCATCTGCGGGCGACGCCGGAAGCGGTCGCGGAGTTCCTCGCCCGCCGGTTCCCGACGATCGACCGCGCCGTGCGCGAGCGGGGCCTGGACTGGTCCCGGGAACCGATTCCGGTGACACCCGCCGCGCACTACCTGATGGGCGGCGTGACGACCGATCTGGCGGGGCGGACGAGCCTTCGCGGCCTCTATGCGGTCGGCGAGGTCGCGCGCACCGGAGTGCACGGAGCGAACCGCCTGGCATCGAACTCCCTCCTGGAAGGCGCTGTCTTCGGTGCACGCGCGGGCGACGCCATCGCGTCGGACGCGGCATCCGGTTCCTGGCCGGCGAGCCGGGACCGCGGCGGCCCCGACGCGACCGTCACGATCCCTGAGCGCGTCGACGGGTCGCGACCTCTCAACACCTTCGGTGACGACGACGCCGTCCCCCTGTTCAGCCGCGCCGCGCTGCAGGAGCTGATGTGGGAGGACGCCGGACTCGTCCGCGACGCGGCAGGGCTCGAGCACGCGGCATCCGTTCTGGCCTCCTGGCGCGCACACCGGCGCGCCCCGCGCAGCGAAGCCGAGTTCGAGGACGAGAACCTCCTCGTGGTCGCCGGAGAGCTGGTCGGCGCGGCCCTGCGCCGCCGCGAGTCGGTCGGAGCGCACTTCCGCCGCGACGCCGCGGCACCCGACCGCCCTCCGGTCGCCGCCGCCGCCGTGCTGGCCGGCAGGGTCGCCTGATGCTCACCAGGACGACGATCGATCGCGTCGTCAGTGCCGCGCTCGAAGAGGACGCCCCGTGGGGCGACCTGACCAGCGAGATGCTCATCCCCGCGACGGCGACCGGGCGTGCCGAACTCGTCGCACGCGAATCCGGAGTCTTCAGCGGGGGCGACGTGTTCCGCGCTGCCTTCCGCCTCACTGATCCGGCGATCGCCGTGGAGCTGCGCGTCGCCGATGGCGACACCTTCACACCGGGCGATGTCCTGGCCGTCGTGTCCGGCCCGGCTCGCGGGCTGCTCACGGCCGAGCGGATCGGCTTGAACTTCGTGCAGCGGATGTCGGGGATCGCGACGCTGACCGCACGATACGTCGCCGAAGTGGCCCATACGGGCGCCCGCATCGCCGACACCCGCAAGACGACGCCGGGTCTGCGCGCCTTCGAGCGGCACGCGGTCGTCAACGGCGGGGGCCACAACCACCGCTATTCGCTCTCGGATGCCGTCATGGCCAAGGACAATCACCTTGCGGTGCTGGCGCAGAAGGGCGTGTCGGTGACGGCGGCGCTGCAGGGCGCGATCGCACGCCTGTCCCACACCACCCACGTCGAGGTGGAGGTGGACCGTCTCGATCAGATCGAGCCGGTCCTCGCCGCGGGCATCGGCACGATCATGCTGGACAACTTCTCGCTCGATGACCTGCGCCGCGGCGTCGAGCAGGTCGCCGGCAGAGCCACGGTCGAAGCATCCGGGGGCGTCGCCCTGGAGACGGTGCGGGCGATCGCCGAGACCGGCGTGGATGTCATCTCGGTCGGCGCGCTCACGCACTCGGCGCGTGCGCTGGACCTCGGCCTCGACATCCGCGTCTCATAGGGGGCGCCGTGAGCATGCTGTATCTCGACAACGCCGCCACGACGCCCGTCCGGCCCGAGGTGCTCGAGGCGATGATGCCGTTCCTGACGCGCTGGTTCGGGAACCCGTCCAGCCACCACACGGTCGGCGAAGCCGCCGCGGACGCGCTGCGGAACGCACGTGCTCGCGTGGCCCTCGTGCTCGGGATGCGGCCCAGCGACGTCATCTTCACCTCCGGTGGCACCGAGGCGAACAACCTCGCGGTCAAGGGCATCGCGATCGCCGCCCAGTCCGGGCGCAACGCCCGTCACCTGATCAGCACAGCGATCGAGCATGAGTCGATCCTCGAGTCGGCCGACTACCTGGCCCGCGTCCACGGTTTCGAGGTGACCCTGCTTCCGGTCGACCGGTTCGGGCGGGTCGCGCCGGCCGATGTCGCGGCGGCGGTGCGTGAGGACACCGCTGTGGTCTCGCTCGGCTACGCGAACAACGAGACCGGCACGGTGCAGGACATCGTCGCCATCGCAGCGGCGGTCGGCACCACCGGCCGGCGTGTGCCGGTGCACATCGACGCGGTGCAGGCTGCCGGATGGCTGCCGCTGAACGCGGCGGAGCTGGGGGTCGACGCGGTCTCGCTGGCCGGGCACAAGCTCGGCGCGCCGAAGGGAACCGGCGTGCTGGCCGTGCGCGCGCGCGTTCCGCTGGAGCCCCTGCTGCACGGCGGCGGGCAGGAACGCGGCCGCCGGAGCGGCACCGAGGACGTGGCCGGCGCCGTCGGGTTCGCCACTGCGCTGGAGCTCGCTGAGGCGGAGCGCGCCGAAGCCTCCGCGCGGGTCGCGGACCTGCGCGACCGGTTCATCGCCCGCGTGCTGGCCCAGGTCCCGACCGCGCGCCTCACCGGTGACCCGGCCCACCGCCTCCCGGGAACGGCGAGCTTCACCTTCACCGGGACGAGCGGCGAAGCGGTCCTGCTCGAGCTGGAGCGCCGCGGCGTCGTCTCCTCGAGCGGCTCTGCCTGCGCCGCGGGCAGCGACGAGCCCTCGCACGTCCTGCTGGCGATGGGTGTGCCGCCCGACGAGGCGCAGACCGCGGTGCGGTTCACCTTCCCGCATCGCCTCGAGGAACCTCTGGATGCCGTGGCAGACGCGGTCGCGGCATCCGTCGTCGCCGTACAATCGGGCGGGTGAGCACCCCCGCCGCGGTCACCATCATCGTGCCCGGCTACGACATCGCCCGGTACGCGTCCGAGGCTCTCGCGTCGCTGCGCGCGCAGCGCATGACCGACTGGACGGCGATCCTCATCGACGACGCGTCGACGGATGCCACGGCGGATGTGTTCGCCGAGGCCGCCGCCGCCGATCCGCGGTTTCGGCTCGTGCGGCACGAGCACCAGGCGGGACTCGGCGCGGCCCGCAATACCGGTCTCGATCTGGTTGAGACGCCCTTCCTCGGTTTCCTCGATGCCGATGACGTGTTCACGCCGCATGCGCTGGAGCGACTGGTGGGCGTGCTCGATCAGAGCGGCAGCGACTTCGCTCTCGGCGCCTACGCGCGGCTGCGGCCGGACGCCGCCGGCGGCTACGTGATCAGCGACGTGCAGTCGTGGGTGCGCGCCTCCAGCGCGCCCGAACGGCGCGGCACGACGATCGACGAGCACCCCGAGGCGTCCGGCAACATCGTGGCGTGGTCCAAGGTGAGCCGCACGGACTTCTGGCGACGCACCGGTCTGCGATTTCCCGAAGGACGCCTGTACGAGGATCAGATCGTGGCGCAGCAGATGTACGCGGCGGCACGTCGGTTCGACACGGTGCCCGACGTTGTGGCGCACTGGCGCGTCCGGGCGGACGGATCCTCGATCACCCAGCGCGAGGCGCACCTGGACGTGCTGCTGGACTGCCTCGAAGCGATGGAGACGGGACTGCGCGTCCTGGAATCGTCGGGGCATCCGCTGGCCGCGCAGGCGCGGGTCGGACAGCTCCTGCGCATGGACGTCCCCCGCCTCGCGCAGATCGCACGCACCCATCCGGATGCCGCGTACCGCCGCGCGCTCGGAGCCTTCACCCGCGAGGTGTGGGCGCGCGCCGGCAGCGCACGCACGGCCCTGGACGCGGCATCCGCCACCGTCGTCGACGCCGCGAGACTCTGGTAGTCCGGCAGGCTAGTGGTCGCTGAGACGGGGCCACGCCTCGTCGTCGGCCAGGTCGTCCGCGAGGACCGGCAGCGGTCCGGTCAGCGACAGCGAGCCGGCGAGCAGGACCAGCGGATCGTCCGCAGCGACCGGCGTGGGCTCGCCCGGCGCGCGGTCGGCACGCCGGATCGGCAGGGAGCCGAGCGGCTCGGTCGCTTCGACCTCGAGGATGCGCGACGCTGCGAGCTGCTGGGCCGCCAGCTCTGCGTACAGCCCGCCTTCGGCGATCAGCGCCGAGTGCGTGCCCGACTCGACGATGCGACCGGCGTCGACGACGTGGATCACGTCGGCGCCGATCACGGTCGAGAGGCGGTGCGCGATCGACAGCGTGGTCCTGCCCCGGGCGGCGGCGTCCAGGGCTTCCTGCACGACGCGCTCCGAGACCGTATCCAGCGCCGACGTCGCCTCATCGAGCAGAAGCACGGGCGGGTCCTTCAGCAGGACGCGCGCGATTGCGATGCGCTGCTTCTCTCCCCCGGACAGCCGATAGCCGCGCTCCCCCACGATCGTGTCGTAGCCCTCGTCGAACCCGGAGATGATGTGGTGGATGTTCGCGGCGCGGCACGCCTCCTCCAGTTCCGCCTGGGTCGCCTCCGGCTTCGCGTAGAGGAGGTTCTCGCGGATCGTGGCGTGGAAGAGGTAGGTCTCCTGCGAGACGATGCCGACGTGGTCGATGATCGACTCCTGCGTCAGCCTGCGGACGTCCTCTCCCGCGAAGAGCACCTCGCCGCCGGACGCCTCGTACATGCGCGGCGTCAGGTAGAGGACGGTCGTCTTTCCCGCTCCCGAAGGGCCGACAAACGCCACGTGCTGCCCGGGCTCGGCGGTGAACGATACGCCGCGGAGGGTGGGCGAGGCGTCCATGCCGGCATCCGGGTAGCGGAAGATGACGTTCCGGAACTCGATGCGGCCGATCGGGCCCGGCGCCGCCGAGACCGGTATCGCGTCCGGCGCGTCGCTGATCGCCGGAACGAGGTCGAGGTACTCGAAGATGCGGGCGAACAGGGCGCCGGAGGTCTGCACGTCCAGCGCCACGCGCATCAAGCCCATCAGCGGCATGAGCAGCCGAGCCTGCACCGTGGTGAACGCGACGACCGTGCCGGCGGTGATCGCGTCGGTTCCGCCGGTGATGAGATAGCCCGAGACGAGGTAGATCACCGCGGGGACGCTGGCCATGAGCACCTGCACGACCGCGAAGAATCCTTGGCCGCTCATCGCGCGGCGCACCTGCAGGCGCACCTGGTTGACGTTCTCGGCGCCGTAGCGGGCGGACTCCGTCCGTTGCCGGTTGAAGGACTTCGACAGCAGGATGCCCGAGACGCTCAGCGTCTCCTGGGTGATGGAGGTCAGCTCCGACAGGGACTCCTGCGTCTCGCCCGCGATGCGCGCGCGCACCTGCCCGACGCGCCGCTGGACGACCACCAGGATCGGCATCATCACGACAGCGATGATCGTCAGCCGCCAGTCGATGATGATCATGGCCACCAGCGACGCGATCACCGTGACGACATTGCCGAGGATGCTGGTCACCGTGTTGGTGAGCACACCCGAGACGCCGCCGACGTCGTTCTGCAGCCGGGATTGGATGACTCCGGTCTTGGTGCGGGTGAAAAAGCCCAGCTCCATCGCCTGGAGGTGCTCGAAGAGCTTCACGCGCAGGTCCCCGGTGACGCGGTTGCCGACCGTCGAGGTGAACCACGTCTGCAGCACGCCGAGTCCGGAGGAGAGCACGAACAGCCCGACCATGATCAGCACCAGCCGCAGCAGCAGCGCCAGGTCCGGCCCGCTGCCGTCGACAGGGAAGAGCGCGTCATCGAAGATCCGCTGCACGATCAAGGCGGGCACCACGGCGATCGCGGCACCCGCGATCACGAGGATTCCGGTCAGCGCGATCCGCATCCGATACGGACGGAACAGGCCGATGACGCGGCGTCCCAGGTGCGGGATGCGCGGGGCGTCGGCGTTGAGCTTCTTCTGCGCCTCGATGTCGACCGGGCGGAATCGTGCCGCCGGTCCGCCGCCTCGCCCGCCCATGCTCACGCCTGCAAGCCTACGCACGGGTGCACGGGCGAGGGCGGGATGTTCACCCGAGCCCGGTCACGAGGTTGATCACCGTGGCGAGGATGACCGCTCCGAACAGGTAGGCGAGCAGGGTCTGGCCGATGACGATGCGGCGCATCTCGCTCGTGCTCAGATTCGTATCGGCGATCTGGTACGTCATGCCCAGCCCGACGGCGACATAGATGAAGTCGGTGTACATCGGATCCTCGGCCTGGTTGAAGCTGATCCCGCCGACCGGCTCGCGGTAGTACACGTTCGCGAGCCGCAGCATGTAGTCCACCTGGATCAGGGCCCACGACGACGCGACGCTGAGGACGCTGATACCGGCCAGGAGGAACGACTCGAACTGCGACGTGTTCCGAGTCTCCAGGAGCACGACGGCGACCGCCCCCAGGCTCGCAACGCTGCCGAGTACCGCGATCGCCCTCGCGAGAGGGCGACCGGGATCCTCCGTGGTCGCATGTCGGCGCGTCTGGACGGCATCCATCGGCCAGACCGTCAGCAGCAGCCAGGCGACCCCGACGACGCACAGGGCGGCCCAGCCCGCCAGCAGGCCTGCCGCGATGCCCAGAAAGGGTGTCGTGATCGCCCCGACCGCCACTCCCACCACGGCCCCGACGAGCAGTCGCGCGTACAGGGTCACTCGGCTGAGACGGCGTGGCATAACCGCATGTTTTCACGCCGCGCGGGAATGCGGCGCCCGACGGGCCAGTTAGGTTGAGAGTTCGCCCTGTTTCGTGTGACCCGCCGATGGATGGCTGTCCTGCACGTCCGTCCTCGAGGAGACCTCCCCATGGCCGCCACCGATATCTCTGCACGCACCGAGGGCGTCCGCGTACCGCCGACCGGCGGGGTTCTCAGCCGCGCGGACAGCCGGATCATCTGGCTCCTGCTCGGGGCCGCCTTCGTCGCGATCCTCAACGAGATGACGATGGGGGTGGCGATTCCCCACCTCATCAGCGACCTCGGGATCACCGCCGTCGCTGCGCAGTGGCTGACCACAGCGTTCATGCTGACGATGGCCATCGTCATCCCGATCTCGGGATTCCTGCTGCAGCGATTCACCACGCGCGCCGTCTTCATCACCGCGATGAGCCTGTTCTCCCTCGGCACGCTGGTCGCGTTCGTGTCTCCGGGATTCCCCCTGCTCCTGGTGGGGCGGGTGGTTCAGGCATCGGGTACGGCGATCATGATGCCGCTCCTGATGACGACCCTGATGACTCTGGTCCCCGCGCACTCGCGCGGGCGGATGATGGGTCGCGTCAGCGTGGTCATGTCGCTCGCCCCCGCCATCGGTCCGACCCTGTCGGGCCTGCTTCTGGATACCGTCGGCTGGCGATGGATCTTCGGCATCGTGCTGCCCATCGCACTGGTCGCCCTCGGCGTCGGAGCGCTCTGGATCCACAACCTGGGTGAGCCGACGCGTGTCGCGATCGACGTGCCGTCGATCATCCTGTCGGCCCTCGGGTTCGGCGGCCTCGTCTTCGGTCTCAGCCAGATCGGCGGGCCGGCCGCGAGCGCAGGCGGTGCTGCCGCCGCCGCTGCGGCCGACGCCCTCTCGACCACGACGCTGATCGCATCGTTCAGCATCGGGGCCGTCGCACTCGGGCTGTTCGTCTGGCGTCAGCTGCTGCTGCAGCGCACCGATCGCGCCCTGCTCGATCTGCGTGTCTTCCGGTCGCTGAACTTCTCGTTGTCGATCGTGCAGATGGCGCTGCTCTCGCTCGCCTTCTTCGGAACGCTGACCGTCGTGCCGCTCTACCTGCAGACGGTCCTCAAGGTCACCGCCCTGGACACCGGTCTGATCGTGCTGCCCGGTGCGCTCGCGATGGGGCTTGCCGCTCCGCTGATCGGCCGGATCTACGACCGGTTGGGCACCCGGGTTCTGCTGGTCCCCGGCTCACTCCTGTCCGTCGTCATGCTCTGGACCTTCACGACGTTCAACGAATTCACCCCGGTGTGGATGATCGCGCTCGGCCACACGGCACTGTCCACCGGGCTCGCGCTGTCGTTGACGCCTCTGTTCACGGCGTCTCTGGCCTCGCTGCAGCCGCGCTTCTACTCGTACGGCTCCGCCGTGCTGAGCACGGTCCAGCAGGTCGGGGGCGCCGCGGGCATCGCGCTGATGATCACGATCATGTCGGGCGTGAGCGCGTCGTCGATCGCCGCGGGCGCGTCTGAAGCCGCCGCGGGCGCGGCAGGGGCGCAGGCAGCGTTCACGATCGCGGCGCTCGCCTCGCTGCCGCTCATCGTGGGAGCCTTCCTGATCCGCAAGCCCGTCGACGCGCCGTCCGCTCCCCTCGGCATCCACTGACCGCTCCGACGTCGCGGGCCGGATCGGCGGATTCACTCTCGTCTGAGCGCCGCCCGCATGCCATGCTGAGCGTTGCCCCGGCTTGGCCGGCAGGCACGTGAGGAGGAACCCCGGCTGTGATCGTTCACCCGCCCGCCGTCGCCGGCGCCGTCGGCCCTGTTGCCGAGATGTACGAAGCAGACCTGCGAGAGGATGGCTTCGTTTCGAGCGTGACGCAGGCGATGGCCATCAATCCCGACGCCCACTCCGCGTTCGAGTCGCTGATCAACGCGATCGTGCCCTCGATCGGAGTGCGCACGTACGAGTTGGCGACCCTCGCCGCGGCGCGGGGAATTCCGTCGCCGCATTGCCTGCTCGCGCACGGCCGCAAGGCGCTTCGCGCGGAGGCGCTGGAAGAGGATCAGCTCGAACGGGTCGCGATCGATTTCGAATCGGCCGGCCTGGACGAGGCGGACGTCGCGGTCATGCGCTTCGCCGCGAAGATCTCGACCGATGTGGCGTCGATGACGGATGCCGATTCGCAGGTCCTTCGCGACCACGGGTTCACCGACCGTCAGATCGTCGACATCGCACTGGCCGCGGCCGCGCGCAACTACCTCAGCCGCGCGCTGCGCGCCCTGGCGGTGCCGGTGCAGGACGTGCCCGGCCTGAGTCCTCGGCTGGCGACCGCGCTCCTGTCCCCGGTGCCCAGCTGAGCGCTGCGGCCCCGGCGACGATCAGTGGTGGATGAACGCCTTCAGCACCACGATCACGAGCCCGAATGCGGCGGTGGTGAGCGCGCTCGCCAGCCGCAGCCAGAAGTGGCGCGTCCACTTCCGGACCGCAAGCCAACCCAACAGCCCGAGTGCGACCGTATCCACGATCAGAGCGGTCCAGACCGCCACGTCATCGTCGACGACCCGGGTGACCCCGAGCAGGAGCACGGCGATCGGCGCAAGCGAGATCACCAGCATCCCCAGAGAATGGCGGGCGGCAGCAGCCAGGCTCTGCCGCAGGCCGGCCTTCCCCTCGGTCACGGCGAGCCGCGCGAGCGTACCGGCGTAGACGTGCGCGGCGAAGAAGACCAGCACCGTCACGACGACAGTTACCAGCGCACTCAACGATGTGCCCGTCAGGTTGTAGCTGACGACGATCATGCCGGACACGAGGATGAGCCCGTAGACGGCCTCTTCCGACATGAGGATGCGGGAGACACGCGGGCTCGTGCCCAGTAGCTCTTCGTCGCTCATCCCCGCCTCCCCTTACAGAGTGTCAGACGGGGATGCTGTCCTGCGGGCGGGGTTTCGTCGGCGCGCGGTGTCGCGGGGTGCGCGTCAGTTGGCCGTACCGCAGGCCGAGCCGCCGCAGCAGGAGCCGCCGGCTTCGGCCACCGTAAGGAGGTTCTTGTCCTCGGCGATGGGCTCGAGGGTGACGGCGGCGGGCTGCTGCGAAGTGGTCATGGCCTCATCGTAGTCGGGCCGCTGCCCGGCCGGCGCATCACGACAGCGCGACTCCGCCGGTCTGGCACGTCGGGCAGTACTGCGCCGCGGCCCCCGAGAACGTGAGCTCGCGGATCTGATCTCCGCAGACCGGGCAGATCGCACCGGTCCTGCGGTGGACCTGCAGGGCCGCATGCTTGGCGGCGCGGAGCTCCGAGGGTGCGATCCCGCGCCGCGCTTCGGTCGCGTTCGCGAGGATCTGATGGGTCTGCTCGGCCAGACGTGCGACCTCGGCGGTGCTCAGGCCGGCCGCGTGGGTCAGCGGCGAGATCTTCGCGGCGTGCAGGATCTCGTCCGAATACGCATTGCCGATGCCCGCGAACGCCGTCTGGTCCTGGAGCAGCGCTTTGATCTGCTTCTTCCGTCCGGCCAGCACGCTCGCGAACCGCACCTCGTCGAAGTCGCCGGAAAGCGGGTCGAGGCCGAGCTTCGCCACGGCCGGCACATCGGTGACCAGCGGGACGATGTGCACCGTCAGCGCTTTCCACTGCCCGGCGTCGGTCAGATCGAAGCCGGATCCGTCCTCGAGCCGAAAACGAGCCATCAGCGTCGCATCCCCCGCGCGCTTGAGGCCCTCTGGCGCCAGGTCGTGCCACAGGACCCAGCCGTCGTGGCCGAAGTGCACGATCACGTGCAGCATGCCTCCAACCTCGTCGGCGGTCGCGATATCGATCATCTTGCCGAGCCGGGTCACATCGGTGATGCGACGGCCGGCCAGATCGGCGGGCGCGGGATGCTGCGTCTTCAGCGCCTTGGGCAGGAGCACGTCGGCGGTCCGGATCACGCGTCCGTTCGTATGTGCGCGCAGGAACGACGTCAGCTCCTGGACCTCGGGTGACTCCGGCATGGGCCCATGATTCCACGGGACCCGACCTGCGCTCGATCCGCACCTGACCGGTCGGCTGTGCGTGCGGAGGTTAGGCCTGCGCGCTTCGCAAGACAACCCCTTGGCTCCATGACGGCCACCGACCACCATGGAAGGATGCTGCGTCTGCACTACACGGGAGACTCGGTGCTGGTCGCCGACCAAGTAGGCGACGCACTCGTCGAGTACGCCCGTGCGCTGGCCGACGCGAAGACCGCCGACGTGGTGGTCGTTCCGGTCGTCGTCGCCGACGGTCGCGTGGAAAAGGCCGAGTTCCTGCTCGGTCCGGCCAGCCAGCTCTATCTCACCCCGGCGCAAGACGTCCGCGATGTGGACGCCGATGGCGAGGTCGTCGCGGACCTGAAACGACGCACGCGCAATCTGCAGACTTCCGTGACGTTCTCGCCGGAGGCGCCCCCCACGCAGATCCCGTTCGATCACGACGCGTCGTAGCCGGACGGCCGCTCAGGAGACGCGGAGTTCCTCGGGCTCGACGACGATGTCCACGAGAGCGCCGTTGCGCCATACGGTCATCTCGATGCGACGACCGATCGCGTGCTCGACCATGAGGCGCTGGATGCCGGTGGCGCTGGTCACCGGTGTGCCGTCGACGGAGATCACGATGTCGCCGGGCCGGGCACCGGCCGTGGCCGCTGGACTGTTGGCGACCACGGAGGCGACCTGCATTCCGGTGCGGGAACCGATCCTCGCCGCGAGCTCGGGTGTCAGATTGATCTCCGCGCCCGCCACGCCGAGCCACGCCCGCCGGACCCTGCCGCGGGCGATGAGCGCGTCGATGATCTCGCGCGTGGTGGCGTTGATCGGAACGGCCAGTCCCAGCCCGATCCCGGCGACTGCCGTGCTGACGCCCACCATGCGTCCGGCGCTGTCGGCGAGAACACCGCCGCTGTTGCCGGGATTGAGCGAGGCGTCGGTCTGAATCACCTCGTCGACCACCCGCCCCGCGCGCGTCGGCAGGGAGCGCCCGAGCGCCGACACGATGCCCGCCGTGACGCTGCCCGCCAGCCCCAGCGGGTTGCCGAGCGCGACCACGAGCTGTCCGACACGGAGCGTGGAGGCATCGCCCCATGGCACCGGGGGCGGGACCTCGCCGTCCGCGCGGAGCACGGCGAGGTCGGACAGCGGGTCGCTGCCCACGACGCGCGCGGGGAGCACCGACCCGTCCGAGAAGGCCACCTCCGCGCGGTCGGCGCCGGCGACGACGTGCGCGCTGGTCAGCAGGTGCGAGTCCGTGGAGATCACCGAGGCGCTCCCGGCACCCTCGCCGCGGGCCGTGCGGACGGAGACAGCGGCGACGGAGGGCAGGAGGGTCTCTGCGATCCGCACCACCGCGGAGGAGTACGCGTCAAGGGCGTCGTCCTGGTCCATGCGACCATTCCAGCACCGCGCGGACGCCGCATGGCCGCGTTCGCGCAGAGCGCACGGTGACAGCATCCGACGCCCCGCCGCGGGTCAGAGCCGCGTGTCCCACGGGATGCGGCTGTGGCCGAAGACCAGCACGTCAGCGTCGGGAAACGCGGCATCCGTTCGTGCGTCCCGCCGCTGCGCGTCGCCGGTCACGTGGATGACTGCGAAGCGGACGCCCCCGATGCCGCGCCGGCTACACGATGCCGAGGGCGAGCATCGCGTCGGCGACCCGGGTGAACCCGGTGATGTTCGCGCCCGCGACGTAATTGCCGGGGTTGCCGTACTCGTCGGCGGTGTGCAGGCACCGGTCGTGGATGGACCGCATGATCTCCGCGAGGCGCCGCTCGGTGTACTCGAAGGTCCAGGAATCACGAGACGCGTTCTGCTGCATCTCCAGCGCGCTGGTGGCAACACCACCCGCGTTCGCAGCCTTGCCGGGCGCGAAGCGCACGCCCGACTCCGCGAACACGCGGATCGCCGCGGGCGTCGAGGGCATGTTGGCGCCCTCCGCGACGATGACGCAGCCGTTGCGTGCCAGGGTCAGCGCCGCGGACTCGTCCAGCTCGTTCTGCGTCGCGCACGGCAGCGCGATGTCGCACGGCACGTCCCAGATCGATCCCGTCGCGCTGAACACCGCGCGGTTCCGGCGGGCCGCATAGTCGGTGACCCGTCCACGCTGCGCCGTCTTGATCTCTTTCAGCAGGTCCAGGTCGATGCCGTCCTCGTCCACGACGTATCCCGAAGAGTCCGAGCACGCGATCACAAGTCCACCGAGCTGGCGCACCTTCTCGATGGCGTAGATGGCGACGTTCCCGGAGCCGGAGACGACGACCCGTTTGCCCTCGAACGAGCCGCCCTCGGCCCGGAGCATCTCGTCGACGAAGAACGCCAGGCCGTAGCCGGTGGCCTCGGTCCGCACCTGCGAACCACCCCAGGTCAGACCTTTGCCGGTGAACACGCCGGACTCGTAGCGGTTGGTGATGCGCTTGTACTGGCCGAACAGGTAGCCGATCTCGCGGCCCCCCACGCCGATGTCCCCCGCGGGCACGTCGGTGTACTCGCCCAGGTGCCGATACAGCTCCATCATGAACGACTGGCAGAAGCGCATGACCTCGGCGTCGGACCGCCCCTTCGGATCGAAGTCGGAGCCGCCTTTCGCGCCACCGATCGGCAGTGCGGTGAGTGCGTTCTTGAAGATCTGCTCGAAGCCCAGGAACTTCACGATGCCGAGGTACACGGTCGGGTGGAACCGCAATCCGCCCTTGAAGGGTCCGAGCGCCGAGTTGAATTCCACACGGAAACCGCGGTTCAGCTGGGCGCGGCCGCTGTCATCGACCCACGGCACACGGAAGATGATCTGACGCTCGGGCTCGCAGAGCCGGCGTATCACCTCGGAGTCGGCGTAGTCCGGGTGCTTGGCCACGACGGGTCCGAGACTCTCCAGCACCTCACGGACGGCCTGATGGAATTCCGTCTCTCCCTGATTCCTGCCGACGACCTCATCGAACACGGAAACAAGACGGTCGTCGAGCACAGCCACAGCAGATCTCCATTCCGGCGGACGCTCGAATCTCGCGCACACCATCGTCGACGCTATCGCGCACTGGCCTCCGACACCGCATCGGGCCACCCCGGCAGCTGCTCGTGCCGCCCCTCACGGTGCGTGCAGGTCGCGTTCCCGCGGGTGTCGACTACGCCGGGACGAGGGCGTCGAACTCGACTTCGACCATCTGATCCGGGTACGCCAGCACCGTCACGCCCACCAGGGTGCTCGGAAACTCGCTACCGTCGAAGATGGCGGTGAAGGCCTGCCAGGCCGCGAACAGGTCTGTTCGTTCGGAGGACGCCACGTAGATGCGCGCTCGGACGATGGCGCCGATGTCCGCCCCGACGTGCCGCAGGGCGGCGCGGGCGTTCTCGACCGTGACCCGCATCTGCTCGGCGACGTCGCCCGGAGCCACGAGAGCACCGGTCGCGTCCAGCGGCGATGTCCCTGCGAGCAGGATCATCCGACCGCCGGGTGGGAGGACGGTCCCGTGCGCGTACGTGCTCGGCCCGAGGGCATCCGCGCGAAACGGACCGGTGTGTTCAGTCACGGAGAGATCCTTCTGCCGACAAGGTCGGACGTTGAAACGGGACGGTGCTGGTGACCCCGCGGGTGCGCGCTGATGCGTACTTCCCTGGGCCGCGGATCCTGGTGCCCTTCTGCGACACTCGCCGGCATCCGATCCTATTCGCGCGCGGATTTTCTGACGGGAAGGCAGCCGATCTGTGCGCACGCGCGGCGGCGGAAGCGACGGCTCTAATTCGTCGGCCGGGTCTTCGCATCCTGCAACGGCATCGCCACTTCTCGCACGACCAGCAGGATCGCTGCCGTGATCGGAATCGCGACAAGTGCCCCGAGGAATCCCAAGAGTGTTCCGCCGATGAGGGCGCCCAGGATGACCAGCACGCCGGGGATCGCGGTCGCGCGTGACATCACCCTCGGGGTCACGACGTACGCCTCGATCTGGATGTAGACCAGGTACAGGATCGCGAACAGGAGTGCGGCGGTGGGACTGGTGAACAGGGCGAGCACGGTGCCGATCACCCAGAACAGAACGGATCCGATGACAGGCACGAGGGTCACCACGAAAGCGATCACGCCCATCAGCGCCGGGTACGGCAGGCCCAGCACCATGTGCAGCAGGACGACGACGGCTGCATTGGCACCCGCGAGGACCACCGCACCGAGCACGAAACTGCCGATCGAACCCGTGATCTGCTCCGCGAGACTCTCGACCGTGTGCCGCGAGTGCGCCGCGGTCAGGCGGTAGAGGGTCTGCTTCATCGCCGTCAACGATCCGAGGAAGTACAGCGTGAGGACCACGACGATGATGCCGGACGAGATCGCGCTGACGGTGTCGGCGGCGAAGCCGAGGACGCCACCGAACAGCACCGCGAGGCTCTGCGGATCGGACAGGAACGCGGCAACGCTGTCGAGGGCGTCGTCGAGGAACGCCGCGACAGCCGGGTCGAGGCTCTGCACCCAGGCGGACTGCGCGAACTCCTCCAAGCCGGCCGGAACCGATTGTGCGAACTCGAAGATCTGGGTGATGACCGCGGGCAGCACCCAGAGGACGAACACGATCACCAGCAGCAGATACACCGCGAACACGATCGCGATCCCCCAGCCGCGCGGGATGCCGCGCCGCTCCAGCGCCAGAACGACCGGGTTCAGCCCGAGTGCGATGAAGATCGCCAGCACCACGCAGACCAGGATCAAGGCCAACGATCCGATCGCAATCCCCAGGACGATCGCTGCCATCACGGCCAGCGTCGCGACGAACGGCGTTCGAACCGGATGGTCCAAGCCCGCGCGAACGGTTCGGACGATCGGCGGCGTAGGCGCCTCCGGCGGCTCAGGCGGCGGCGACAGAGGGATCTCCGCGGCGTCGCCGGGGTCAGGGGATTCCGCTCCGCTGGTGGTGTCCACGCGCCGCTCTCGATCTCGCGGCTCCACGCGATTCCGCCCGCTCGTGGCCGCGTCGCGAACGGACGGACGGGGATTGCTCCCTCGTCGGATGCCGTGATCCGCTACGGATGACGGCATCAACATACGGTGCCAGAAACACGCGCTCATCACGCAGATCCAATGAACTCCGCCGACCTGCAGGGCTCAGCGCTACAGCTCGGTCACCACCCCGCCATCGACGTGCCATCTCCGGTCGGTCTGCACCGTGGCGAGCATCCGGCGGTCGTGGGTCACCAGCAGCAGCGTCCCGTCGTAGGACGCGAGCGCTTGCTCGAGCTGCTCGATCGCGGGCAGGTCGAGGTGGTTGGTGGGCTCGTCGAGCACGAGCACATTGACGCCCCGCGCCTGCAGGAGAGCCAGCCCGGCCCGGGTTCGCTCCCCCGGCGACAGCTCATCCACCGGTCGATTCACATGGTCGGCCTTGAGCCCGAATTTGGCCAGCAGCGTGCGCACGTCACCCGGTCCCAGGTCGGGCGTCTGCTCCTCGAACGCCGCCGCGAGGACCTGCGCGCCGGCCAGCACGGAACGCGCCTGGTCGATCTCCCCGATCTGGACGCTCGCGCCGATGCTCGCGGTTCCCTCGTCCGGGAGCTGCCTGCCGAGCAGGGCGCGCAACAGCGTCGATTTGCCCGCACCGTTCGGCCCGGTGACGCCGATGCGCTCTCCCGCGTTCACCTGCAGTGACACCGGGCCGAGAGTGAAGGAACCCTGCTGGTACGTCGCGGAGCTGAGCGTCGAGACCACCGAACTGGATCGGGGTGCGGAGCCGATGCTGAACTCGAGCTGCCACTCCTTGCGCGGTTCCTCGACCTCGTCGAGTCGCGCGATCCGACTCTCCATCTGGCGCACCTTCTGCGCCTGCTTCTCGCTCGATTCCGTGGCGGCCTTGCGGCGGATCTTGTCGTTGTCCGGCGCCTTCTTCATCGCGTTGCGCACACCCTGGCTCGACCACTCCCGCTGAGTTCTCGCCCGCGAGACGAGGTCGGCCTTCTTGCCGGCGAACTCGTCATACTGCTCGCGCTGGTGCCGGCGGATCGTGGCGCGCTCCTCCATGTACGCGTCATAGCCGCCGCCGTACACGCGGTTTGACGCCTGCGCGAGATCGAGTTCCAGCACGCGCGTCACGCACCGTGCGAGGAACTCACGGTCGTGGCTGATGAGCACCACTCCGCCCCGAAGACCGCGTACGAAGGCTTCCAGCCGTTCGAGACCGTCGAGGTCGAGGTCGTTGGTCGGTTCGTCCAGCAGAACGATGTCGAACCGGGAAAGCAGCAGCGCGGCCAATCCGACGCGGGCGACCTGGCCACCGGAGAGCGAGGTCATCAGTGCGTCAGTGCTCAGTTCGAGCCCGAGATCGGCGAGGACGACCGGCAGCCGCTCCTCGAGGTCGGCGGCGCCGGAGGCGAGCCACCGGTCCAGGGCGGACGAGTAGGCATCGCCGGGGTCGATCCCGTCGGGAGGTGCAGGTTCGGCGAGGGCGGATGCTGCGGCATCCATGTCCCTGGTCGCCTCGGTGCAACCCGTGCGGCGGGCGATGTGTTCGGCGACGGTTTCGCCGGTGACCCGTTCGTGCTCCTGAGGCAGCCAGCCGACGAACGCGTCGGTGGGCGCGAGTGCGATGGTGCCGGCCTGTGCCTCGTCGATGCCGGCGAGGAGCCGGAGCAGCGTGGACTTGCCGGCGCCGTTCGCTCCGACGACGCCCAGGACATCACCCGGGGCGACGGTCACGTCGAGCGAGTCGAAGAGGGTGCGGTGACCGTACCCTCCGGCCAGGTTCCGGGCGACGAGTGTCGCGGTCATCGATCGATCCTGTCATCCTGCGTAGCGTCGCTCCCGCGTCGAGGGCGTGGGTGCCGATCGGGCCGGAACACGGGTGATCGGCGTTCAGTCCCAGTCGAGGTATTCCTCGATGATCTCGGCGGTCTGCCCGGCATGCGTAACCGGGAACATGTGTCCGGCGCCCTCGAGCAGTGTCACGCTCACCAGTCCGGGCGCGGATGCCTGGAGCTGCAGACCGTTCGCTGCCGGTGTGATCTCGTCGCCCGCTCCCTGGACGACCAGCACGGGCATGTGCTGCGGCACGGGGATCTGCGCGACCTCGACGCCGAGCAGAAGCACCCCGTTTGCGCGGTCGGGGTGCGCGAGGGCCAGCGTGCGCGCCACCGTTCCCCCGAACGCGTGTCCGCCGATCCACGTGTCGCGGATCTCGAGGTGGTCGAGCACATCGAGCACGTCCTGCGCGAGATCCTGCAGCGTCACATCGTCGGCTGCACCGCGGAATCCGATGCGCACGATGCGGAAGCCTGTCTCCACGAGGATGCTCGTGAGCGTGCCGAGCCCGCCCCCGTCGGCTCCGCGCTCCGAGAGCAGCACCAGTGCAGGCCCATCGCCCTGATCGAGATAGGGGATGGCGCGATCGTCGGGGTCGAACGTCTCAAGTCGGGTCACCGTCGGCTCCTCAGATCATCCCACTCGCGCAGAACGGACATCAGCGCATCCTGGAACCTATCCGACGTGTGCTCCAGCGACCAGGATCCGGCTTCGGCGAGCGATCCGGGGCGCCAGGACATTCCTGACACAGCCAGCACGATTCCGATCAGGATCGCGATACCGGAGAGAACCGACGACACCCAGCCGTCCAGCGAACCCATCTCCATGCACAACCGTCCTTCTTCGTCTGTGGCGGACAGGGCCGCCGTCGGGTGGCACGGGGCCTCGATGGCAGCGGCTTCGGCCCCCGCATCGCGGGCCGCGGAGCGCGCGTCCTCCGGTTAGGAGCTGAACCTGAACTCGACGACGTCGCCGTCCTGCATGGTGTAGTCCTTGCCCTCCAGACGGGCCTTGCCGCGAGAACGGGCCTCGACGACGGACCCGGCGTCCACCAGGTCAGCGAACGAGATCACCTCCGCCTTGATGAAGCCCTTCTCGAAGTCCGTGTGGATGACGCCGGCGGCCTGCGGGGCCTTCCAGCCCTTGCCGACCGTCCAGGCGCGCGCTTCCTTCGGACCCGCCGTCAGGTAGGTCTGCAGGCCCAGCGTGTCGAAACCGATGCGCGCGAGCTGAATCAAGCCGGACTCCTCCTGACCCGTCGAGGCGAGCAGCTCCGCAGCGTCCTCCGGGTCGAGGTCGATCAGCTCGGACTCGATCTTCGCATCGAGGAAGACGGCGTGGGCGGGCGCGACCAGTGCCTCGAGGGCGGCCTTGGCCGCGGCATCCGTCAGCACCGCCTCATCGACGTTGAAGACGTAGATGTACGGCTTCGCGGTCAGCAGCCCCAGCTCCTTGATCGGCGCGAGATCCAGTCCGGAGTGCGAGAGCAGGATGCCGCGCTCCAGCGCGTCCTTGGCAGCCATCGCCGCGTCGAGGACGGCCGGCTCGGACTTCTTGCCCTTGACCTCCTTCTCGATCCTCGGAATCGCCCGCTCGAGGGTCTGCAGGTCGGCCAGCATGAGCTCGGCGTTGATGGTCTCGAGGTCGTTCTGCGGGTTCACGCCGCCGTCGACGTGCACGACGTCGTCGTCGGTGAACCCGCGCACGACCTGTGCGATCGCATCCGCCTCGCGGATGTTCGCGAGGAACTGGTTACCGAGCCCCTCCCCCTCGCTCGCGCCGCGGACGATGCCGGCGATGTCGACGAACGAGACCGTCGCAGGGAGGATCCGCTCGGACCCGAAGACCTCGGCCAGCTTCTCCAGACGCGGGTCCGGGAGGCTCACGACACCGATGTTGGGCTCGATCGTCGCGAAGGGATAGTTCGCCGCGAGCACGTCGTTCTTGGTCAGCGCGTTGAACAGGGTGGACTTGCCGACGTTGGGCAGGCCGACGATGCCGATAGTGAGAGCCACGGGAGTCCAGTCTACGTTGAGGCGGTCCGGGAGCCCGGCGCTGCGTTACGGCCGGATCGACCGATACGCGCGCGTGACGTAGGGAAGCTGGATCACTGCATCGCCCACGGCGCCGAGTTCGTCGAACAGGAGAAGCAGGCCCGCCTCGATGCGGGTGCGCTCCTCGGGGCTCGCGGTGATGATGTAGCTGCGCGAGCGGGCCATCGCCAGCAGCGACTCCCGCGTCATCGCGCGGGACCATCGCCAGGAGGCGCTCTCGACCGGACCGAAGGGTGCCGCCACGGGAGGGTCGCCCTGCGCGAGCATCTGCTCGGCGCGGCTGCCGTGCATGATCCCGGTCATACGGCGCACCCATTCCACGGAATCATCGCGGACGTTCCAGATCAGGCCGAGCAGTCCCCCGGATCGCAGTACCCGCGCCGCTTCGGCTGAGCCGGCCGCCGGTTCGACCCAGTGCCACGCCTGGCCGAGCAGCACGGCATCAAGGCTCGCGTCGGGCAGCGGGAGTCTCTCGGCCGTGCCCACGAACGTCGGCACCCCATGCACGTGCTCGCGCAGGACGGCGAGCATCTTCGGATCGGGATCGATGGCCACGACCTCGGCGCCGAGCTCGACCACCGACCGGGTCAGCTTGCCGGTGCCGGCGCCGACATCGGCGACCCGAATGCTGCGCTCACCGCCGACGACGGGCTGCAGCATCCAATCCACGGCCTGGATGGGGTAGTCGGGGCGACCGGACTCGTACGTCCCGGCGGCGGATCCGAAGGAGGTCGACATCTCTTCGTTGCTGGCCATGTGCAGCACCCTAACGCGGGTCCCCCCGGATCTCTGCCGTCGGGACACACAGCCGTATTCCCGGGTCCCCGGCCCATCCGCGCCTCCCCGGCGCGCCTGCGTCCCGCGGCGGCCGCCCGCGGCGACGCTGGACGCGTGCCCTTGGACTTCACCGCAATCGACTTCGAAACGGCGAACTCCAGCAATGCGTCCGCGTGCGCGGTCGGCCTGGCCAGGGTCCGAGACGGCGTTGTGGTCGCCACCGCCGGATGGCTGATCCAGCCACCGCCGGGGCATGATCGCTTCTTCGAGCTCAACACGCGCATCCACGGACTTCGCGCCGAGGACGTCGTGGACGCGAAGACCTGGAGCGAGCAGCTCGACGATCTCGCCGCGTTCGCCGGCGCGGACGTGCTGGTCGCGCACAACGCGGGCTTCGACATGATGGTGCTCCGTCGTGCCTGCGAGGCGACCGGTGACGTCTACCCGCCGTACCGCTACGTCTGCAGCCTGCAGGTCGCGCGCAAGCTCTACGACCTCGATTCCTACCGCCTGCCCTCGGTGGCCGCGGCCGCCGGGTTCATCGACTTCCCGCATCACGATGCGACCGCGGACGCGCTCGCGTGCGCGCACATCATGATCGACGCCGCCCGTCGCGTCGACGCCGAGGACATCGCTGCGCTGGCCGACGCGGCGGGAGTCCGCACGTCACAGATCTTCATGCCCGAGCCGGTGCCCGAGGCGGTTGCCGAGGCGCAGCCGACGCTGGCGCCCGAGCTGTTCGCAACCGTCGCCTGACGCCCGGGGGTTCGGTCCGACGGCGCCGCGTGCACAACGTCGCCGATCCGACACACCCGCCGGAGCGGATCCCCGCTATTGCGGGGAGCCGGGCGCGCGCCGCGATGGTATCGGCGACGTTGTGCACACGGCCCGGACGGGTCAGGCCGCCGCGGCCTGCGCGATGCGGACCATGTTCCCGGACGGATCGCGGAACGCGCAGTCCCGCTGACCCCAGCCCATGTCCATCGGCTCCTGCAGCACCTCCGCGCCGGCGGCCCGCACGGTCTCGAACGTCGCGTCGAGGTCGTCGGTGTTGAAGACGAGCATCGGCAGCACGCCCTTGGTGAGCAGTTCCTGCATCGTGTCCCCATCAGCCTGGGAGCGGCCGGCGTGGGGGTCGGACAGGACGATGCCGAGGCCGGGCTGTGCGGGCGTCCCGAGGGTCACCCAGCGGTGACCCCCCGAGGACACATCGTTCTGCACATCGAGACCGAGAGCGTCCCGGTAGAAGCCGATCGCCTCGTCGACATCGTTGACGGTGACGTTGGTGAATTGGAGTGCGATTGTCATGGCGGCGACGCTACGCCGCGCTGTGCTCGCGCACTTCTCCGATTCTGCTCGATGCGTCCCGCACCGGACGCGTGTGCAACTTCGCGACGCACGAGGGCATCGCCCGTACGGCATCGTGCTCGCGCTTGCGGTACTCCGAAGGGGTCATTCCGACGATCTCGGCGAATCGCGAGCTGAAGGAACCCAGCGACGTACAGCCCACGGCCATGCACGCATCCGTGACGCTGGTCCCCGCGCGCAACAGGGCCATGGCGCGCTCGATCCGCCGGGTCATCAGATAGCTGTAGGGCGTCTCTCCGTACGCGGCCCGGAACTGGCGCGAGAAGTGCGCGGGCGACATCAGCGCCTTCGCCGCCATGGTCGGCACATCGAGCGGCCGGGCGTAGTCACGGTCGATCAGATCGCGCGCCCGGCGCAGGTGAGCGAGGTTCTCGATCTCCTGTGGGGTCACGTTTTCCACGGTAGCATCGCGCCGATGTCGCATGTCCGGGGCATCCTGAACTCATGGATGCACTCACCGTCTCCGTCCTCGTGATCGGATGCCTCGCCGTGGGCCTGCTCGCGGGCTGGTTCGCCGGCGGCGCCCGGGTCGCCGCGCGCGCAGCCCACGGCACCGCAGAACTGCGCGCCCGCATTGCGGCCAGCGAGGCCACTCGGCAGGGGGTGCAGGCCCAGCTCGAGCACCAGCACCTCCTTTATCGAGAGCTGGCCGCTCAGGCGCGCGCCGATCAGGCGTCGCGAGAGGAGAGGGAGCGCCGCGAGCAGGCCGTCCTGCGCGCGCTCGCGCCGGTGCACGAGACGCTGCAGTCGATGCAGACGAAGGTCGATGATCTCGAGCGCGACCGCCACGCCCAGTTCGGCTCGCTGGCCGAGCAGCTGCGGCGCGCGCAGCAGTCCGACGAGGCGCTGCGCGCCACGACCGAGTCGCTTGCCAGCGCCCTGCGCTCGGGCAGCACGCGGGGAGTCTGGGGCGAGACGCAGCTGCGGCGGGTGGTCGAGGCTGCCGGTCTCACGCGATACGTCGATTTCGACACCCAGACATCGATCACCTCGGATGCCGGGGCCGGCCGCCCCGACATGGTCATCCGTCTGCCCGGTGACAAGGCGATCGCCGTCGATGCGAAAGTGCCGCTCGATGCCTACCTCGAGGCGAGCGCGATCCCGCTGACGGCGGTCGGTGCGGAGGGCGCGCGGCGCAAGCTGCTGCTCGACAAGCACGTGAAGGCGCTGCGCGGGCACGTGGATGCGCTGGCGAAGAAGGCGTACTGGGCGGGCCTGGCCTCCAGCCCCGAGTTCGTGGTGTGCTTCGTGCCGAGTGAGTCGCTGCTGGCCGCCGCCCTGGAGGAGGATCCCTCGCTGCTGGATTACGCCTTCGGCAAGCGCGTGGCGCTGGCCTCCCCGGTGAACCTGTGGGCCGTGCTCAAGACGGTCGCGTTCACCTGGACGCAGCAGGACGTCTCGCAGGAGGCTCGCGCGCTGTTCGTCCTCGGCAACGAGCTGTACGAGCGCCTGGGCAAGCTCGCAGGTCACGCCGACGACCTGCGTCGTGCCATCGAGCGCACCGTGGACAGCTACAACCGCTTCGCCGGCTCGCTCGAGTCGCGGGTGCTCGTCACCGCGCGGCGCTTCCCCGGCATCGACCAGACCAAACTCGACGCCCTGGGTGCGCCGGTCGTCGTCGAGAAGTCACCGCGACGGCTCCGGGCGCCGGAACTGCTGGACGGCGCGCTGGATGCCGAAGACGCTCGGGAACCGGCATCCGATGAGACACTTCTGCCGGCTGACCTCAGCGCCGACCTCGGCGAAGTGCGCGAACGCATCGCGCCCTTCGCGGACCGCGTCGGATCAGGCGCCGCCGGGAACGAAGCTCAATAGAGCGATCGCCGCAGCGGACACGGCCACGAAGGCGCCGACCATCCACCATGCCGAGACCTGATGGTCCTCGTCACGACGCACGCGGAACAGCACGTCGGGGCGCCGAGCCGGGTCAGTGGCGTTCGCCACGACGGCGATGGCGCCTGTCTGCGGCTTGGGACCGCCAACCTGTGCTGACATCGTCAACCCCCTAGTGTCTGAGTACACGCATGCGTCCTCGTTGACACCTGTTCGATTCTGCCAGAGATCGTCCGCAACCGGCATCACGACTGCGTCACATATGCAACAGCGGTCCCACGCAGAACGTCTGTCCCACGCTTCGGAACCGGCGGCCGGACTGCGCCCCGGGCAGCCGGCTCATCAGGCGGATGCCGGAGCTACAGCCACTTCGAGGTGAGATGCTCCGAGACGATGCGGCGAAGAGTGCCCGAGGTACCGCGCAGCACGACGCTCTCGCTGTAGACGTAGTCGCCCTCGCGACTGACGCCCGCGACGAGCTGGCCGTCGGTGACGCCGGTGGCCACGAAGATCGTGTTCCGACCGGTGACGAGCTCATCCGCTTCGTACACGTAGCCGTCGGTCTTCAGACCGTGGTCGGCGCCCTTCTGCTTCTCATCGTCATCGCGCGGCCAGAGGATCCCCTGGATGTGCCCGCCCAGCGCCTTGATCGCGCAGGCGGTGACGATTCCCTCGGGGCTGCCGCCGACGCCCACGCACATGTCGGTGCGGGCGTTGTGACGCGCGGCGTTGATGCCGCCGGCGACGTCGCCATCGGACATCAGGCGGGTACCTGCCCCGGCTGCGCGGATGTCGGCGATCAGCTGCTCGTGGCGCGGCCGGTTCAGCACCGACACGACCATTTCATCCACCGGCTTGCCGAGCGCCTTGGACAGCAGTCGGATGTTCTCGCCGATCGGCAGCCGGATGTCGACCACACCGACGCCGGCGGGCCCAGTGACCAGCTTGTCCATGTAGAACACCGTCGAGGCGTCCAGCATGGTCCCCCGGTCGGACACGGCGATCACCGAAAGCGCGTTCTGACGGCCGGCGGCGGTCAGCGAGGTGCCGTCGATCGGATCCACCGCCACGTCGCACTGCGGGCCGCGGCCGTTGCCCACCTTCTCGCCGTTGAACAGCATCGGCGCTTCGTCCTTCTCGCCCTCGCCGATGACGATCGTCCCGTCGAAGTTCACCGTCGTCAAGAAGGCGCGCATCGCATCGACGGCCGCGCCATCCGCCGCCAATTTGTCACCTCGTCCGATGAACGGCACAGCGCGGATCGCGGCCGCCTCGGTGGCGCGCACCAGCTCCAGCGCGAGGTTTCGGTCGGGATGCAGCGGACTCATGTCGGCGGTAAGGCTCACCATGTTCTCAGCCTAACCAGCGGGCCGCCCGCCGACCGGGCCAGCGGGGCCCGGCGGCGCGAAGGAATCGCGATTCTTGCGCGCCTGGCATGGGTCGCCCCCCGGGACCGGGGTCGGGCCCTCAGTTCTCCACACACGCTTCGATAGAGTGACGGGGTACCCCCGCACACGAGCAAGGAGCTGTCATGCCCGTCGCCACCCCAGAGCAGTATGCCGAGATGCTGGACCGCGCGAAGGCCGGCGGATTCGCCTACCCCGCGTTCAACGTCTCGAGCTCGCAGACCGTGAACGCGGTTCTTCAGGGACTGACCGAAGCCGGCTCCGACGGCATCATCCAGGTGACGACGGGTGGCGCCGACTACTTCGCCGGCCAAAGCGTCAAGGCTCGCGCGACGGGCGCGCTGGCGTTCGCACGGTTCGTGCACGAGGCGGCCAAGAGCTATCCGATCACGGTGGCCCTGCACACCGATCACTGCCCGAAACCTGCGCTCGAGGACTTCGTTCTGCCCCTGATCGCCGAGTCCGAGAAGGTCGTCGCCGACGGCGGCAACCCGATCTTCCAGTCGCACATGTGGGATGGATCCGCGGTGCCCCTGGCCGAGAACGTCGAGATCGCCAAGGAACTGCTCCCCCGCATGAAGGCGATCCACGCGATCCTCGAGGTCGAGATCGGCGTGGTCGGCGGCGAGGAGGACGGCGTGCAGCACGAGGGCTCCAACGACGCCCTCTACACGACCGTGGCTGACGTGACCCAGGCCGTCGAGGCACTCGGCCTGGGCGACCAGGGCCGCTGGATCGCCGCGCTCACGTTCGGCAACGTCCACGGCGTCTACGCCCCCGGCAACGTCAAGCTCCGCCCTGAGCTGCTCGGCGAGATCCAGGAAGGGATCGCGGCCAAATTCGGCACCGGCCCCAAGCCGCTGGACCTCGTCTTCCACGGCGGCAGCGGATCCAGCGACGCGGAGATCGCGCTCGCGGTGTCCAACGGCGTGATCAAGATGAACATCGACACCGACACGCAGTACGCGTTCACTCGCGCGGTCGCCGGCTACATGTTCGGCAACTACGACGGCGTCCTGAAGGTCGACGGTTCGGTCGGCAATAAGAAGGCCTACGACCCGCGCGCATGGGGCAAGGTCGCGGAGTCCGCGATGGCCGCGCGCGTCGTGCAGTCCACCCAGCAGCTCGGCTCCGCGGGCAAGTCCACGAGCTGACCCGAACCGCGCGGTCTACGCCGGGTCGAGATACTCGTCGAGCAGGCCCGGCGCACCGTCGGGACGGGATACCACCTCGATCGGGTCGCCCGCCTGGACGAAGCCGTTGCGCAGCACGCGCAGGTAGGGACCGAGGCGGCGCTCGGCCGAGAACCGCTTGACCCATCCGCGCTGGTCGTCTCCACCGACCCAGCGCGCGAAAGTCTGGCACGGCGTTCGGGGCATGGTCACCTCGACGGTGACGGTGTCGCCGATGCGCCATACCTCGCCGATGCGGGCGGCGTTCACGTCGATGCCTTCGGTGCGCAGGTTCTCACCGAAGAAACCGGACGGAAGGTCGCGGCCGAGCTCACCCGCCCAGAACGCGGCATCCTCCTGGGCGTACGCGTAGAGGGCCTTGTCGAGCCCGCCGTGGTGCTTGCGGTCGGCTTGGACGTCGGCGCGCACGCCGTAGCGACCGATCCGGACGCGGCCTTCCACGGGCCGTTTGTCGATCGCCGTCACCCCGTTTCCCCGGTCGGGACGCAGCTGATGGACGACGCAGACGGCGACGAGGCGAGGCATCCGGTCATCCTAGGCGACCCGACGCGCACCGCATGCGGCGCTCCGCCGTCACTTCTCGCGAGAAGCGGCCTCGCGGAACCGCAGATCGCGACTGCGGAGCGATCGGACGGGCGCGCGCCTCAGCGCGCGGTGTCGAGGATGGCGTTCCACACGGTCGGATCCGACACGATGGGGACCATCAGCAGAATGCCGCTGACGAAGGTGAAGACGATCCCCGCGACCAGCGGTATCCACCAGGTGACCCGGCCTCGCCGCAGGCTGCGCCACGACAGGTACGCGGTCGCGAGCCAGCCGATGGCCAGCAGGAGCGCGGCCGCCAGGCCCCACGGGCGTCCCGCCGCCGGGTCGGAGAGCTGGGCGTCCACGCCGAGGAGGCTGAAGACCGTCCCGACGTACGATTCGTAGTTGATCATGCCGGGGATGCCGGTGACGACGTTGACCAGACCGTAGACGAGCAGGGCGATCGTGGCGACACGGTCCACGAACCGGCCCCTCCGGATCGGCGCCTCGTCTTTCACGGCCGCAGCCACCGCGGTGCCCGCGGGAGCGCCATGCAGAGCGTCCGGATCCTGGCCGGTGTCCAGCAGCCGCGTCAGGTCGGGCTGCTGGATGCGCGCGCGCTGCTCCTCGGGGGTGGCGTACTCGCCATATTGCGGCCTGGGCCGCAATTCTTCGGTGCCGTGCGGCCTGGGCCGCAATTCTTCGGTGCCGTGCGGCCTGGGCCGCAATTCTTCGGTGCCGTGCGAGGCGGTGCGATCGACGGGGTCGCTCATGTGGTCACCCGCCCGCCGAGGGCTCGCGCGTCGCGCTGCCCTTCGGCATCGTGTCGCAGCTCCTTGGGGAGGGAGAACAACAGGTCCTCCTCGGCCGTCTTGACCTCCTGCACATCGCGGTAGCCGGCATCCGAGAGGTCGGCGAGGACTTCCTGCACCAGCACTTCGGGCACGGAAGCGCCGCTGGTGACGCCCACCGTGGCCACGCCGTCGAGCCACTCCTGCTGCAGCTCATGGGAATAGTCCACGCGGTATGCGGCTTTCGCGCCGTATTCGAGGGCGACTTCGACCAGACGCACGCTGTTGGAGGAGTTCGCGGATCCGACGACGATCACCAGATCGGCGCCCGGGGCCACCTTCTTGATGGCCACCTGGCGGTTCTGGGTCGCGTAGCAGATGTCGTCCGATGGCGGATCCTGCAGATGCGGGAAACGCACGCGCAATCGCCGCACCGTCTCCATCGTCTCGTCGACCGAGAGCGTCGTCTGCGACAGCCACACGACCTTCGTCGGGTCGCGCACGAGAACGGTGTCGGCGTGATCGGGAGAGTTCACGATCGTGACGTGGTCGGGCGCCTCACCGGCGGTGCCCTCGACCTCTTCGTGTCCCTCGTGGCCGATGAGGAGGATCTCGAAGTCGTCGCGGGCGAATCTGACGGCCTCGCGATGGACCTTCGTCACCAGGGGGCAGGTCGCGTCGATGGCCTGGAGCTGACGATCGGCGGCCTCGGCGACGACGGCCGGCGAGACACCGTGCGCGCTGAAGACGACGTGGGCGCCTTCGGGAACCTCATCGACCTCGTCGACGAAGATGGCCCCGGCCGCCTCGAGCTCGGTCACCACGTGGATGTTGTGGACGATCTGCTTGCGCACGTACACGGGCGCGCCGAAGCGCTCCAGAGCCTTCTCGACCGCGACGATGGCGCGGTCGACTCCGGCGCAATAGCCGCGGGGGGCGGCGAGCAGGACCCTCTTCTGTCCGGGGACGGGGATATCCTGGAGGCGCTCGCGCCGCCGCGGAACGCGGGGGACGGGCATGCGGACAAGCGGTGTGCTCACGCCTCGAGTCTACGGGGACGGCCCTGTGGGACGGCCGTGCACCCGGGACTCGCCGAGGCAGCAGAGCGCAGGCTCCGCTCGATATGAAAGGTCCGGATGACGACGTTCCAGGCTGCCCCCGTCCCCGGCGAGGCCCCGCCGCCCGACTCGGTGCGCCCGCGTGAGTCCACGGCCGATGCCCCTACCTCCGTCGCACGCCTCAACGACACCATCCGCGGGTTCATCGAAACCTGGGGGTCGGTCTGGGTCGAGGGCGAGATCACGTCATGGAACGTGCGCACGGGCAACGTCTTCGGCCGCATGAAGGATCTCGCGACGGATGCCACGATCTCGTTCCGCATCTGGTCCAGCACCCGGCAACGCCTGCCCGCGGATCTCGCGGTCGGCGATCATGTCATCGCGTGCGTCAAGGCCGACTACTTCACCAAGACCGGTGACTTCAGCTTCTCGGTGTCCTCCATGCGGCACGTCGGACTCGGCGATCAGCTCGAGAAGCTGGAGCGTCTGCGCGCGAAGCTGCGCGCCGAGGGGCTCTTCGACCGCGCGCGCAAGAAGCCCATCCCCTTCCTCCCCCATGTCATCGGGCTCATCACCGGTGAGAAATCCGATGCCGAGAAGGACGTCCGCCACAACGCGGAGATGCGCTGGCCGCAGGTGCGCTTCCGCATGGCGTACGCCGCCGTCCAGGGTGACCGGTGCGTTCCGGAGACGATCGGGGCACTGAAGGCCCTGGATGCCGACCCCACCGTCGACGTCATCGTCATCGCGCGCGGAGGAGGCGATCCGCAGCACCTCCTCGGCTTCAGCGACGAGCGCCTGCTGCGCGCGGTTGCCGCGGCATCCACCCCTGTCGTCAGTGCGATCGGGCACGAGAACGATCACCCGCTGCTGGACGATGTCGCCGACCTGCGCGCCAGCACGCCGACCGATGCCGCCAAGCGCATCGTGCCGGACGTCGTCGAGCAGCGTGCCGCAGTCGCCCAGCTGCGCTCGCGGCTGACGATGCGGCTGTCGCAGCGCGTCGGTCATGACATCGCGCAGCTCGAGCAGCTGCGCTCCCGCCCCGTGCTGCGCGCCCCCGAGTCGATGATCGACGCCCGCTCCCAGCACCTGTGGCTGCTGGTAAGCCGCGGCCGCGACACCCTCGACCGACGACTCGAGGCGCAGGCGCGCCGGGCCGCCGAGTTGCGCGCCGCACTGCGCACGCTGTCACCGGCATCCACGCTCGCTCGCGGCTACGCGATCGCACACCTCACGGACGGCGTGATCGTCCGCGACGCGGCACAGGCGCAGCCGGGTGTCCCGGTGCTGGTCACGGTGGGGCGTGGCTCGTTCGCCGCACGCTCCGAAGGGCCGGTCGAGGAGCCCTAGCCCGGTCGGCACTCAGCGAGCACCGCCCCGGCCCGACTCTAAGATGGAGACCATGAACGCACCGAGCGAAGGCATCGCCGACGTCGCGAGCCTCACGTTCGAGCAGGCACGCGACGAACTTGTGCGCGTCGTCGCCGAACTCGAGCAGGGCGCTCCGACGCTCGAGCATTCGCTGGCGCTGTGGGAGCGCGGCGAGGCCCTCGCGGCACGCTGTGAGGAGTGGCTCCTGGGCGCGAAGCGCCGGCTGGAGGCGGCCCGATCGACAGGCCCCGCCGAGGCAGACTCCTGATGGGGCGGCACTGATGGCGCAGAACCCGAAGATCGTCGCCGAGCTCGGGCGCCCGGAAACGCCCGATGAGGCCACCGCACGCAAAGCGGAGTCATCCCGCGTGTACCGGGCGAGCCAGAACACCCGCAATCTGATCGCCGCGCTGCTGGCCACCCTCGCCGTCGTCGTCATCATCATCTTCGCCGTTCCCCGCGGCGAGCGGCCCCCGGCCGAACCGATCGACGTCGCGGCGATCGCGCAGAACATTGAATCGGCAGAGGGCCGCACCGTGATCGTCCCCGACGTGCCCGAGGAATGGCTCGTGAACCGCGCGTCCATCGAGGGCGATTCCACCGCCGCCTGGACGATCGTCTACGTTCCTGACGAGGTGTCCGGCTTCCTCCGCGTCGCGCAGGGCTTCGACGCCGATCCGGCGTGGCCGACGCGTGTGCTGAGCGGCGCCTCGGTCCAGAGCACGGTCACGATCGAGGGACTCGAGTGGGACCGGTACAAGATCCCCGATCCTGCACGTGCCGGCAACATCTCCGCCGCGCTGAGCACTCAGGCCGGGAACGACACGATCTTGATCTACGGGTCGACCGACGACGAGTCGCTCGAGCTGGCCGCGGCGTCCGTGGCCGAGCAGGTCCTCGCCCTCCGCGATGACGCCGCGGGCGGGGAGAGCAAGTGACCGAGCCGACCCCACTCAAGGCATGGCAGGAGATGCAGCGCGGCAATGCGCGTTTCGTCTCCGGGGTGCCCCGCCACCCTCGGCAGGATGTGCACCGCCGCACCGAGATCGCCCACGGCCAGCGCCCGCGGGCGGCCCTGTTCGGCTGCTCGGACTCCCGCCTCTCGGCCGAGATCATCTTCGACAAGGGTCTCGGCGACCTCTTCGTCGTGCGCAATGCGGGTCAGGTCATCTCCGATTCCGTGGTCGGCAGTCTCGAATACGCCGTCGCGGTCCTGCACGTTCCCCTGATCGTCGTGCTGGGGCATGACGAATGCGGCGCCGTGTCCGCGGCGATCGCGAGCGTCGAGGCGGACGCGCCGGATCTTCCCCCCCGCATCTGGCGGCAGATCGCCCCGATCGTGCCCGCCGTGCGCCGCGTCCAGCGTGAGTCGAAGGTGCACGGCGCCCTCCCCGAGCGGATCGACGCCGATCGGGTCGGGCGTGAGCACCTGCGGGATACGGTGGCGGAGCTGCTGCATTCGTCTGAGCTGATCAGCGAAGCCGTCGCCGGGGGGCACCTGGCGATCGTGGGCGCGAACTATCGCCTCGCCGAAGGCACGGCTGTGCCCGACATCACCATGGGCATCGTCGCAGACGGCGCCTGAACAACCATTGCGATCTGGAGGAACGACGACGTGAGCGACATCGAGTACCGCATCGAGCACGACACCATGGGTGAGGTGCGGGTGCCCAAGGACGCGCTGTACGCGGCGCAGACGCAGCGCGCGGTCGAGAACTTCCCGATCTCCGGCGACGCCCTCGACCCGGCCCAGATCGTTGCTCTGGCCCGGATCAAGAAGGCCGCGGCGCTGGCCAACAAGGAGCTCGGCACACTCGACCCGACGATCGCCGACGCGATCGCCCGCGCAGCGGACCGCATCATCACCGGCGAATACGCCGACCAGTTCCCGATCGACGTGTACCAGACCGGCAGCGGCACCTCGTCGAACATGAACATGAACGAGGTGCTCGCGACACTCGCCACGCGAGACCTCGGCTCGTCGGTACACCCCAACGACCACGTGAACGCGTCGCAGTCGTCCAACGATGTCTTCCCGACGTCGGTGCACCTCGCTGTCACCCAGGAGCTCATCGACGACCTGATCCCGGCCTTGGACCACCTCGCCGTCGCGCTCGAGACGAAGGCCGAGGCCTGGAGAGAGGTCGTCAAGTCCGGCCGCACGCACCTCATGGATGCGACGCCGGTCACGCTCGGTCAGGAGTTCGGCGGGTACGCGCGACAGATGCGGCTCGGCATCGAACGCGTCCAGTCCGTCCTCCCCCGCGTCGCCGAGGTGCCCCTGGGCGGCACCGCCGTCGGAACCGGTATCAACACGCCTCTGGGCTTCCCGCAGCGCGTGATCGAACTCATCGTGGCCGATACGGAGCTGCCGATCACGGAGGCGAAGGATCACTTCGAGGCGCAGGCCAATCGCGATGGTCTGGTCGAGGCATCCGGTGCGCTCCGCACGATCGCCGTGTCGCTGACCAAGATCAACAACGACATCCGCTGGATGGGTTCAGGCCCGAACACCGGTCTGGGTGAGCTGCACATCCCCGATCTGCAGCCGGGCTCGTCGATCATGCCGGGCAAGGTCAACCCGGTGGTTCCCGAGGCCGCACTGATGGTGTGCGCACGCGTGATCGGAAACGACGCCACCGTGGCGTGGGCGGGCGCATCGGGGTCGTTCGAGCTGAACGTCGCGATCCCGGTGATGGGCACCGCTGTCCTGGAGTCCATCCGTCTGCTGGCGAACACCATGCGAGTGCTGGCCGACAAGACCATCGACGGGCTCGAGGCCAACGTCGAGCGCGCCGCGGCATACGCGGGCATGTCCCCGTCGATCGTCACCCCGCTCAACAAGCTCATCGGCTACGAGGCTTCCGCGAAGATCGCCAAGCACTCCGTGGCGAACGGGATCACCGTCCGTGAGGCGGTCATCGAGCTCGGATATGTCGATCGCGGCGAGCTGACCCTGGAGCAGCTGGACGAGAAACTCGACCTGCTCTCGATGACCCATCCTGGCTGATTCGGCGAAGACCCCCGTAAGTGCCGCTTCGGCGCGATAATCGGGGGGTGGCTCGCGCGACCCGACCGCTCTCGGCCCGCACCCGGATCCTGGGTGCGATCCTTGCTGTCGCCTGTATCGGGCTGGCGGTCGTGGGCAGTGTGACCTTCCTCGTGCAGCGCGAGAGGGTGCTCGGGGAGGTGCGGGATCGCCTCACCGCGCAGGTGGCGCGGCTGCATACCGTGGCGGATGACGATGCGGGCGCCGCGGATGCCGGCGGCTCCGGCACCGCGACAGCAAGCGAACCGCTCGATATCGACGCCTTCGCCTCGGTCGAGGAGTACCTGCACGCGGCGGTGGCGCGCCTGGTCCCCGCCCGCAACGAAGGCGCGGTCGCC